>NZ_JBWZCK010000007.1:0-242238 GCF_059383555.1 Pseudarthrobacter sp. MDT1-56
ACCACACCACGGGGTGGCGGGCCCGATCAATTCAACCAATTCAATACAATAAATTGGTATCAACAAACTTGGCACACTATTGAGTTCTCAAACAACAGACACATTCGAAGTACTATTCGAAACAATTCAATGCAGCTGAATTCTATTGTTTCGCTTTTTCTTCGCTGCGATATTTGAAGCTTATTTCATTCATATCCACTTTGCAAATCCGGATTTTCATCCGAATTTCACTCGATGGAGCGAATAGGCCCAGCAAAATGTGAAGCAATTTTTCATTCTTGCGCTGCTCGCTCCAGGGGAGCCGAAGGCGCTAGAAGAATTGCTTCTCTATTTTTGTTGGGGTTGGTCGCCACTCTGTGGTGGCGACTCAGAAAACAATACACGCTCCTGCCCGACCTTGCAACCGGGCCGGGCAGGAGCGTGCAGGTGACGTTCGAACTTGCTCTAGGCCGCGGAGACTTCCACGGTGGCGAGGTTCTTTTTACCCCGGCGCAGCAGCAGGTAACGTCCGTGCAGCAGCTGGCCGGGCTCGATCACAGCGTCCGGATCCGCGACCTTGGCGTTGTTGACGTAGGCCCCGCCCTCCCCCACGGTGCGGCGGGCGGCGGACTTGCTCTCCGACAGGCCTGTAGCAACCAGCAGTTCGATAATGCCCAGGCCGCCGGCATCGACGGTGGCCGACGGGAGTTCGGACGTGGCCGCCTTGAGCGTGGCCTCGTCCAGGACACGGAGGTCACCGTTGCCGAACAGCGCAGCAGAGGCTGCGATGACCTTCTCGGTGGCGTCCACTCCGTGGACGAGGGAGGTCACCTCGTAGGCGAGTTTCCGCTGTCCTTCGCGGCCGAAAGGCCGCTCGGCAACCGAGGCCTCCAGCGCCTGGATCTCGGCGCGGCCCAGGAAGGTAAACACCCTCAGGCGTGCCGCCACGTCGCTGTCCGCCGTGTTGAGCCAGAACTGGTAGAAGGCGTACGGGCTGCACATCTCCGGATCGAGCCAGATGGCGTTGCCCTCGCTCTTGCCGAACTTGGTGCCGTCGGCGTTCGTGATGAGGGGGGTACCCAGCGCGTGGACGTGCTTGCCCTCGACCTTGCGGATGAGATCGGTGCCACTGGTGAGATTGCCCCACTGGTCCGAACCGCCGGTCTGCAGGACACAACCGTAATCGCGGAACAGCTGCAGGTAGTCCATGCCCTGAAGGATCTGGTAGCTGAACTCCGTGTAGCTGATCCCCTCGTCGGAGTTCAGGCGGTTGGCAACAATGTCCTTTTTGATCATGGTGCCGACCCGGAAGTGTTTGCCGATGCCGCGCAGGAAGTCGATGGCGCTCAGCGGCGCGGTCCAGTCCAGGTTGTTGACCATTCGGGCCGCGTTGTCGCCCTCGAAGCTGAGGAAACGCTGGACCTGGGCCTGCAGTTTCCCGACCCATTCGGCCACCGTCTCGGGGGTGTTGAGCACGCGCTCGGCGGTCTGCCGCGGATCTCCGATCAGGCCGGTGGAGCCGCCGACCAGCCCCAGGGGCTTGTGGCCGGCCAACTGGATCCGGCGCATCAGCAGCAGCTGGACCAGGTTGCCCAGGTGCAGGCTTGGCGCGGTCGGATCGAAGCCGCAGTAATAGGTCGCGGGATCGCCGGCGAGGAGCTTTTCCAGCTCCGCCTCATCCGTGGAGACGTGGACCAGGCCTCGCCATTTCAGCTCCTGCCAGACGTTGGCGAAGCTGGGGTCATTCTGCTGGGAACGTAGATCATTTAGCTGGGACACGGAATCTAAGTTAGCAGGATCAAGGCACCGTCAGCGCTTGTGACCGTCAGCCGGCCGTCCGGCCGGCGGCGGGACTCAGTCCTCGATGCCGGCCGGCACACCGGCGGAGGCGATGAGCCGCAGCCGCTGGGTGGGCCGGGTCATGGCCACATACAGGTCGCCGACCCGGCCGTGCTCATGGTTGAGCATGGCCGATGGCTCCAGCACCACGACGCCGTCGAACTCCAGGCCCTTGGCCTCCCGCGGGCTGATCACCACGATGTCCTGCACGTAGCTGCCCGCGTCCGTGCCGACGCGGCGGCCGTAGACGGCGCGCAGCGCGGCGGTCGCCTCCGGGAGAAGCTCGCCGTCGGCAATGACGGCCAGCAGGCCGCCCTCGAGCGCACCCAGCTCCTCCGGCAGGACCTCCACGAGCTTGCTTATGATCCCGCCGCGGTCGACGCGGTCGATCACCGGCGACCAGCGGCCCTCCCGGACAGCCTTCGGTGCGGACACCACAAGGCCCGCCGCGTTGGCCATCCGGGCAGCCGCTTCGGCGATCTGCGACGGCGTGCGGTAGTTGACCGTGAGTTCCTCCAGCTGCCAGCGGTCGCCGAACATCGGCGCGAGGGCGCTGTGCCAGGAATTGGCGCCGGCCACGGAACTCGTCTGGGCAATATCGCCCACAATCGTGAAGGACTTCAGCGGGCAGCGGCGGACCAGCAGGCGCCACTGCATCGGCGAGAGCTCCTGGGCCTCATCCACCACAATGTGCCCGAACGCCCAGCTGCGGTCTGTCGTGGCGCGCTCGGCGGCGGTCAGCCGGGCTTCGCGTTCCTGGTTCTGGTCCACGAGCTCTTCCGCGGAGATCAGGACGTCCACGCCGGCTGTTTCCATGTTGACCAGCGTCTGCTTGGCATTGGCCAGGTCGCGGGCGCGGTCGTGCTCCTGCTGGGCCAGTCCCCTGCCGGCGGCCGCGTCGAGTTCGCCGAGGAGTTCGGCGGCCTCGTCCAGGAGCGGCACGTCCGCTTCGGTCCACGGGGCGTCGGCGGGCCGGAGCAGCAGTTCACGCTCGGCCGGGGTGAGGTGGGGGGTGCAGGCCGCCAGGATCGACGGTCTGCTGAGGAGTTCACCGATGAGCTTTTCCGGTGTCATCGGCATCCAGCACAGGTTCAGGGCAATCCGGACGTCCCGCGCGGAGCGGACGTCCTCGGCGAGGTAGGAGCGGTCGGCGTTGTTGCCGATGCTGCCGGCTTCCACCAGTTCCGTCATCTGTTCGGTCAGTTCGCGCAGCAGGATCTTGACGAACGAGACCCGGGCCTCGTTGTGCGGCTTGCCGGTCGCACGGGCCCTGTCCCGGGCCCGGCGGACCTGCCGGGGAGTCAGCAGCAGTTTGCGTCCGTCGACTTCGAGGACGCGGTTTTCCGCCGGAATGCGCTGCCGGTTGGCCACTGCGTTCGCCACGACCTCGGCCATGTCCAGCCGGCCCTTGATGGCCGCGACCTCGGCTTCGGGCTCGGCGACGGCGTGGATGCCGGGCATCAGGCGGCCTACGCTCGCCATCACGACGCCGGTTTCGCCGAGCGAGGGCAGGACGCGTTCGATGTACTTCATGAACGACGACGACGGGCCCACCAGCAGGACGCCGGCGGTCTTGAGCCGGTCACGGTGGGTGTACAGCAGGTAGGCGGCGCGGTGCAGCGCCACGGCGGTCTTGCCGGTGCCGGGACCGCCCTGGACCACGAGGGCGCCGGTGATCGATGAACGGATGATCCGGTCCTGCTCGGACTGGATGGTTCCGACGATGTCCGACATCCGTCCGGTCCGCTTGGAATTCAGGGCCGCCAGCAGGGCGCCCTCGCCCTGGAGGGACTCGTCGTCGGAGAGCAGGTCGGCGTCGAGGACGTCATCCTCGATGGCCTTGACCTCGCGGCCCTGCAGGATCAGGTGGCGGCGGCGGCGCACCCCCTGCCGGTCGAACGCGGTGGCCTGGTAGAAATGGCCGGCCTCGGGCGCGCGCCAGTCCAGCATGAGCCGCTGGAGGTCGTCGGTGGTCAGGCCGATACGGCCGATGTACTGGGCCTCGCCGGAGTCGAGGTCGAGGCGGCCGAACACGAGCCGGTCGTCAACGGCGTCGAGCTGCGCGAGGCGGTCCTCGTACAGCGCGGCGAACGCGTCCCGCTCGGAGACGTTCTGCATGGTGCCCACCGCACCGGCACGCCGGACCTGCGCCAGCTGGGCGCGCTTTTCCGCCCGCAGCTCATCCAGCCGGGCGTAAAGTCCGGCCACATAGTCGCGTTCATGGGCCAAATCAGCGTCGTGCATCGAACGTTCCCCTATCGAAAAAGACAGACCAACCATTCTACAACCATTTCGGTCTCCCCATCGGCACATGTCAGTTTTTTGCAGGCATTCTACCGAGGCGTCCGGAATCGTCCACCGTCCCTGCGCAGCCCGCCGCGGGCCGTGCGGCCGGGTCCGGGTTACAGGCGCAGCAGGGAGCTGACCCGGTGGCCGGCCAGGGCCGAGCGGCCACCGAGTTCGCCGAGTTCCATGACCACGCCCACACCGGCCACCTCGACCCCGCAGCGTTCGAACAGCCGCACGGCGGCGCCGAGCGTGCCGCCCGTGGCGAGGACGTCGTCGAGGATCAGGACCCGGCTGCCGGGAGCCAGGTCCGTGGTGTGCAGTTCCAGGGTGGCGTTGCCGTATTCCAGCGCGTAGTCCTCGGAGACCACTTCACGGGGCAGCTTGCCGGCCTTGCGGACCGTGATGACGCCGGTGCCGGTGGCGTACGCCGCGGCGGCGGCCAGCAGGAAGCCGCGGGCTTCCACCCCGGCGACGGCGTCGAACTGGCCCTTGAACGGCTCCACCAGGGCGTTCACGACAGCCTGCAGCGCCGCGCCGTCGGCGAAGACCGGGGTCAGGTCCTTGAAGACGATCCCGGGCTTGGGGTAATCGGGGATGGTGGCGCACAGGCTGCTGATCAGCTCTCCCACCGGTGCGGTGGTGCCTATCCGGGACATCGTTCTCTGGTGGTGCTCGCTTTGATTCACCCATCAACCTTACTGGCTGGACCCGGGTCGCTGACCGGTGCGGCCGGTGGCCGCAGCAGCCCGTGCGCGAGTCCCTAGCTGACGACTTCGAGCGCCTTGCCGAGCGCCTGCTCCGCGTCGAACCGCCGGGCCGCCGCGGACCCCAGGCGGTGGTGGTCCTTTGCCCATTCGGAGCGGCGGAAGCGGTCAGCGTCGCCATGCAGCAACCGGCCGTAGAGGACGTCCTCGAAAATGTCACGACCGTCATCCGGGGTCGGTTCGGGCATCACATGCTGCCGGCCCTGAACCATCTCGGCGGTGAACAGGTCAGCCACCGCATCCGTGCCCTCCGCGAGCGTGCGGTCTGCCGCAAAGTTGCAGAGGCGGAGGGCCCGCACCACCAGCTTGAGGGAGACGTGCTCATCCCGGACGATGAACTTGCGCAGCAGGGCCGCCCGGAAGAGTTCCACCCACTGCCGGCGCTCCGCCCCGGGCGAGTCCGCCGGAGCCGGTCCGTCGGCAGTTTCGAACAGCTCGACCATCCGGAAATAGTCGGCGGCCAGCTGCGCAAAGATCTCGAGCCTTTCGAGCTCACTGCGTGGTTTCCCGCGCTTGCCCTCACCCATACGATGTCATCCTCCCCCGCCGCCGGTCCCTTGGAACCGGAACCATGGCCGTCCGGCTAGGCCGTCCGCACCTTCGCCGCCTTGTAGCGCGAAACGGTCGGGTCGCCGCTCAGCCAGAAGCGCCAGGGATAGTCGTGGGTGCCCCCGGCGCCGGAGACGCCGACGCGCGGACCGGCGCTGACGTTCAGAGCCTGCTGGGCGGGAAGTTCCAGCCGGAACGGGGCCTGGAGGGCGTCGCGTCCGCTGTCCGCCGTTGTAATGCCGAGTGCTGTGGCGAGCCGGGCAGGTCCGCTCGCCAGGTCCTTGGAGGATTTCGACGTCGGCCGGCGGGTGAGTGCGAGCTCCTCCCCGGACACAATCTCACCGGCCCGCAGCAGCACGGCGGAAGCCACACCGGCCGGCCCGCACACGATGTTGGCGCAGTGGTGCATGCCGTAGGTGAAGTAGACGTAAAGATGGCCGGCCGGGCCGAACATCGGGGCGTTGCGCGCGGTGGCGCCGCGGAAGGTGTGCGAGCCGGGATCCGGGTGCTGCGAGTCATGCGGGCCCAGATAGGCCTCCACCTCCGTGATCCGCACGGACACCGGGCCGCCGCTCCCCTCATGCGTCAGAACCGCGCCGAGCAGCAGGGGCGCCACCTGCCGGGCGTCCAGGGACAGGAGCTCCCGCAGTTCGCCCGGGGCCGGCCCACCGGCAGGGAGTCCACGGCCCGGCGCGCTGACAGGGGGCGTCAAAGTCATGCTCCGACTTTAACAAACGGCGTCCGCGCCCTCCACCACCGTGTCCGATTTCCGCTAGCGGCCGTCCCCGGAAGCTGGCAGGATGAACGCATGGACTTCTGGCAGCGCTACCGGGCAATCGACGCCCGGGACACCCGGTTCGACGGGCAGTTCTACACCGCTGTCCGCACCACGGGCATTTATTGCCGGCCCTCCTGCCCGGCCCGGACCCCCAAATCAGGGAATGTCACCTTCTACGAAACCTCCGCCGCCGCGCACGACGCCGGCTACCGGGCCTGCAAACGCTGCCTGCCCGAGGCCGTCCCCGGCACCCCTGCCTGGAACGTGCGCTCCGACATCGCCGGACGCGCGATGCGGCTCATCAACGACGGTGTGATCAACCGCGACGGCGTGGAGGGGCTTGCCGCCCGGCTGGGCTACTCCGCGCGGCAGCTCAACCGGATCCTGAGCAACGAACTCGGCGCGGGACCACTGTCGCTGGCCCGGGCCGGCCGCGCCCAGACCGCCCGCACCCTGCTCGTCTCCACGCCCATGAAAGTCGCGGACATTGCCTTCGCGGCCGGCTTCAGCAGCGTCCGCCAGTTCAACGAGACCATCGGCGATGTCTTCGCCATGACGCCGTCGGCGCTGCGGGCCACCGCCCGGCACCACCGTTCCTCCGGCGTGGCCGCGCAGTCGACGACGGCGCTGACGCTGAACCTGCCGTACCGCGAGCCGTTCGACCCGGGGGTCTTCGACTTCCTCGCGGTCCGGGCCATTCCGGGCATCGAGGAAGGCTCGTCCACCTCCTACGCCCGGACCCTGCGCCTGGCCCACGGCGATGCCCGCTTCCGGGTGGACTACGACGCCGGGTCCCCGGGCCGTCCGCTCATACTGACCGTCGGCGCCGTCGACCTGCGGGATCTGCCTCCCCTGCTCAGCCGGGTCCGCCGGCTGCTGGACCTCGACGCCGACCCGGTCGCCATCGACGGTGCGCTGGGGTCCGATCCGCGGCTCTCAGCCAGCGTCGCCGCCACTCCCGGGATGCGGATGCCGGGCGCCGTCGACCCGCAGGAGCTGCTGGTCCGGGCCATGATCGGCCAGCAGATCACGGTCGCCGCGGCCCGTACCGCCCTCATCCAGCTGTCCGCGGCCGGCAGCGAGAGCCTGGTTCCGTCGGACGGCCTGCACCGGCTGTTCCCGACGGCGGAGCAGATTGCCGGGAACGGCTTCGAACTGCTCCGCGGGCCGCAGCGCCGCATCGATTCCGTCCGCGCAGCCGCCGCGGCGATGGCCTCGGGCGTGCTCGACTTCGGCTACGGCGACGACCTGCCCGGCCTGGAGTCGAAACTGATGCCCCTTGCCGGCATTGGGCCGTGGACGGTTGGTTACGTGGCGATGCGCGTGATCGGCGCCCCGGATGTCTTCCTGGCCAACGACGCAGCGGTGCGCAACGGCATCCGCTCACTCGCCCGGGAGACGGACGGCGCAGCCGTAGTCCCTGAAACCAGCCTCAGTCCTGATTTCCGGGAACTCAGCCCCTGGCGCTCCTACGCCACGATGCACCTGTGGCGCGCGGCAGCGGCGCGCACCCTTACCCAGCCTCCGCAGAAAGCGAGCTCATGAAAGCCCAGTTGTTGACCATGTCCACCCCGGACGGCCCGTTCACCATCATTGCCCGGGACGGGGCCGTGCTGGCCTCCGGGTGGACTGCCGTGCCGGGCGAGCTGACCGGCCAGATCCATCCCGAGCTGCTCCCCGCGGACTACGAGACCGTCACTGCGCTGGACATCATCTCCGGCGCCGTGGAGGCGTTCTATGCCGGGGATCCCGGGCCCGCCATGACGGTGCCGGTGCTGCAAAAATCCGGGCCGTTCCGGGGCCATGCCTGGGACATCCTCCGGACCGTCGCGCCGGGACACCCCGTGACCTACACCGAGTACGCGGAGCTGTCCGGAAACGTCAAAGCCGTGCGCGCCGCGGCCAGCGCCTGCGCTTTCAACGCGGCGGCGCTGTTCGTTCCCTGCCATCGGGTGATCCGCACCGACGGCAGCCTGGGCGGATTCCGCTGGGGGCTGGCCATCAAGGAGAGCCTGCTGGACCGGGAGCGCCGGCAGGCCGCCGACGTGGCGTAGCACCGGCCGCCGGTGCCGGGGTGAGACGTCGCGCCCAGTCCCGGCGGTCCAGAGGCGCGAAGAGTCAGCCCGGCGGAAGTCCTAGCGGCTGACAGGAACCCCGGCCGGCCAGGGCAGCAGCGCCGGGAGGTCCACGCCGTCGGCCGCCGCGGTGGCCCGCAGGCTGCCAAGGGTGGGCGTGCGTCCCGCGAGCCAGGCCGCGATGTCGGTCAGCATCCCGTTGATGGCGGTCGACCGGCCGCCCGGGGCGCCGATGGACACTGCCGGCAGGCCGAGCGGCTGGAGCACGAACCGCTGCCCTTCCGGCACCCGCGCGGCCAGGAAATCGAAAAGATGCTCGCAGAATGGCCGGTTCCAGGTTTCCGGGCCGCGGCCGGTGCCGAGGTCGGTGGCGTGGATGACGAGCTCGCGCCAGAGCGCCAGTCCGCCGTCGAAGACGACTCCCCCGCGGAAGCTGATGGGCGCCCGCCAGCCGTCGGCGTCCAGAGATTCAAAAGCCTGCAGCGCCCGGTCCAGGGCGGCGTCCAGGTCGGCACGGTGTTCCGCGAGGGTGTGCCCGGCGGCCATCTCGATGGCGCGGGTCCGGCCTTCGTAGCCGCCATCGTAGAGCTCGATGCTGTGACCCCGGGCGGCGTATTCCAGCTGGCGCGCCATCGCGTTGGCGATCCCGCAGACGTGGGCCAGCACGTGGCCGCGGGTCCAGCCCGGCAGTTCCGAGGGGGTCTTGACGTCCTCGTCGAAGAAAGTGGCGGTGATTCCGGTCACGACGCCGGCGGCGCGGCGAAGTTCTTCCAGGAGTTTTTCCGGGGTGATGGTGGTCATGGCGATCATCCTAACCCGCGCGGACTGGATAAATCCTGATTAACTGAAAGACTCCGGACCGTAGCGGTGGCGGAGGTGCCGGCGGTCGTGCCGGGCCTGCCAGAACTCGATCTCCCGCGGCCGAAGGGCGTACAGCTGCCAGTCCGGGTTGTCGCTGCCGTCCGCGCCGGGCCGGGCGTGCCAGTCGGACGCGGACGCGGCAGCGGACAGCTGCACCACACCGCCGGCAACACGGACCTGCCGGCCCTGCGGCTGCCAGAAGAAGTTCAGTGCAGCGTGGGGATTAGCCGAGAGTTCCCGGCCCTTCCGGGAGGCGCGGGACGTGGCGAAGTGCCAGCCGTCGTCGTCGATGTCCTTCAGGATCAGCATCCGGGCGGAGGGCCGCCCGAGCTCATCCGCAGTGGCGAGGCTGCAGGCGTTGGGCTGCGGGACACCGGCGGCCAGCGCCTCTTTGAGCCACTGCCGGAACAGTTCGGCGGGGTCCGTGGGGGCGCCGGCCGGGTCGAAGTCCGGGAGCAGCTCGGGGAAATCGGGCAGGGCACGCAGCAACTGGCGGAAGGTTTCGCTCATCCGCCCACCTTAACGAAGAAAGTCCCGGCAGGCCCGACCACCGGTGGTCGGGCCTGCCGGGACTGCCCGGCGCGTGCTACCCCGCGTAGCCGCGGACGGCGGCGAGCTCCCCTTCGAGGGCGAGCAGCTGGCGCTCGACGGCGGCCGGCGCGGTGCCGCCCTGGGAGTTCCGGCTGTTCAACGACCCTTCGGTGCTGAGGACCGTGCGGACCTCCGGCGTCAGGTGCTCCGAGATGGCGGCGAATTCCTCGTCCGTGAGGTCCCAGAGTTCGGCGCCGCGGCTTTCGGCCTGCTTGACCGCAGCACCGGAGAGCTCATGCGCCTCGCGGAACGGAACGCCCTGGCGGACCAGCCATTCGGCGATGTCCGTCGCCAGCGCGAAGCCCTGCGGTGCCAGGGACTCCATCCGTTCGGTGTTGAACGTCAGGGTCGCGATCATGCCGGAGACTGCCGGGAGCAGGACCTCCAGCGTGTCGGCGGCGTCGAAGACAGGTTCCTTGTCCTCCTGCAGGTCGCGGTTGTACGCGAGCGGCAGGCCCTTCAGGGTGGCCAGCAGCCCGGTCAGGTTGCCGATCAGCCGGCCGGCCTTTCCGCGGGCCAGTTCCGCCACGTCCGGGTTCTTCTTCTGCGGCATGATCGAGGAGCCGGTGGAGTAGGAATCGTGCAGGGTGACGAAGGAGAACTCCTTGGTGGCCCACAGGATGACTTCCTCCGACACGCGGGAGAGGTCCACGCCGATCATGGCCGTGATCCACGCGAACTCGGCGAAGACATCGCGGGAGGCGGTGCCGTCGATCGAGTTGTGCGTGGCGGAGAAGAAGCCGAGCTCCGCGGCCACGGCTTCCGGGTCCAGGCCCAGCGAGGAGCCCGCGAGGGCGCCGGAGCCGTACGGCGAGACGCCGGCGCGCTTGTCCCAGTCCGCCAGCCGCTGCACATCGCGCAGCAGTGCCCAGGCGTGGGCCAGGAGGTGGTGGCTGAGCAGCACCGGCTGGGCGTGCTGCAGGTGGGTGCGGCCCGGCATGGCCACGCCCTGGTGCGCCCTGGCCTGGTCCACGAGGGCATCGATGGTGGCGAGCACGCCGCGGGCGATGATCCGGGCGTGGTCGCGGAGGAACATCCGGCCCAGCGTGGCCACCTGGTCGTTGCGGGAGCGGCCCGCACGGAGCTTGCCGCCGAGCTGGGTGCCGGCGCGCTCGATCAGGCCGCGTTCCAGCGACCCGTGCACGTCCTCGTCGGACTCCGCCGGCAGGTACGCTCCGGAGGCGACGTCGTCGTCCAGCCGGCCCAGGGCGTCCAGCATGCCCTCGAGCTCGGTGTCGTCGAGCAGTCCGGCCTTGTGCAGCACGCGGGCGTGCGCCTTGGAACCGGCGATGTCGTAGCGGGCCAGCCGCCAGTCAAAGTGCGTGGACTTGCTCAGCGCGGCGAGGGCATCCGCGGGGCCGCCGGCGAACCGGCCGCCCCACAGGGCACCTTCATTCGTTGCGGAGGCCATTATTTTCCGGCGACGCGGATGTCGCGGCCGGAGGCCACCTTGGCGGACATGCCCCACAGCTCGATGAAGCCGCGCGCCATCGACTGGTCGAAGGTGTCGCCGGTGTCGTAGGTGGCGAGGTCGAAGTCGTAGAGCGAGGTCTCGGAGCGGCGTCCGTTCACGATCGCCTGGCCCCCGTGCAGCATCATGCGGATGTCACCGGTGACATAGCGCTGGGTGTCCTCGATGAAGGCGTCGAGGGAGCGCTTGAGCGGGGAGAACCACTGGCCGTCGTAGACCAGCTCGGACCAGCGCTGGCCCACGGTGGCCTTGAAGCGGGCCTGCTCGCGCTCCACCGTAATGTCCTCGAGGTGCTTGTGCGCTGTGATGAGCGCCATGGCGCCCGGTGCCTCGTAGACCTCACGGGACTTGATCCCGACGAGGCGGTCCTCGACGACGTCGATCCGGCCGATGCCCTGGGCGCCGGCGCGGCGGTTGAGTTCCTTGATGGCCTGCAGCGGGGTGACCCTGACGCCGTCGATCGCGACCGGGATGCCGGCCTCGAAGGAGATGGTGACCTCATCCGGGGCCGGGGGGAATTCCGGGGTCGCGGTGTAGTCGTAGATGTCCTTGGTGGGGGCGTTCCAGATGTCCTCGAGGTAGCCGGTTTCGACGGCGCGGCCCCAGACGTTCTGGTCGATCGAGTACGGGTTCTTCTTGGTGGTCTCGATCGGCAGTCCCTTTTCCTCGGCGAAGGCGATGGCCTTGTCGCGGGTCAGGGCGAGGTCGCGGACCGGGGCGATGCACTTCAGGTCCGGGCCGAGAGTCTGGATGCCGACTTCAAAGCGGACCTGGTCGTTGCCCTTGCCCGTGCAGCCGTGGGCCACCGTGGTGGCGCCGAATTCGCGGGCGGCCTTGACGAGGTGCTTGACGATCACCGGGCGCGAGATTGCGGAGACCAGCGGGTAGTGGCCCTGGTAGAGGGCGTTGGCCTTCAGCGCGGGCATGCAGTATTCGTCGGCGAACTCGTCGGACGCGTCGGCGACGTAGGCTTCGACGGCGCCGCAGCCCAGGGCACGCTGGCGGATCGTCTCCAGCGACTCGCCGCCCTGTCCGACGTCGACCGCCACGGCGATAACCTCGGCGCCGGTCGCTTCTCCGATCCAGCCGATGGCTACGGAAGTATCCAGGCCACCGGAGTAGGCCAGCACAATACGCTCAGTCACTTGAAATGCTCCTTAGTTGTTTGGGGAAAATGTCGGGGTCAAAGCTTGTCTACTGAAAGCCTGTCACATCCCTGCGGCAGGCCCAATCTTCAGGCCGGGGTGAGGTCAGCCGGTGCCGGCTTCCTCGGCGAGCTGCAGGAAGCGGGCGGCCATGTCGGCCCCGCCGAGCGGATCGCGGGTGACCAGCAGCACGGTGTCGTCCCCGGCGATGGTGCCGAGGATCGACGGCATCACCGAGTGGTCGATGGCCAGGGCCAGGAAGTTGGCCGCACCCGGCGGCGTCCGCAGCACCACGATGTTCGCGGACGCTTCGGCGGTGACCAGCAGTTCCCCGCAGAGCCGGGCCAGCCGCGCGTCGAGGATCTCCTGGGTGACGCCGCTTTTGGCCGCGCGTTCCCCGCCCTCCCCCGGCACCGCGTAGACGAGCACGCCGTCCTTGCCGCGCACCCGCACCGCGCCCAGCTCCACCAGGTCCCGGGACAGCGTGGCCTGGGTGACCTGGACGCCGTCGTCCGCCAGCAGCGCCGCCAGTTCGGCCTGCGAGCGGACCGACTCACCGGTGAGGATCGCGGTGATCCGCGCCTGCCGGGCCGTCTTGGTGGCCGGGCTGGCCCCCGGCGAGGCGGGCTGGACGGACATTAGCCGAGAGCCTTCGGTGTCAGCGTCCGATTCGGCGCCAGCCCCTCGACAATAGCCAGGCCTGAGCGGTGCATCAGCCACGCCATCAGGGCCTTCTGGGCGTGCAGCCGGTTCTCCGCCTCGTCCCAGACGACGGACTGCGGGCCGTCGATCACGGCCGCGGCGATCTCGTAGCCGCGGTAGGCGGGCAGGCAGTGGAGCACGACGGCGTCGGGTGCCGCGAGCTTCATCGCCGCCTCGTCCACGGCGTAGCCGCGGAACAGCTGCAGCCGGGCCTCCTTCTCGTCCTCCTGGCCCATGGACACCCAGGTGTCGGTGGCGACGACGTCGGCGCCGAGCAGCGCCTCGGCGGCGTCCACGGTGACGAGCACGGAGCCGCCGGTCTCCGCCGCACGGTCTTCGGCCGCCGCGATGATGGCCGGGGACGGCAGGTACCCGTCCGGGCCGGCGATGCGGACATGCATGCCGGCGGTGACGCCGGCCAGCAGGTAGGAGTTGGCCATGTTGTTGGCGGAGTCGCCGAGGTAGCTCATGGTCAGGCCCGCCAGGTCGCCCTTGTGTTCCTTGATGGTGAGCAGGTCCGCGAGGAGCTGGCAGGGGTGGTAGTCATCGCACAGGGCGTTGATCACCGGCACTCGGGAGTTTTCGGCCATGGCCACGAGCCCCGAGTGGGCACCGGTGCGCCAGACGATGGTGGACACCATGCGCTCCAGGACCTTGGCAGTGTCCTCGACCGATTCCTTGTGGCCGATCTGCGCCTCACCCGGGTTGATGATGAGCGCGTTGCCGCCCATGTCGGCGACGCCGGCGGCGAAGGAGACCCGCGTCCGGGTGGAGGTCTTGTCAAAGATCACGGCGACGGTCTTGCGTCCGCTGCCTTCCGCGGCGAAGGGCTGCACGCTGTAGGGTGCGGCCTTCATCCGGACGGCAAGGTCCAGGACCTCGGCTTGCTCAGCCGGGGTGAGGTCCGTGTCCTTGAGGAAGTGGCGGGTGGCTGCTGCGGCGTTCACTGGAAATCCTTTGCGGTCTGGAGGAGGGCGGGCAGTGCCGTGAGGAAGCGGTCGGCCTGTTCGGTGGTGAGGATCAGCGGCGGCGCGAGGCGGATGGTGTGCGGGCCGGGGCTGTTGACGATGAAGCCCGCCGCCAGGCCCGCGGTCACGACGGCCGGGGCGACGTCGGCGTCCAGGTCGAAGCCGATCAGGAGTCCCTCGCCGCGGACTTCGGTGACGCCCTCGACCGTGGCGAGGCCGGCACGCAGGTGCTCCCCCACCTCGCGGACGTGGCCCAGGACCTGCTGGTTTTCCAGCACGTGCAGCGTGGCCAGGGCCGCGGCGGTGGCGACGGGGTTGCCGCCGAACGTGGTCCCGTGCTGGCCGGCGGTCAGCAGCCCGGACGTGTCCGGGCCGTAGGTGACGAGGGCGCCGATCGGGAAGCCGCCGCCGAGGCCCTTGGCCAGGGTCACGGCGTCGGGCACAATCCCGGCGTCCTCGCTCGCGAGCCACTTGCCGGTGCGGCCGATGCCGGTCTGGACCTCGTCCAGGATCAGCAGTGCCCCGGCGGCGCTGGTGACCTCCCGGGCGGCCCGCAGATAGCCGGCGGGCAGCGGGCGGACCCCGGCCTCGCCCTGGATCGGTTCGAGGAAGACGGCGGCGACGGTGTCGTCCACCGCGGCGCGCAGGGCAGCAATGTCGCCGAAGGGGACGTGTTCGACGCCGCCGGGCAGCGGGGCGAACGGCGCCCGGTAGGCTTCTTTGGCGGTGAGCGCAAGGGCGCCCATGGTGCGGCCGTGGAAGGCACCTTCGAGCGCAATGATTCTGGTGCGCGGTTTCCCTGTACCCTCCGCATCCGCGGCGTGGCTGGCGCCGTTGTTGCGCCGAGCCAGCTTGAAGGCGGCCTCGACGGCTTCGGTGCCGGAGTTGGCGAAAAACACCTTGGACCCGGCCGGGGCTTTGGTGATCTCCAGCAGCTTCTCGGCCAGCGCGATCTGGGTGGGGCTCGTGAAGAAATTGGAGACGTGGCCCAGGGTGGCGAGCTGGCTGGAGATCACCGAGGTGACGAAGGGGTGCGCATGGCCCAGGGCGTTGACCGCGATCCCGCCGAGCAGGTCCAGGTATTCCTTGCCGTCGGCGTCCCAGACCAGGCAGCCGGCGCCGCGGACCAGGACGCGCTGCGGGGTGCCGAAGACGCCCAGCAGGGAGGATGAGTAGCGGGCGAGCCAGTCGGCTCCCGTGCCCGGACCGCGGTTCCCGACGATTTCGCTGAGTTCGGGGGATTTTTCCAGCTGGTTCATTTGTTGTCCTCGTCCGGGACGACCTGGGTGCCGATGCCCGCCGTCGTGAAGGTTTCCAGCAGCATCGAGTGCGGCAGCCTGCCGTCGACGATGTGTGCGCGCTCGACGCCGCCCTCGACGGCCTTGAGGCAGGCTTCCATCTTCGGGATCATGCCGGATTCCAGCCGCGGCAGCAGTTCGCGCAGTTCCGACGCGGTGAGCGAGGAAATCAGCGAGGACCGGTCCGGCCAGTGGGCGAAGAGTCCCTCGACGTCGGTGAGGATCACCAGCTTCGAGGCGCCGAGGGCTTCGGCCAGGGCCGCGGCGGCGGTGTCCGCGTTGACGTTCAGCACCTGGCCGGTTGTCTGCGCCTGTTTTGATCCCGGGTCGCCGGTGCCGTCCTCGAAGATCTCCGGGGCCACCGTGGAGATCACCGGGATGCGTCCGGCCGCGACAATGTCCAGGATTCCCTCGGGATTCACGCCGATCACTTCGCCGACCAGGCCCAGGTCCACCTCTTCGCCGTCCACGACGGTGCCGGTCCGGACCGCGCGGAGCAGGCCGCCGTCCTCGCCGGACATCCCTACTGCGTAGGGGCCGTGGGAGTTGATCAGGCCGACGAGCTCACGGCCCACCTGGCCGGTGAGGACCATGCGGACCACGTCCATGGCCTCCGGCGTGGTGACCCGCAGCCCGCCCTTGAACTCCGATTCGATCCCGAGCCGGCTGAGCATGGCGTTGATCTGCGGGCCGCCGCCGTGCACCACGACGGGGTGGATCCCGACGTGGTGCAGGAAGACGACGTCTTCGGCGAAGGCGCGGCGGAGCTCATCATTGACCATGGCGTTGCCGCCATACTTGATCACCATGGTGCTGCCGGCGAAGCGCTGGATCCAGGGCAGGGCCTCAATCAGGGTGCCGGCTTTGCTCTGGGCATCCTTCATGGAGGTGGTTTCGCGGGTCTGGGTGTTCATGCTGTTCGTCCCTCCGGGAACTGCCTAGCTGGAGTAGGCGCTGTTTTCGTGGACGTACTCGTGGGTGAGGTCGTTGGTCCAGATCGTGGCCTCGGCCCCGCCGGCCTGCAGGTCGATTTCGACCAGGACCTCGCGGGGTTCCAGGTCCACGAGGCCGCGGTCATCGCCGATGCTGCCGTTGCGGCAGATCTGCACGCCGTTCATGGACACGTTGAGCTGGTCGGGCTCGAAGGCGGCGTCGGTGGTTCCGACGGCGGAGAGCACGCGGCCCCAGTTGGGGTCCTTGCCGAAGATCGCGGCCTTGAAGAGGTTGGAGCGGGCGACGGCGCGGCTGACCACTTCGGCGTCCTTTTCGCTGGCGGCGTTGAACGTGCGGATCGCGATGTCGTGGCTGGCACCCTCGGCGTCGCCGATCAGCTTGCGGGCCAGTTCGGCGCAGACCTGGGTCAGTCCCTTGCCGAAGTCGACGGCAGACGGCACCGCGCCGGACGCTGCGGAGGCGAGCAGCACCACGGTGTCGTTCGTGGACATGCAGCCGTCCGAGTCCGCCCGGTCAAAGGTGACCCGGGTGGCGTCGCGGAGCACAACGTCGAGCATCTCCGGCTGGACATCCGCGTCCGTGGTGAGGACCACCAGCATGGTGGCGAGCCCGGGGGCGAGCATGCCGGCACCCTTGGCCATGCCGCCAATGGCGAATTCCTTGCCGTCGGCGTCCGCGCCGATGAAGACCGCCTGCTTGGGCACCGAGTCCGTGGTCATGATCGCGGTGGCGGCGTCGGGTCCGCCGTCGGTGCTGAGCGCTGCCGTGGCGGCGCCGATCCCGGCGAGGATCTTGTCCATCGGGAGCTGCTCGCCGATCAGGCCGGTGGAGCAGACGAAGACGTCGGTGGCGGAGGCGCCGAGCGCCTCGGCGGTTTTCTCGGCGGTGGTGTGCGTGTTCTGGAAGCCCTGCGGGCCGGTGCAGGCGTTGGCTCCGCCGGAGTTCAGGATGACGGCGTCCACGCGGCCGTCCTTGACGACCTCGCGGGACCAGTGCACGGGGGCTGCTGCCACCCGGTTGGAGGTGAACACGGCCGCGGCGGCCTTGCCGGGGCCGTCGTTGACCACGAGGGCCAGGTCCGGGTTGCCGGAGGCCTTGAGGCCGGCGGTGACGCCGGCGGCGCGGAATCCCTGGGGGACGGTGATGCTCATGGTGCGACTCCCTGCAGATCGAGGCCGGCGGTTTCCGCCAGGCCGAGGGCAATGTTCATGGACTGCACGGCCCCGCCGGCGGTCCCCTTGGTCAGGTTGTCGATGGCGCAGGTGACGATCACCCGGCCGGTGTGCCCGTCGAGTGCCAGCTGCATGACGGCGTGGTTGGACCCCTGCACGGACTTCGTGGAGGGCCAGCGGCCTTCCGGCAGCAGGTGCACGAACGGCTCGTCGTCGTAGGCCTCGCTCCAGGCGTGGCGGAGTTCCTCCTCAGTCACACCGGGACGCACCTTCGCCGTGGCGGTGGTGAGGATGCCCCGGCTCATGGGGGCCAGCGTGGGCGTGAAGGACACCGTGACCGGTGCGTTCAGGGCCTTGGAGAGTCCCTGCTCGATCTCCGGGGTGTGCCGGTGTCCGCCGCCGACGCCGTACGGGCTCATCGAGCCCATCACCTCAGCGCCGATCAGGTTGACCTTGGCGGCCTTGCCGGCCCCGGAAGTGCCGGACGCGGCAACAATAACGACGTCGTCCGCCTGCAGCAGGTGGTTGCTGAAGCCCGGGGTGAGGGCCAGCAGTGCCGACGTCGGGTAGCAGCCCGGCACGGCGATCCGTTTGGCGCCGCGGAGCGCGTCGCGCTGGCCGGGGAGCTCCGGCAGCCCATAGGGCCAGGTCCCGGCGTGCGGGGAGCCGTAAAACTTTTCCCAGGCTGCCGGATCAGACAAGCGGTGGTCGGCGCCGGCGTCGATGACAAGGGTGCCGGCCGGCAGTTGCGCGGCGATCTCCGCGGAGGCGCCGTGCGGCAGGGCCAGGAACACGACGTCGTGGCCGGACAGGTTCTCCACCGTGGTGTCTTCGAGGATTCGGCTGGCCAGACCGTGGAGGTGGGGCTGCAATTCCCCTAGTCTGGAACCGGCGTTGCTGTGCGCCGTGATGGCGCCGATCGTGACGTCGGGGTGGCCGGCCAGGAGCCGCAGGACTTCGCCGCCGGCATAACCGCTTGCGCCGGAAACGGCAACAGAAATAGTCATAGCACCGACTATACAGCAAGAGTATGCATAGATGCCGATATTTATGCATCCATTGCCGCGTGTCCGGACCCGGCCCCGGAACCCCCAAAACCGCCCCTCCACCCGCGGCCCCCGGCCAGGGTTCGGGAGGCAGTGCAGGCCGGAGGCGTATGCTTGGAAGAGGGTGATCCAGACCGTGCGTCCGAGTGTCGGGTGCAGCGTTGCCCGTAAAGAGTTACGAGGCACGCGCTCCATGACCCCCACCACTGCTACGCCGGAGCGACCGAAATCGCGCGTCCGCCAGCCCAACGCCGTCGTCCTGAGCTATTCGGAACTGCTTAAGACCGTCAAGGCAGCGGGCCTGCTGGAACGCCGTGTCGGCTTCTACATCACGGTATTCTCCGTCCTGGTCCTCCTGATGACGGCCACCTGGTTCGGCTTTGCCCTGATCGGCGACAGCTGGTTCCAGCTCCTCATCGCCGCCGCCCTGGGCATCCTCTGTACCCAGTTGAGCTTCCTGGCCCATGAGGCCGGCCACCGGCAGATCTTCGCCTCCCGCCGCGCCAACGACTGGGCCGCACGGCTGCTGGCCACCTCGGTCGCCGGGATCAGCTACTCCTGGTGGGAGCAGAAGCACGGCGCACACCACAACCACCCGAACGTCATCTCCAAAGACCCGGATATTGCCACCGGCGCCATCGCTTTCTTCCCGGAAGCCGCCGCCACCCGGCAGGGACGGTTCTCGTTCCTCACCCGCAAGCAGGGCTGGTTCTTCTTCCCGCTGCTGTTCCTCGTGGGCCTGGGCCTGCAGATCGATTCGATCAAGTTCATCTTCCAGCGCGCCAAGGTCACGCACCGCTGGGTTGAGATCCCGATCCTCGTGGTCCGGCTGAGCCTGCTTCCGGTGCTCGCCTTCACCTTCCTGCCGTGGGGCATGGCCCTCGCGTTCATCGCGGTCCAGCTCGCCGTCTTCGGGTTCTACATGGGGGCCTCCTTCGCCCCGAACCACAAGGGTATGCCCGTCCTGCCGGCCGACAGCCGCGTGGACTTCTTCAGCCGCCAGGTCCTGACGTCCCGGAACATCTCCGGCGGCCGCTTCATGGACATCCTGCTCGGCGGCCTTAACCGCCAGGCCGAGCACCACCTCTTTCCGGATATGGCCCGGCCGCAGCTCGACAAGGCTGCCGTGATCGTCCGCGAGTTCTGCGCGAAGCACCAGGTTCCCTACACCGAAACCACGCTGCTGCAGTCCTACGGCATCATCGTCCGTTACCTCAACGACGTCGGCCTCTCCGCCGGACGCCACTTCGAGTGCCCGATGGCCACCGTTACCCGCCGCTACTAAAGCGGCAGCGCGGTTCCGCGGAAGCCTCCCGCCCGAGGCTATGATTTTCCTGTTTGACCCGAAGTGACGGCCGGATACCGGCCGTCACTTCTTCGTTGGCGCCGGTGTATCTAGGATGGGTGCAGGATGTGGGCCGCGGGATCCGGGCCCACACATACTCAGTCCGGAATACTCTGTCCGGAATATTCAGCCGGACGTTCTGCCAGGAAATTCAGTGCCGGACGTTCTGCCCAGGCAAGGAGACACAGGATGCATGCAATCGTCGCCCGCGAGGCCGGAGGCCCCGGGGTCCTCACGCTGGCCCAGGTGGAGCGCCCGGTCCCGGGTCCCGGCCAGCTGCTGGTGAAGGTCGCCGCCGTCGGAGTGAACTTCATCGACACATACAAGCGCAGCGGCAGCTACAAGGTGGGCTACCCCTTCACCCCCGGTTCGGAGGCCTCGGGCACCGTGGAGGAACTCGGCGACGGCGTGACAGGCTTCTCACCGGGCGACCGGGTGGCCACGGCCGAAGGCGTCAACTGCTACGCCGGCTACGCCCTGATCGACGAGGACAAAGCGCTGCCGGTCCCCCACGGCGTGGATGACTTCACGGCCGCCGCCCTGCCGCTGCAGGGCATCACCGCGCACTACCTCATCAATTCCTCCTTCAAGGTCGAGCCCGGCCACACCGTGCTGCTGCACGCCGGCGCCGGCGGTGTTGGGCTCCTGCTGATCCAGCTGCTCAAGGCCAGGGGCGCGCGTGTCATCACCACCGTCTCCACCGACGACAAGGAGCTGCTGGCCCGCGAGGCAGGCGCCGACCATGTGCTGCGCTACGACGGCTTCGCCGCCAGGGTGCTTGAACTAACCGACGGGGCCGGCGCGGACGTCGTATACGACGGCGTCGGTAAAGACACTTTCGACGGTTCCCTCGACGCCCTGCGCGTCCGCGGAACCCTGGTGCTCTTCGGTGCCGCCTCCGGGCCGGTGCCGCCCTTCGACCCGCAACGTCTTAATGCCGGAGGCTCGCTGTACCTGACCCGGCCGACGATCGCCCACTTCCTGCGCAACGCCCAGGAACGCCGCTGGCGCTCGGACGAGCTGTTCGCCGCGGTGGCCGACGGAAGCCTCAAGGTCCGGATCGGTGCCCGCTACGACCTGGCCGAGGCGGCCCAGGCCCACGACGACCTGGAGCAGCGCCGCACCACCGGCAAGGTCATCCTGGTTCCGTAGATTCTGTACCCGGCAGCAGGGACCACACCGGGGATAAAGCGTGCGAACGACCGGCCGGAGGCGGAGTATTAACACAAAGCGAAGCCGGACACCTTCCGTTCACCTAGGCCGGAGACGATCCCCCTGTGACTGAGCAACCACAGCAACCACAACGCAGCGACCTTCCGCGGGCGATCGCCACCGTCAGCCCGGACTTCTCGGCGCAACTTCCAGGGTCGCTGGCCGCACCGCCGGAGCGGACGCTGGTCGACATCCTGCAGGACACGGCCAGGCGCTTCCCGGATGCCTCCGCCCTCGACGACGGGCACCAGTCGCTCAGTTATGCCCAGCTGCTGACGGCGGTCCGGGCCAAGGCGCGGGAGCTGCACCGGGCCGGACTGGGCGCCGGGGACAAGATCGGCGTCCGGATTCCCTCCGGCACCAACCAGCTCTACATCGCCATCCTGGCTGTGCTCCTCATCGGGGCTGCGTACGTCCCGGTGGACGCGGACGACCCGGAAGAGCGGGCCCGGCTGGTGTTCGGCGAAGCCCGGGTCGCGGGCACGTTGCACGGGACCGGGGACGTTGTGACGGAGGGCCAGCGGCCGCGCCCGTTCCCGGCGCCGCGGCTGCCCGGCCCGGACGACGACGCCTGGGTCATTTTCACCTCCGGCTCCACCGGAACCCCCAAGGGCGTCGCCGTGCAGCACCGTTCCGCGGCGGCCTTCGTCGACGCCGAGGCCCGGATCTTCCTCCAGGACGAGCCGGCCGGCCCGCAGGACCGTGTCCTCGCCGGGCTGTCGGTCGCCTTCGACGCCTCATGCGAAGAAATGTGGCTGGCCTGGCGGCACGGCGCCTGCCTGGTGCCGGCGCCGCGGGCCCTGGTCCGGACCGGCATGGACCTCGGCCCCTGGCTGATCAGCCACGGCATCACGGTCGTGTCCACGGTTCCTACCCTCGCCGCGCTCTGGCCGGTGGAGTCCCTGGAGAGCGTCCGCCTGCTGATTTTCGGCGGCGAGGCATGCCCGCCGGAACTCGCCGAACGGCTCGCCGTCGAAGGCCGCGAGGTCTGGAACACCTACGGCCCCACCGAGGCCACCGTCGTCGCCTGCGCTGCGCCGCTGGGCGGCTCGGGACCAATCCGGATCGGGCTGCCGCTGGACGGCTGGGACCTGGCCGTCGTGGATGCTGACACCCTGCCGGTCGCAGAAGGGGAAATCGGCGAACTGATCATCGGCGGCGTGGGCCTGGCCCGGTACCTCGACCCGGCCAAGGACGCCGAGAAATACGCTCCGATGCCGTCGCTCGGCTGGGCGCGTGCCTACCGCTCCGGCGATCTGGTCCGCTACGAGGCCGCCGGGCTGATCTTCCAGGGCCGCGCCGATGAACAGGTCAAGCTGGGCGGGCGCCGGATCGAACTCGGCGAGATCGACGCCGCCCTGCAGGCGCTGCCGGATGTGGCCGGTGCGGCCGCGACGGTGCAGACCACCGCGGCCGGAAACCAGATCCTCGTCGGGTACCTGTCCCCCGCCGGTGGCCGGGATCTCGATCTGGTGGCCGCCCGGGAGCTGCTCGGCGAAAGCCTGCCGGCTCCCCTGATCCCGTTGCTGACCGTGGTCGATTCGCTGCCCACCAAAACCAGCGGCAAAGTCGACCGGCACGCGCTGCCGTGGCCGCTGCCGGGGGCCGGGGCCGCCGACGCCGCCGCGGCCCCGCTGAACCTCCCGGACGATGCAGCCTGGATCGTGGAGCAGTGGAGTGCTGTGCTCGGCAGTGCCGTGTCCAACCTTGACGCCGATTTCTTTGCCTACGGGGGCGGTTCGCTCGCCGCCGCGCAGCTCGTTTCCGCCCTGCGCGTGCGCTACCCCACCATCACAGTGGCCGACATCTACGCCACTCCCCGGGTCGGGGCGCTCATCGACGCCGCGCGCCAGTCGCTGCCCGAGGGCGGGGCGGGCCCGGCCCCGGAACGCACGGTCCGGCGTACGGCCCGCAAGTCACAGGTCTTCCAGACCCTGATGGGCGTTCCGCTGCACATCCTGGTCGGCATGCGCTGGCTGACGTACCTGATGGCGGCTAACAATCTGCTCTCATCCTTTGCCGGCTTCACGGCGGCGCCCACGGTGTCCTGGTGGTGGGTGGTTGCCTCCTGGCTCGTCTTTGTCAGTCCTGCGGGCCGGATGCTGATCTCCATCGCCGCCGCGCGGCTGCTGCTGCGCAAGGTGGTGCCGGGGACGTACCCGCGGTCCGGCCGGGTGCACCTGCGCCTCTGGCTGGCCGAGCAGATCCAGGACCTGGCCGGCGCGGTGAGCCTGGCCAGCGCCCCCTGGGTGCCGTATTACGCCCGGGCCCTCGGGGCGAAGATTGGCGACGACGTCCAGCTCCACTCGCTGCCGCCGGTCACCGGCCTGCTCTCGCTCGGCAGCGGCTGCAACGTCGAGCCCGAGATTGACCTGTCCGGCTGGTGGATCGACGGCGACGTCGTCCACATTGGCGCCATCCGGATCGGGCCCGGCGCAACTGTCGGTGCCCGCAGTACCCTGATGCCCGGTGCCACGATCGGCGCCGGAGCGCGGGTGGAACCCGGTTCGGCCGTGCTGGGCAAGGTGAAGGCCGGGCTGCTCGTCGCTGGCTCGCCGGCCGAGCGGCGCGGCAAGGCCAAGCACTCCTGGCCGGAGAATCCCCCGGAGCACCGGCTGATCGGCCGGCTCTGGTTTGCCGGTTTCGCCACCGCCTCGGCCGCCCTGGCCCTGATTCCCTACGTTTCCGCCGCCGCGGCGGCCCTCGTGGTCTTTGGCTTCATCCGCGGCAGCGCCTCGTTGACCGCCGCGCTGCCCCAGCTGCTGCTGTCCCTGCCGCCGGCGGCCCTGGTCTGGTTCCTGTCCAACCTCGTGCTGATTCTCCTCACCACCCGGCTCCTCGGGGTGGGACTGGCCGAAGGGTACTACCGCGTGCGCAGCAGGATCGGCTGGCAGGTCTGGGCCACCGAACGGGTGCTGGACCTGGCCCGCGACCTGCTGTTCCCCATTTACGCCAGCCTGTTCACGCCCGTCTGGCTGCGCCTGCTGGGCGCCAGGATCGGCAAGAACGTGGAAGCCTCCACGGTCCTGCTGATTCCCAAGATGACCACCGTGGGCGAAGGCGCCTTCCTGGCCGATGACACGATGGTGGCCTCCTACGAGCTCGACGGCGGATGGTTGCGGATTGCCCCCGCCAAGATCGGCAAACGCTCCTTCCTGGGCAACTCCGGTATGACCGCGGCCGGCCGCAATGTGCCGAAGAACTCCCTCGTGGCGGTGCTCTCGGCAACTCCCGCGAAGGCGAAGTCCGGGACGTCCTGGCTGGGCAGCCCGCCGGTCCGGCTTCGGCGCACCGCCATCGCCTCAGACGACACGAGGACCTACCAGCCGCCGCTGAAGCTCAAGATTGCCCGGGCGCTGTGGGAGCTCTGCCGCTTTGTCCCCGTCGTGGCGACGGTCGCGGTCGCCGCCGGCGTCCTCCTCGCCTTCGACTGGCTCGCTACGGTGTTCAATTACGGCATCGCGGCGCTCCTGGGCGGAGTCGTGATCCTGCTCGCCGGCGCCGCGGCGGCGGGCAGCGCCGTCGTCGCGAAGTGGCTGCTGGTGGGGCGGATCCGTCCTGGCGAGCATCCGCTGTGGAGTTCCTTCATCTGGCGCAACGAGGTCGTGGACACGTTCATTGAAATGGTCAGCGCGCCCTGGTTCGCGCGCTCGGCTACCGGGACCCCGGCCCTGGTCTGGTGGCTGCGGGCCTTGGGCGCAAAGATCGGCGCCGGCACGTGGTGCGAAAGTTACTGGCTTCCCGAAGCGGACCTTGTGACCCTGGGCCGGAACTCCACGGTCAACCGTGGCTGCGTGGTCCAGACCCATCTCTTCCACGACCGCGTCATGAGCATCGACACTGTTACGCTCGATGACGGGGCAACGATGGGACCGCACGGAGTCATCCTCCCGCAGGCCCGGATTGGCAAGGGCGGCACCGTGGGCCCGGCCTCCCTCGTGATGCGGGGTGAGACGGTTCCCGCCGCGAGCTACTGGATGGGCAATCCGGTGAGCCCGTGGGGCGGGCCGGCAGTGCCTGCGCCCAAGCCGAAGTAGCCCCGCGCTGTTCGTCCTGCACCTGCAATCCCGAAAGCCGGTTTGATGAGTCCCAGTCCACTGAGTCCCGCTGCCCCAGCGGGCGCCGGCAGCGGCCTGCCCGCCGACGATGCGGCCGGGTCCCCCGACCCCTACCTGCCGGGCCACGGCACGGACGCCTACCGGGTGACCCGCTATGAACTCGAGCTGGACTACAAGCTCAGCAGCAACCGCCTGAGCGGACGCGCGCTCGTGCATGCCGTGACGCAACGCCCCACCTCGGCCATCGTCCTGGACCTGACCGGGCTACGGGCCACCAAGATCCAGCTCAGCGGGCGGAGGGTGCGCAAGTTCAGCCAGCGCGCCGACCAGCTCGTCGTCGTCCCCGATGCCGGCCTGCTACCGGGTGAGGAATTTACCCTGGACATCCGCTACGAGGGCAACCCCACACCCCGCCGCGGGCTATGGGGCGAAGTGGGCTGGGAGGAACTGACCGACGGCGTCCTCGTGGCGGGCCAGCCCAACGGCGCACCGTCCTGGTTTCCCTGCAACGACCATCCGCTGGACAAGGCCAGTTACCGGATCTCGGTGACCACGGATGCGAATTACCGGGCCGTGTGCAATGGGATCCTGATCGCCCGCACCAGCCGGTCCAGCCGCGAGACCTGGGTCTATGAGCAGTCCGAGCCCATGGCCACGTACCTTGCCACGGTCCAGATCGGCCGCTACGAGCTCCTCACCCTCAACCCCGTCACCGCGGCCGCCCAGGTGCCCCAGTACGCGGCCGTCCCGTCTGCGCTGGCCGACGCGGCCCGGGTGGGACTGGCGCGGCAGCCCGAGATGATGCGCACCTTCACCGACTGCTTCGGCCCGTACCCTTTCGCCGAGTACACGGTCGTGGTGGCGGGTGACGAGCTGGAGATCCCGCTGGAGGCGCAAAGCCTGTCGATCTTCGGCCCCAACCATCTGAAGCAGGACTGGGAGTCCCAGCGGCTCATCGCCCATGAGTTGTCGCACCAGTGGTTTGGCAACTCGCTGACGGCGGCCTCGTGGAAGGACATCTGGCTGCACGAGGGATTCGCCTGCTACGCGGAATGGATCTGGTCCGAGGAGGCCGGCGTCATGACGGTGGCCCGCAGGGCTGCCAGCGCGTGGCGGAAGCTGAGCACCGGCAAGCAGGACCTGCTCGTGGGCGACCCCGGGCCGGAGCTGATGTTCGATGACCGGGTGTACAAGCGCGGCGCCCTGGCGCTGCACGCCCTGCGCCTGCGCTGCGGCGACCTGGCCTTCTTCTCCCTGCTGCATGAATGGGCAAGCCAGAACCGTCACGGCTCCGTCTCGACGCCTCAGTTCATCCTCACCGCGGACCACGCGACAGGCCTCGACACCGAGTCACTGCTGCACCCGTGGCTATACCAGGAGGCCCTGCCGCCGCTGCCGCTCAGCGGATAGGGCAACCAAGCTGGACTACAACCCTGAATCGGCGTTCAGAGTATCGTTCACGCATTGGAGCAGGAATGATTCCGGGTAGGGTCCATCGGGAGGCGCCGGCCAGCCCTGGTGGTCGGTGTCTGCGTCGGGCCATGGGTGCCCGGACATGAATCCGCGCCAGTCCGGGAAAGGATCCGCGGGCAGTTCCGTGTCGGGATCCCGGCCCGGGTCCGCGGGCAGTTCCGTGTCGGGATCCCGGCCTTGATCCGGGGGTGGGTCCAGGTCGGGATCCCAGCCTGGATCCGGGGGCAGGTCCAGGTCGGGATCCCAGCCTGGATCCGGGGGCAGGTCCAGGCCCAGGTCTTCCTCCGTGGGCAGGCCTTCGTCCGTGCGCAGGAGATGGCCCGGCCAGTCGGGTGGTTCCCAGTCCTGTTGTTCGCTGGGATAGTGCCGCCCCGACGGTGAGGTCCACCCCGGCGGACTGTGTTCGCTTGCCCCGGATGGTGTCCAGGCCGAGCTGTGCTTCAGGCGGTGATGCTTGGGGCAGGGCTGGCCGAGGTTGGTGATCCCGGTGGTGCCTCCGCCGGCCCAGGCCAGGAGGTGGTCTGCCTCGTTGTCCAGGGAGTGGTTGTTGCAGCCCGGGAAGGGACATCTGCCGTCGCGGAGCCGGAGCCAGTGGCGCTGGGCTTTCGTGAGGCGGTAGCTGGTCCGGCCGATTTCCAGCGGGGCCCCGTCCCGCGGGTCCGTAAGGACCCGGTAGAAGGAACCCGCGCCGTCGGCGATCAGGCGGCGGGCCATCGACGGCGGGATCGGCCCGTACCCGTCCAGCATCGCCGGTTCCTCCCCGGCACCCAGGAGGGACAGGACCGGGACGGTGACCAGGACCTGCGCCCGCGGGACCGGCACACCCCCACCCAGGCCGCTGACATCCGTGCCGGTGCCGGCGCCGCCAGCCAGACCGTGTCCTTCCTCGCTTGTGCCGCCGATGGTCCCCGTGCCGCCTTCGGCCAGTCCAGTGGTGAGGAGCCAGGTGGCGGCGATGTCGGCGCGGAGCTGGGTCAGAGTGCGGGCCTCGTCCGGGCCCTGGAGGGCGCGGGCGGCGGCGGTGGTCCGCTCCCAGATCCCCGCGGCGGTGTCGGCCGGGAGGTACGCGGAGAGCCAGGCCATCCCGTCCCGGTCCGGGCAGTACTCGACCCGCCGGTCCGCAGCACACTTGGTGTGGCGTTCCTCGATGCTGACCGGGTGGTGGCGTTCCCGCCAAACACGGGCCTTGGCCCGGAACCGTCCCGGGACGAGATCCCCGGCCGGGCACCCCCTGGCCGGGTTCGGGGCATCGGGGTCCAGGAAGTGCGTCTCCAATGCCGCCGCCCCGGCCGCATCCAGGTTCGCGGTTTCGTCCACCATGATCCGGGCATGGGCCCACGAGATTGTCCCGGCCTGCAGGGCCGCCAGGGTCAACGGCAGCCGCGTGGTCAGGGCCTGGCACTCGGACAGGAACACCCCGGCGGCGTGTTCGCTGACCCTCAATGCACACGCGACCTCGGCCACCAACGCCATCTCCCGGACGGCGCGGTCCTGCGGGGACGCCGCCGGCGGCGCCAGCGCCCGGGTCGCCTGCACGTAGTCCGCAGCGAACCTGACCTTCAACGCCGCCGTCCGTGCCTCCCGGCGGGCCACCCCGGCCATCCCGTCCAGGCACGCATCCGCCAGAACCCGCAACGGATCAGCCCACAGCGGATCAAATTCGGCATCCCGGATTGAACCACTGCCCGAAGGATCAGCGTGGTCCGCCCCGACGCCGGTGAAAGCAGACAGGGCAGCGACGGACGCGGCGACAGCCGCCAGGGCCTCCATGCTCTCCGCACTCCATGCCGTGCTTTCCATACGCCCAGACTAAGACGTGGCTACGACAAAAATATCGATACCGGCTGAATGGCTGAGTGGCCGCGTGACGCCAGCAGGCAGCTGCTATTCGGCGCCGACGACGGCCAGCGCGGCGGCAAAGCCTGCGGGCAGGCCCAGCACGGCCGTGTCCAGGTCGACGAGGATGGCGCCGTCCCCAGGCTCCGCGTAGGCCTCGACCGAGGACGGCTCGACGCGCAGTCCGGTGCCGCGGGCCTTCAGCAGGGCTTCTTTGCGGGCCCAGGCGGCAGTCCGCCAGAACGTCGCCCGGTCCGGCGCCAGGGCGGCGAGCAGCTGCCGTTCCGCTGGGGTGAGGGCGACGTCGTCGAACCCGGGAAACATCACGCCGGAGCTGTGCTGCAGGTCGATGCCGGCTTTCATCCCGGCTCCGCCGGCTGAACCGGCGGCCAGCAGGGCCCAGCCGCGGCTGCGCGACAGGCTCAGGCTGAGGCCGACGGGTCTACCGTCGAGCCGGTAGCCGGGCCGGCCGTGGTCAAGTTCCGGGCCCGTTCCGCAGTCCGGGCAGGAATAGGCGGCCGTTAGGTCCCCGGGGCGCACGGCCAGGATCCCGGCGGCGAACTCCCGCAGCGCGATCCGGCCGGCCAGGAAGTCCCGCCGGGTTGCCAGGTCCGCGATGCCCGCGGCACGCGCGTGTTCCGCGGGATCAAGGAAGGCCTCACCGTCCGGCCCGACGTCGGCAAGACGAACGGACCGGACGGTGATTCCGGCGACGGCGAGTGTTCCGCCGTACTCTAGCGTTGGACTGCTCCGAAGCGCTCGTGGGCGACCGCCACGGCGGCCTCGCGGGCGCCGGATGCCTCGTCGGCGGTCAGCGTGCGGTCTTCGGCCCGGAAACGCAGGCTGAAGGCCAGCGACTTCTTGCCGTCCTCGATGCCCTTGCCCGCGTAGACGTCGAAGAGTGCGACGTCTTCGAGCAGCTCCCCAGCGCCTTCGCGCAGGGCAGCGAGCACCTCCTCCGCCGGTACCTCCTGGGGCACCACCAAGGCGACGTCCTGGGTGGCCACGGGGTAGGTGGAGATGTGCCGGGCCACGATCACGTCGGCGGCGGCCTCGAAGAGGGCGTCCGCGTTGAATTCGAGCGCCACCGATCGGGCGGGCATGTCATGGGCGGCCAGCAGCTTCGGGTGCAGCTCGCCGGCATGGCCCAGAACCTCTCCGGTGCGGAGCGCCAGCTGCGCGGTCCGTCCCGGGTGGAAGGCCTGGTGCTGGCCCTGGCTGATGACAATCTCGACGCCGAGCACGTCGCCGGCGATCCGGGCGATGTCCAGGGCGTCAGCCCAGTCCCATGCACGCGGCGCGTGGCCGGCGGCGGCCGGTGAGTCGTGGCCGGTGAGCACGGCGGCGAGGTACAGCGGCTGGTCCGGGACGCCGTCGTACAGGCCGTCCAGCACCTCATCGCTCGGCCTGATGCCAAGCGGCGGGATCGAGGCGGTGCCGAGGTTGTCGCCCGGCAGGAACACGAGGCCGGCCTCGAACAGGGCCAGGTCGCGGAAACCGCGCGAGTGGTTGCGCTTGGCGACCTCGATCAGGCCCGGCAGGATTGAGGTGCGCAGGTATCCCTGCTCCTCGCTGATCGGGTTGGCGAGCTTGAGTGCCTTCCGCGGCGATCCTTCCGTGGACACGCCGAAGGTGTCATTGGCGGCCTTGGAAACGAACGGGTACGCGAGGACCTCGGTGAGACCGGAAGCCGCCAAGGCCTGGACCAGGCGCCGGCGCTGCTGCTGGACGCGGGTTAGCCCGCGGCCCGGAGGCGCCACCGGCAGAGACGCCGGGATCTGGTCATAGCCGACCAGCCGGGCGATCTCCTCGGAGAGGTCTTCCTTGGTTTCCAGGTCATTGCGCCAGCTCGGGGCGGTCACGAGGTACCCGCCGTCGTTCTTCGCGACGACGGCGCCCAGGTCCCCGAGCGAGGTCAGGATCTGGTTCTCGGTGAAGTCGATGCCGATCCGTTCTGCGGCGAAGGCTGCGGGCAGTTCGACGGTGACGGCGTCCGGTGCGGTGCCGACGTCGGTTCCCTCGGCCACGGCGGTGCCGCCGGCGAGCTCGACCAGGAGGTCCACGACCCGCTGGGCGGCCACACCGGCGATCTGCCAGTCGACGCCGCGTTCGAAGCGTTTGGAGGCCTCGGACGGGAGCTTGTGGCGGCGGCGGGAGCGGGCGATGGACACTTCGTCGAAGTGTGCGGCCTCAATGAGGATGTTCGTGGTGGAGCCGGACACCTCGGTGGCGGCACCGCCCATCACGCCGGCAATGCCGATCGCGCCGGAACCGTCGGTGATGAGGAGGTCCTCGACGTCGAGCGCGCGTTCCTTGGCGTCCAGGGTGGTGATCTTTTCCCCGGCCACGGCACGGCGGACCACGATGTCTCCGGACAGTGTGTCCAGGTCATAGCAGTGGGTGGGCTGGCCGAGTTCGAGCATGACGTAGTTCGAAATGTCCACGGGCAGCGAGATGGAGCGGATGCCGGCGAGCCGTAGCCGGGAGGTCATCCACGGGGGCGTCGGCTTGGCGGCGTCGACACCGCGGACGGTGCGGGCCACAAAGCGGTCACAGCCGGGCTTGCCGTAGATCGGGGCGTCGTCGTTGAGTTTGACGCCGTAGCCGCCGGCCAGTTCCGCGGGCGCCTGGACCTTCGACGCCGGGTCGGTGAAGGACGTGCCGGTGGCGTGGGCATACTCACGGGCCACACCGCGGATCGAGAACGCATAGCCGCGGTCCGGGGTGACGTTGATTTCGGCGGCCTGGTCGTAGAGACCGAGCAGCTCCATGGCGTCGGTGCCGATTTCCGGGTCCAGCCCGATCCGGGACAGCACCAGGATGCCGTCGTGGTCCTCGCCGATGCCGAGCTCGCGCACGGAGGCGATCATCCCGGCGGACAGGTGGCCGTAGGTCTTCCGCGCGGAGATGTGGAAGTCGCCGGGCAGCACGGCACCCGGAAGGGTGACCACCACCTTGTCGCCTTCCACGAAGTTGTGGGCGCCGCAGATGATGCCCTGCACACCGGAGGGGTCGATGCCCTCGCCGGTGAGGCTCTGCTGCTGCCCTTCGGGGACCACCCGGACCTGGCACCAGTTGATGGTTTTGCCGTTGGTCTGGGGTTCCTTGACGATGCTCAGGACCTTGCCCACCACGATGGGGCCCTGGAGGGTGTCCGTCGGCCGGTGGACTGCTTCTTCTTCAAAGCCGACCTTGACCAGGTCCGCCATCACGTCTTCGGCCGTCGCTCCGGCCGGTACCTGCGCGAATTCACGCAGCCAGGAAAGTGGGATACGCACTGTTAGATCTCCATCCCGAAGTGCTCGCTGAAACGTACGTCGCCTTCGATCATGTCGCGCATATCGCCGACCTCGTTGCGGAACATGAGGGTCCGCTCGATGCCCATGCCGAAGGCAAAACCTGAATAGATGTCCGGATCGATGCCCGCGGCGCGGAGCACATTGGGGTTGACCATGCCGCAGCCGCCCCATTCGATCCAGCTGGGACCGCCCTTGGCGCCCGGGTGCCAGATGTCCAGCTCGGCGGAGGGTTCGGTGAACGGAAAGTAGTTGGGGCGCAGCCGGATCTGGGCTTCGTCGCCGAACATCTGGCGCGCGAAGTGCTCCAGGGTGCCGCGGAGGTCCGCCATGCTGAGCTTCTTGTCGATGGCAAGGCCCTCGAACTGGTGGAACACCGGGGTGTGGGTGGCGTCGAGCTCGTCGGTGCGGAAGACCTTGCCGGGGCACAAAACGTAGATGGGCACTTCGCGTTCCAGCATGGAGCGGACCTGCACCGGGGAGGTGTGGGTGCGCATCAGCAGGTGGGCCTCGGGCGGCTCCACGAAGAAGGTGTCCTGCATTTCGCGGGCGGGGTGGTCCGGCTTGAAGTTCAGCGCGTCGAAGTTGAACCATTCGGACTCGACCTCAGGGCCTTCGGCGATCTCCCAGCCCATGCCGACGAAGATGTCCGCGACGCGCTCCTGCAGGGTGGACAGCGGGTGCCGTGCACCGGCACGACGGCGGCGCGGAGCGGCGGTGACGTCCACGGTCTCCTCGACCAGGATGCGCGCGTCGTTCTCGGCTTCGAGTACGGCCGTGCGGTCCGCGAGCGCCTTGTTGACGCGTCCGCGGGAGGATCCCATGAGCTTGCCGGCGGCGGCCTTCTGGTCCTTTGGCAGCCCGCCGATTTCGCGGTTGGCGAGGCTCAGCGCGGACTTCTCACCGGTGTGCGCGAGGCGCACGGCCTTGAGTTCATCGAGCGTGGCGGCGGCGGCAATGGCGGCAACGGCCTGGTCTACGGCGGCGGTGATGGCGGCTTCATCCAGGGGATTCGGGACGCCGGCGCCCGGCAAAGTTTCAGTCATCTACTGTTCTTAGCTACGAGTCGGTTCATGCCAACGCACAGGACCCTCAGCAGGAGCAGGGACCGGTGTGTGGACAAAGGGCAGGGCTCGCCAAAATCGCTCCGGCGGGCACTCCCCACCAGTCTAGTTGAACGGGCTCAGGTGCCCGAACGTGACGGTACTCCCCCTGCCCCGGGGTGTCCGCTCCGCCGCGCACTCCTTCCGTCCATCCCTCTGTCCATCCCCGCTCCATCCTTGTGCTTCGTATCCCGCCGGCGGGTCCCCGGCTAGCATGGCCTCATGACGCCGGGACAACGGCTGCGGCAGCTGGCAAATGTACTCAATGCAACAACTCCACTGGGGTTGCTGCTGGCCGGCTGTGCCCGCGCCCCCGTCCGCCACGGTCCCCGGGGACTGCTGGTGGCCACCGGCTACCGCTGGCGGCTGCCCTTCGCCGGCGCCTTCACGGTCGGCAATGTGGTGATCTTCCGGGCCGGGCCCGCGGAGGCCCTGGCCAACCCGGTGCTGCTGGGGCACGAGGAGCGCCACTGCACCCAGTACGCCTGGTGCCTGGGCCTGCCGTTCCTGCCGCTGTATTTCCTCGCCGCAGGCTGGTCCCTGGCCCGGACGGGCAACCCCGGCACGCGCAACGTCTTCGAACGGCACGCCGGGCTGCAGGCCGGCGGCTACCCGGAGCTGAACACCGGCTACAACCACACCGGATCCACCAACAGGGAATCCACCACCAGGGGTTCCGCGCACCCCGGCAGGACGGAACCGCCCGCCCGCGAACGGAACGAGGCATGACATGAGCGACAGCCCCAGGACCATCTCCGTCACCGGATCCGGCAGCGCGGAAGCCGCACCGGACCTGCTGACCCTCTCGATCGGCGTCGAGTGCCGCCGGGAGGACGTCGGCGCGGCCTATGCCGAGGCGGGCCGGGTCTCCGCGGCCATCACGGCGGCACTTCGCGGCTATGGCGTGGCGGACCCGGACATCACGACGTCGGGACTCAACGTCCGCGCCGAGGTGAACTGGCAGGAGGGCCGGGGGCAGGTCGTCTCGGGCTACCTGGCGTCCAGCGTGCTGAGTGTCCGGATCAGGGAGCTGGGAGCCTCGTCCGAGGTCATCGCCGCGGCGGTCGCGGCCGGCGGGAACGATGTGCGGCTCAACGGGCTGGAGCTCGGCTTCGCTGATCCCGCGGCCGTCACCGCCCGGGCCCGGGAGGCCGCCTGGCAGGATGCTCTCACCACGGCCGGGCACTTCGCGTCCCTCGCCGGGGCCCCGCTGGGGAAGGTGGTTTCGCTCACGCAGCAAACCGGTTACCCGGCGCCGATCCCGGTGGCGAAAATGCAGCGGGCTGCCGCAGTGGAGTCGCTCACCGTGGAGGCCGGCGAATCCAGCATCAGCGCCACCGTCAACGTCGTGTGGGAACTGCTCGGCTGAGGCGCCGACAGACAGTCACGGTCCGGGACAGGAGAGGTCCGGAGCCGGCTAGTGCGTGGCGCCCGCGGCGAGTCTGAGATCTGTTGTCGTCGCCAGGGTACTGCGGACGACGACGGCGAGCGCCTCCGCCAGCTGCTCCAGCGGCAGCGCCGGATCCGTGCTCCCGGGCGGCAGCTGGGCTGGCTCATAGGGAACGTGGACAAGGCCGCCCCGGGTTCCGGGCCGAAGCCGCAGGGCGTGCATCAGCCCGTAGAAGAGGTGGTTGCAGACGTACGTGCCGGCGGTCTGGGATACCTCGGCAGGGATCCCGGCCGCCAGCAGGGCCGCGAGCGCCGCCTTGACCGGAAGGGTGCTGAAGTACGCGGCCGGTCCCCCGGTGACCACCGGCTGGTCCACGGGGGCGTTGCCGGCATTGTCCGGGATCCGCGCGTCGTCGCAGTTGATCGCGATCCGTTCCAGCGAAACCCGGGACCGCCCGCCGGCCTGGCCCGCGCAGACCACCAGGTCCGGGCGGTACTGCTCCAGCGCGGCTTCCAGCCCGCGGACCGCGTCCCCGAAGACGCAGGGAAGTTCCACGGCCTGCGCATCGAGTCCCTCGGCCTGCAGCCTGGCCGCGGCCTCCCGCGCTGCCGACCACGACGGGTTGGTGCTTTCGCCACCGAAGGGCTCGAAACCAGTCAGGAGAATCATCGCCCCAGCCTAACAAGGCGGCGGAAGGGCAGGCAGGGGACATGGCTGAGGGTATGCCCGGGGGCGTAACGAGTCCGGCGGGATGTTATCGGTAGTGTGCGGAGGAGCTTTTGCACAGAAGGGTTCGCCGAATACCAGCACGAACATCAAGCGTGGCGCTCCGGGACAAGCACGGCTTTGCAGGATTGGCGGCGGCCACCATCTCACCAATCTTTGGCCGACGTGCCGTCGGCATGCTGGACGTGTTCCTGGCGGAACGTCTGCGTGGCAAGGACTTGGCTCGCTGGTCCAACGCCGCAAAGTCGGCGCGGGTCCTTGACTTAAACTCGAACATACATTCGAATGGAGCCATGAGATGGGACGCACAAGCACTCAAACCCGCGCCCGACGACAAGGCCCCTGGAACCCGCGCCGCAGAAACCCGGTCCCCGGGTGACGGGGCAGCCGGAGACCCGAGCGGGCGCAGCCCGTCCCCGGCCACCGATGCCCTGCTGCCCCTGATCGGGCTGGTGCGTTCCGTGACCACCCCCGAGTTTGCCGGCGTCACTTTCCATGAGATCACCGCCAAATCGGTGCTCAACAAAGTGGCCGCCGGTTCGCGGATGCCGTTCGAGTGGACCATCAACCCATACCGCGGCTGCAGCCATGCCTGCGTCTACTGTTTCGCCCGGAAGAGCCACACCTACCTCGACTTCGACGCCGGCCTGGACTTTGACAGCCAGGTGGTGGTGAAGATCAACGCCGCCGAGGTCCTCCGCCGGGAACTGGCCAAGCCCTCCTGGGGGCGGCAGCACGTGGCCCTCGGCACCAACACGGATCCCTACCAGCGGGCCGAGGGCCGCTACCAGCTCATGCCGGGCATCATCGGGGCGCTGGCCGATTCCGGCACTCCCCTGTCGATCCTGACCAAGGGCACTCTGTTGGCCCGGGACATCCCGCTCCTGAAGCACGCCGCCGCTCAGGTGCCCGTTGGTGTGGGTATCTCGCTGGCGATGACGGACGAGCACCTCTCCGAAGCCGTGGAGCCCGGCACACCAGGTCCCCGTGCACGCCTCAAGCTGATCACCCGGCTCCGGGAGGCGGGGCTGCCGTGCGGAGTGATGGCCATGCCCATCCTGCCGTGGCTCTCGGACAGCGACGAGGCCCTGGATTCGCTGTTCGGCTCACTGGCGGCGGCGGGCGCCACCGGCGTCACCGCGGGCGCCCTTTACCTCAAGCCCGGAACCCGGGAGTGGTTCATGCAGTGGATCGCCAGGGAACATCCCCAGCTCGCCGGCAAGTACCGGCGGCTGTATGGCACCGGCTCCTACGCCTCCAAGGAGTACCGGGCCTGGCTGTCCGGACGCATCCGGTACTTCAAAGCCCGGCACGGCTTCTCCGGCTCGCAGGGATTCAGCCACCGCGGCCTCAATGACGATCCCGGCAGCAATGACCCCCGGGACGAGGAAGCGCAGTACCCGGCCGGCAGCATCCCCGAAGCGGCCGCAATCCTCCCCAGCCCGGGGCCCGCAACCGCGGACGTGCAGCCCACCCTGTTCTAGCGGGCCACCTAGAGGGCCTTCACGGCGCCCAGGACCCGGGTGAGCGAATCCTTAGCGTCACCGAACAGGAGGGTGGTCTTGGGATCAAACAGCAGCTCGTTCTCGATCCCGGCGAAGCCCGGGCGCATGGAGCGCTTGAGGAAGACCACCTGGCCGGCCTGGGCCACCTCCAGGATCGGCATCCCGTAGATCGGGGCCCCGGGCGTGGACTTGGCGGCAGGATTGACCACGTCGTTGGCGCCGACGACGAGCGCCACGTCGGTGTTGGGGAACTCCGGGTTGGCTTCCTCGAGCTCCTTCAGCGCCTCATAGGGAACGTTGGCTTCCGCGAGCAGGACGTTCATGTGGCCCGGCATCCGGCCGGCCACCGGGTGAATGGCAAAGACCACCTCGACGCCGCGGGCCGCCAGGGCCGTGGCGAGCTCGGCGATCGTGTGCTGGCCCTGGGCCACGGCGAGACCGTAGCCGGGGACGATCACCACCCGCTGCGCATAGCCGAGCTGGACGGCGACGTCCTCGGGCGAGGAGGAGCGCACCGGCCGGTCGCTTTGCGCGGTGGATCCCGCCGTCGAGCCGCCCCGGAAGGCACCGAACATGATGCCCGTAACGCCGCGGCCCATGGCGGACGCCATCACCTTGGTCAGGATGGTACCGCTGGCCCCGACGAGCGTGCCGGCGACCAGCAGAAGCACATTTCCCAGCACAATGCCCGACGCCGCGACCGCCAGGCCGGTGAACGAGTTGAGCAGCGAAATCACGATCGGCACGTCGGCCCCGCCAACGGGCAGCACCAGCAGGAGCCCTGCCACGAGGCCCAGCACCAACAGCGCCACGGCCCATCCGATCGACCCCGTGGCCACCACGAGGCCTCCGGCGGCGATGGCGCCCAGCACCACGGCGCCCATCAGCACCGGCATACCGGGGAAAAGCAGGGGGCGGGTGCTGATCAGCTCCTGCAGCTTGCCGACCGTCACGGCCGAGCCGGCAAAGGACACCGCGCCGACCAGCATGGTAAACACCACGGCCAGCCGCACCCAGGGGTCCTCGCTCTGGCCGAGTTCCAGCACTGCCACCAGCGCTGCGGCGCCGCCGCCGACCCCGTTGAACAGGGCGACCAGTTGCGGCATCTGGGTCATCTGCACCCGCCGGGCCACCGGGACGGCCACGGCGGAACCGACGGCGATCGCGGCGATGATAAGCGGGATGTTGTCCAGCTTTGCGGAGAGGAACACCGTCACCACAGCCAGGAGGGCACCGGCCGCTCCGATGGCGTTGCCCCGCCGGGCGGTCCGGGGAGAGCTCAGGCCCTTCAGCGCGAGGATGAAGCAGACGGCGGCCGCCAAGTACAACAGCGCAGTCCATCCGGGGCCGAGGACGCTCATCTGCCGTCCTCACCCGTGCCGGCACGGGGCCGGGCCGGCTTCCGGCTCCCGAACATCTCCAGCATCCGGTCCGTCACGACGAATCCGCCGACCAGGTTGGCGGTCGCCAGCACCACGGCGAGGAGGGCGATCGACAGCAGCCACGGGTCGCTGGCCTGCCCGGCCACGATGATGGCGCCCACCAGGATGATGCCGTGAATGGCGTTGGCACCGGACATCAGTGGAGTGTGCAGCTTGCTGGTCACCTTGGAGACGACTTCGAATCCTACGAAAACGGCGAGCACCACCACGGTCAACAGCGTGATCGGATCCATCATTTGAGGGCCTCCAGTGCTTCGGCGGTTGCGGCGTGCCGCACGGAGCCGCCGTGGGTCAGGCAGGCGCCAGCGACAACTTCGTCGTCGAAGTCCGGGACGACCCTGCCCTCGGCGGTCATCAAGGCCAACAGGTTCGCAACGTTCTTGGCGAACAGCCGGGAAGCATCGGAGGGCATCGCGGAGGCGGCGTCCTGGAGCCCCACCAGGGTCACGGATCCGCCGTCCACCGGGACCTGGAGATCCCGGCCCGCGATGACTCCTTCGACGTTTCCGCCGGATTCCGCGGCCAGGTCGACGACGACCGAGCCGGCCCGCATGCCGGCCACCATCTCCGTCGTCACCAGCAAGGGTGCCGCCCTGCCGGGGATGGCCGCCGTGGTGATGAGGACATCCGCCGCCGCGACATGAGGGGCCAGCAGGGCGCGCTGGCGTTTGGCCCGGTCCTCGCCAAGTTCACGGGCGTAGCCGCCGCTGCCTCCAGCGGACGTGTCGGCAGTTCGGGTGTCCAGCTCCAGATGGATGAACGTGCCGCCCATCGAGGCGACCTCGTCGGCGGAGGCCGCCCGGATGTCGTTGGCCGAGACCCGCGCCCCCAGGCGTTTTGCGGTGCCGATCGCCTGCAGCCCGGCGACGCCGGCACCCAGGATGAGCACCCGTGCCGGCGGGATCGTTCCGGCGGCCGTCATGTACAGCGGGAAGAACCTCGGGTAGCGCAGGGCCGCCTCCAGGACGGCGCGATAGCCGGAGACCAGCGATTGGGAACTGAGCGCGTCCATGGACTGGGCCCGGGAGATGCGCGGCACCAGCTCCAGCGCGAACGAGGTGACACCCGCGGAAGCGAGGGCGCCCACCCCGGGCAGTTCCGATCCCGGCGAGGCGAAGCCGATGGTGATGGTGCCGGGCCGGAGCCGCCCTGCGGACTCCGGCTCAAGCGGCCGGACGTGCAGCAGGACATCCAGCGATTCGGCGGTCAGCTCCGGAACGATCGAGGCTCCCGCCGCGGCGAAGGCGGCGTCCGCGTACCCTGCCTCGGCGCCCGCATTGCTCTCCACCGCCACGTCCAGGCCGAGAGCCCGGAGTTGTTGCACCGTTTCCGGTGTGGCGGCAACCCGCCGCTCCCCTGCACGTTGCTCCCGTCTGACACCAACCTGCACGGGCTGCTCCTCTCGATTCGCTTCAGCGTAGTCACATGCTTCACGCTTTGGCGAGAGGTGGGGCCCCGGCGGCCCGCGAGCTCAGCTCAGTTCGCGGACACGGCCGGGGAATCCGCGACCGGCAGCCTGTCCAGCAACGCCTCGACGATCGGCAGGTCAGCCGGGATCCACGGCAGCCCCAGCACCTCATCGCGGTTCCGGAGGTTGACCCAGCGGAGCTCATCGTGGTCCTGGAGGGGGTGGGGAACGCCGTCGAGCAGTTCCGCGAACCATACCCGCATCGCCGCGCGCTCGTTGAGCGGCCAGCCGTCGGCGGATCCGCTGTCCAGTTCGGCGCCGAGCCGGATGCTCACCCCCAGCTCTTCGAGGAGCTCACGGTGCAGGGCCTGCTCGCCCGTCTCGCCGGACTCGACCTTGCCGCCGGGAAACTCCCACATCCCGGCGAAGTGCGGGGGCGCAGTGCGCCGCGCCACGAGCAGCCGGCCGGGGTCGGCCAGGGAGTCCAGCACGGCGCCGCCGACGACGCTGATGAGTCCAGTCACGCCCACAAGTCTAGGGGCGGCACCCGCTTAGGGGAGAATGGAGGGGGCCGCCCTCGGCGTGTACCCGGAATACCGGGCGTGCCTGCCCCGTTACACACTTCAGCTCATACATCAGATTTATTTTGCCGCATTCTCCTGGCTCCAGCCGGGGACGTCACCGAAAAGCAGACGAATGACTACCACCACACACGCCCCGGCGACACCCAATACCGGCACCCGCCACGTTGCCCTCGCCATCGTTTCCCTTGCCATGGGCGGATTCGGTATCGGCACCACGGAGTTCACCATGATGGGCCTGCTCAAGGAGGTGGAGCAAGGGCTCAACATCAGCACCCCGGAGGCGGGCCACCTGATCTCGGCCTACGCCCTTGGCGTGGTGATCGGGGCACCGCTGCTGGCCGCCGTTGGTGCCAAGATGCCGCGCAAGTACCTGGCCCTGGGACTCATGATGTTCTTCAGCATCGCGAACCTGACGTCCTTCATCGCACCCGACTACGGCACCATGCTGGTGTCGCGCTTCGCCGCCGGGCTGCCCCACGGGGCATTCTTCGGCGTCGCGGCGGTGATCGCGGCGTCACTGGTCGCTCCGACCAGGCGGGGCTGGGCCATTTCGATGGTCATGGCCGGCCTGACAGTCTCCAACGTCTTTGGCGTCCCCTTTGGCACCTGGCTGGGCCAGGCCTATGGCTGGCGGCTGCTGTTCCTGCTGGTGGGCGTCATCGGCATCATCACCCTGGTGATGCTCTGGAAGTTCCTGCCGTTCCAAAAGCCGCACGCTGATGCGAGTTTCCGGCGCGAACTGGGGGCGCTCAAGCGGCTCCAGGTCTGGCTGGCGATTTTGATCGGCATCGTCGGTTTCGGCGGGTTCTTCGCCACTTATACCTACATCGCCCACACCATGACCTCCGTTGCGGGCATTCCCGCGGCCTGGCTTCCGCTGGTCGTCGCGCTGTACGGGCTGGGCATGGTGGCCGGCAACATCGTCGGCGGCCGGATCGCGGACAAGTCCGTGATGGGAACGATCTACTGGGTGCTGCCGGGCATTGCCGTGGCGCTCGTGGTCTACGCCGTGGCCGTGCACTGGCCGTGGTCCGCCTACGTGATGGTCTTCGTCGTCGGCGCCGCCGGGGCACTGCTGGTCCCGGCGCTGCAGACCCGGCTGCTGGATGCTTCCCCGGATGCCCCCTCGCTGGCCTCCTCGCTCAACCATGCGGCCCTCAACGTCGCCAACGCTTTGGGCGCCTTCCTCGGCGGCCTCGTCATCGCCTGGGGGTGGGGCTACGTCGCACCTGCCCTGGTCGGGGCTGTGCTGGCGGTCCTGGGCCTCGGCGTCGCCCTCATCAGCGGACTGGTGGAACGCAAGAGGCCGCTGGTCCGGTAGCCCGCAATGCGGCTACCACCCAGCGGCCCCTGACAACCGTGGTGGCGCAGAACCGGCGCCCGCTACGGCGCGCTGACCCGCTGAACGTCCGGTTCAAGGTAGATGACCCGGGCCATCGGCACCGCCTCGCGGATCCGGGTTTCGGCGTCGTCGATCGCTTTGGCGATGTCCTGGCCCGTCTCGGAGCGGCCGATGCTGATCTTGGCCGCGACCAACAGTTCCTCCGGACCCAGGTGCAGGGTCTTGAGGTGGATGATCGAGGTGCCGTCGGACTCGATGGCCGCCTGGATCCTGGCGACGTCGTCCTTGGTGGCGGATTCGCCGAGCAGCAGCGACTTCGTCTCCACGGCCAGCACGGCGGCGATGGCCACAAGCAGGATGCCGATCATGGCGGTTCCCAGGGCGTCCCAGATGCCGTTGCCGGTGATGAGCGTCTTGCTCACGCCGAAGAGCGCGAAGATCAGGCCCACCAGGGCGCCGAGGTCTTCGAGCAGGATGACCGGGAGCTCCGGCTGCTTGGCGCTGCGGACGAACTTGACCCAGCTCTGCTTGCCGCGGACGTGGTTGGATTCGAGATCGCGGTCCGGAACGAGAAGGACTCGGCGATGATGGCGCCGATCAGGACGCCGAGCGGCACCCACCAGAACGCGCCCTCGATGGCATGCGGGTGCTGGAGCTTTCCCCACGCTTCGCACAGGGCAAAAAGGCCACCCACGCTGAACAGCACGATCGAGACGATGAAGGCATAGATGTAACGCTCGCGTCCGTAACCGAAGGGGTGCTCCGGGCTCGAAGCCCGCTTGGCGCGCTTGCCGCCCACGAGCAGCAGGATCTGGTTGCCGGAATCAGCGTGCGAGTGGATCGCCTCGGCCAGCATCGATGAGGAAAACGTCAGGAAGTACGCGACGAATTACAGGACGGCGCTGGTCAGGTTGGCAGCAAGCGCCGCAACAATCGCCTTGGTACCGCCACTTGCAGCCAAGAGAGCTTCTCCTGAGGGGTTCGACCGGGTGGTGGGCTCCGGCCGTTGCCCGCGCCCACAAGGAATACCGTACCCGTCATCGCCCCGCCGGAGCACCGCACCGGCACGGGGAGGCCGCCCGGTTGGCCCGCAGCGCCGCAGGTCACCGGGCAGATAACGATTGGGTGTGATCCTGCTGACAAGCAAACTGGCCTATGTTAGCTTGAAGCCATAATCGGGATCCACCATTTGGATGCCGACGAATATGTAGGAGGAGTAATGGGCTTTCTTGGCTGGATCATTCTCGGACTCATAGTAGGTGCAATCGTCAAAGCAGTTATGCCTGGCAGGGTCGGCGGCGGCTGGGTCACCAGCCTCGTGCTCGGTGTTGTCGGCGCAATTGTCGGCGGCTGGATCGGCGACCTTCTGTTCGGCGGCGGCAGGATGGAATTCTGGAATCTCGGTTCCTGGCTCCTGGCCATTGTCGGCGGTCTGGTGGTCGCCCTCGTCTATGGCGCCATCACAGGACGCAACAAGACCAGTTAACTGCACAGGTACGACGGCGGGGGCCCACCTTTCGGTGGACCCCCGCCGTACTTTTTTGCCTCGTGCCGGTGTCCCTCCTGCCGGCCGACGACGTGAACCTGGAGGGAGCTCAGCTGGGCGGGTTCGTCGCGCCGTCCTGCTGTGCGCGGGCGCTGGCGTAGAGGCAGACCGTCGCCGCGGTGCCAAGATTCAGGCTTTCAGCAGCCCCGTACACGGGCACGGCCACCCGGTGGTCCGCCAGGGCGAGTTCTTCCTCGGCGAGGCCCTGCGCCTCATTGCCGAAGAGCCAGGCCGTCGGTTTCTCCAGCGCGTACTCGGACTCCCGGGGCTGTGCGCCGAGCCGGCGGGCGGCGTTCTGGTCCTGCAGCCGGTCCAGGTTGAGCTGGCCCTGGCCGTCGGCGGCCAGCACTCCGATGCCGCGTTCCTTGCAACGGGCCACCAGTTCCTCGATCTCGGCGCCAAGCACCACGGGCAGATGGAAAAGGGACCCGGCCGTCGACCGCACGGCCTTGGGGTTGTAAATGTCCACACTGGACGCGGTCAGGACGACGGCGTCCGCGCCGGCCGCGTCCGCTGCCCGCAGCACGGTGCCGGCGTTGCCGGGGTCCCGGACCTGGCACAGCACCGCGATCAGCCGCGGGCCGGCGTCGAGCACCTGCTCAAGGCTCACGTCCAGGAAGCCGCAGACCGCGAGAATGCCCTGCGGGTTGACGGTGTCCGCCATCGCGGCAAGCACTTCGTCGGTGGCGAGGTAGGCGGTGGTGCCCTCCGCGAGGGTCTCCAGATCAGGGTGCCGGTCCAGGCAGGTCTCGCTCGCGTAGACCTCATAGACAATGCCGGGCTCCCCCGCGGCAAGCCTCTTCTGGTGCAGGACGAGGGCTTCCCGGACCGCCTGCGGGCCCTCCGCCAGGAACTCGCGGCGCTTTAAACGGGCCGGGCGCCCGGCAAGCTGTGCCACCTTCCTCACCCGATCAGCTCGGGGATTGGAAAGTGGAAAGTCTTGCGGGCGCCCGGTTTCGTTCATACAAGAACCTTAGTAGCTTTTCCAGCCGGTTCTTGAACGACGCAGTTGGTGAACTGCCTCAGGTACTACTCGGCAGCCTTGTCAGCGGCAGGCTTCTTGGCGGCCGGCTTCTTGGCCGGAGCCTTCTTGGCGGCCGGTGCAGCCTCAGCCTGGACGGCCGGAGCGGACGTGTCGGCGGGCAGCGAGTCCTTGGCGATCTTGACCAGCGCGGCGAAGGCGTTGGCGTCGGAGACGGCAAGCTCGGCCAGCATACGGCGGTCAACCTCGACCTCAGCGGCCTTGAGGCCCTGGATCAGACGGTTGTAGGTCAGGCCGTTGGCGCGGGAGGCAGCGTTGATGCGCTGGATCCACAGGCGGCGGAAGTCGCCCTTCTTCTTCTTGCGGTCGCCGTAGCTGTACACAAACGAGTGCAACAGCTGCTCTTTGGCCTTGCGGTACAGGCGTGAACGCTGTCCACGGTAGCCCTTTGCGCGTTCAAGGATAACCCGGCGCTTCTTGTGGGCGTTGACCGCCCTCTTCACACGTGCCACGTGCGTACTCCTTCAGAATTCTGATCCCAAGCGTCTACTGCCGGAACAACCGGCTGGCCTGAGAAGCCTTTTTGGTAGTTGACTGCTGCCGGGTGGCAAACAGTCAGAGAACTTGGAACTTAGATGCCGAGCATCTTCCGGATGACCTTGGCGTCGCCCTTGAAGACGATCTTGTCGCCGGCGAGGCGGCGGGTCAGCCTGGAGGACTTGTGCTCGAGGTAGTGGCGGCGGTTGGCCTGCTGGCGGCGCAGCTTGCCGCTGCCGGTCAGCTTGAAGCGCTTCTTAGCACCACTGTGGGTCTTCATCTTCGGCATGGGAACCGATCTCCTTACGTATCCGCAGACAAGGCCTGCAGTCTTTCGTGCAGCCGCCCCTGCGGGCGGCGTGCTGGTTGCTTGCTGCCGGACATTGCTGTCCGGCAGCCCTGGACTAGTTGGTCTTCTTGGTGCCCGGCTTGGCGGCGGCCTTCGGGGCAGCCGGCCGTGCAGCAGGCTTCGGCGCCGCGGGGCGCGGGACCGGCTTCGGTGCAGCAACCGGCTTCGGTGCTGCCGCCGGAGCGGCCTTTTCAGCCTCGGGAACCTTGGCGGTTTCCGGCGCCTTGGCGGCGGCTTTGGGCGCTGCGGGCGCCTTGGCTACCGCCGGCCTTGCGGCGGCTTTCGGGGCCTCAGTTTTCGGGGCCTCGCGCTTCGGCGCGGCCTTGGGAGCCTTGGGGGCCTCCTGCTTCGGCGCTTCCTGGACGGGAGCCTTCTCTGCCGGGGCTTCCTCGACCTTGGCCTCGGCGGCCGGGGCCTCCGCGGCTTCAGTCTTGTCGGCCTCGACCTTTTCGGCCGGGGCCTCGGCGGCAGCCTCCGCAGCCGGAGCTTCCGTTGCCGGCGTCTCCGTCGCGGTTACCTCGGCCTCGGGTGCCTCGGTCCGGACCTGGTAGCCCTCCGGAAGAAGATCGGCGAGCGACTGCGTCAAGGGGGCATCGCCGCCGGACGTGTCAACGCGGCCGCCGCCTGTTGCCTTGGCTTCATTCTCGGCCTTGGCGTCCGCGCGCTGCGTTGCGCGGCGGGCCTCCGCCTTGGCTTCGGCCTTGTTCTTCAGGGGACCGACCACCATGACCATGTTGCGGCCATCGATCCGCGGGCTGGACTCCACGACGCCGACTTCGGCGACGTCGTCGGCAAAGCGCTGGAGCAGGCGGATGCCCATCTCGGGACGCTGCTGCTCACGGCCACGGAACTGGATCATGGCCTTGACCTTGTCACCGGCGCCGAGGAAGCGGAGCGCGTGTCCGCGCTTCGTCTCGTAGTCGTGGGTGTCGATCTTCAGGCGGAAGCGGATTTCCTTCAGGACCGTGTTGGTCTGGTTCTTCCGGGCTTCGCGTGCCTTGACTGCGGCTTCGTACTTGTACTTGCCGAAGTCCATCAGCTTGCACACCGGAGGCTTGGCCTGCGGTGCAACTTCAACGAGATCAAGATCGGACTCGGCAGCCAAACGCAGGGCATCCTCAATACGGACAACGCCTACTTGCTCGCCTGCAGGGCCGACCAGCCGCACCTCGGGGACGCGGATACGCTCATTGATTCTTGGCTCGCTAATGTTAAAGCTCCTGTGTTCGTGAGGGGTATTCCACCGGCAAAAAGAGAAGGCCCCCAATTGCCGGAGCAATCGAAGGCCTCGAAGATCGGAACTGCCTGCCTCATATGAGGCGGCATACATCCTGCCAGGGCTGACGCCCGGGGAAAATGCCCGACCAGGTACCCGGCAACCTTGCTTCTTGCGAAGCTTCCCGAAGGAGAGCGGTTGACGCGGGTGGGAGAGAACTCCGCTTGCAAACTGAAAGTCGATTCTACAGAACAAATCCCGTCCGGCGCACCTGCATGACGGGCATGTTGGTTGCGGACGGGTTCCGGCTGTCATATCGCTGCAGTATCACTGAAAGACAGTATTTACTGAAAGACAGTGGTACTGGAACGAAATAACGACAATCAGTCGGTCTGTGACAAGCTTACCAGCATGAGCACTTCAGACAGTAATTCACACGTTTACCAGCCCGCCAGCGCCGAGGGCGACGTCTCACAGCAGATCCGCGATATCTCCGAGGTGCCCGCGATCGAGGTCATCACCACCGCCGCCGTGCACCTGATGAGCGCCGCCGCCGTGAAGCTCGGCCTGGCCGCCGAAGAGAACGCCGAAGAGCTCAAGGACCTGGACGAGGCCCGCAAGCTGATCACCGCCCTGGCCGGCCTGGTCACCGCCGCCGCTCCCGAAATCGGCTCCCAGCACGCCGGACCGTTGCGCGACGGGCTGCGGTCCCTGCAGCTGGCGTTCCGCGAGGAATCCAGTATTCCGGATGCACCGGGCAAGGGCCCGGGCGAGAAGTACACCGGCCCGGTCAACTAAGCACGAACTCTTTCCAGCGGCAACGCGGCGGCGGGCGGACCACATCGGTCCACCCGCCGCCGTCGTTAACTCCCCGGCAGTGCGGGCGCCCCGGGGCGTAACGTCTTGCTGGTGCTGGTGCGTCAGGCTGCGGCGAGGCGCCGCCGGCGGTGGTGCTGCAGCACCAGGCCCAGCAGGCACAGCGCGACGCCGCCCACCCCCACGGCCACGAATCCGGCCGAGGGACCGACGCCATCGATGAACACCCCGGCGAGCGGCGCGCCGAGCGCGACGCCGCCGGTGAGGGCAGAGCCGTACCAGCCCATCGCCTCGCCGCGGCGGCGCTCGTCGACGAGTTCGGCGACCTTCTCCGAGGCGGCCGACAGCACCGGGGCGCACAGCAGCCCCGGCAGGAGCGAGAGCAGGCTGAGGGTCCAGGTGTCCTGGGCGAAGGCCATTGGAATGGTCAGCGCGGACATTCCCAGCAGTAGCAGGATCGGCGAGATCGGCCGGTGCATGGCGCCGTAGATCACGCCACCGACCACCGACGCCCCGCACCAGAAGAGGAAGACCAGTCCGATCTCGGCCTGGTGGCCGCCGGTCTCGAGGGCGGCAACGATCCCGACGTCGGTGCCGCTAAGGACCATGCCGGCCCCGGCGGCGACGGCAAAAACGGCGGCCACGGCGGCCGTGAACCAGACGAAGTTGTGAGTGACCTTGTGCCGCAGCCCGGCCCGCTCGTGGCGTCCGTCCCCGGCGGCGGCCAGCGGGACGAACTCTGCGGCGGCCTCCTGCAGGTGGGCCGGGGCAGCGGCGACGACGGCGACCTCGGCTGCTTTCTGCTGGCTGGCCTCGAACTCGGTGTCGGACTCGGCGTCGGACTCCGCGCTGCGGGTCGGCGGGTTGAACCACATCAGGAAAAGCCCGGACGCCGAGGTGGCGATGCCGATGATGGTCAGCCCCAGGACCGAGAGTCCGGCGGTCGCGACGAGGGCTCCCGCCGCGGGGCCGATCATAAAGACCAGTTCCGTGGAGATCGCGTCCAGGGCGAAGGCCGTGCGCCGCTGCTCCCCCGTGGCCAGGACGCCGAGGGACTGGCGGACAACGCTGAAGATCGGCAGCGTCAGGAGGCCGCCGACGAACACCAGCGGCAGCAGCAGCTCGTAGGAAACGTGCGGCACCACCGACCAGATGACAGCCTCGGAAATGACCGAGGGAATGAGGGCACGCCGAAGGCCGACGGTATCGACGCGCCGGCCGCGCCAGGGCGCGCCGACGGCAATGCCGATGGTCATCACGGCAGCCGCGGCCCCGGCAGCGGCGTAGCCCTGCCCGAGGGTGAGGACGATGTGCAAGGTCAGCAGGACCCCGGCCGCGGAGTGCGGTATGCGGGCGATCATCCCGACCAGCAGGAGCCGCCTGATCGGCCGATCGGCGAGCAGCTCCCGGTAAAGCGCGAAGTTCACGGACTACATCCTTCTGGTACTGCCCCCGGCAGCACCGGGATATTCCCCGCTGGCCGTCAGCTACTGTGCTGCGCGCTGCAATTTGACCTCGATAGAGTCAACCCGCTCAGCAAATACTTCATTCCGCGCCCAGGCGCTGTTGAGCCCGGACACGATGGACTGGACGCCCGCGGCGTCGAGCCCGTCTTCAAGGTAGAGCAGCACGCGGAGTTCCGGGCCGGAGCCTCCGCCCGGCAGCGGCGTCCCATCGGCCACACGCGAGGCAACTCCACCGCCTGGATGAATTTCAACACGGCGGACCGCGGGAAAGCCAACCGCGGCCTCGCCGAGGCTCCGGGCAAGGTCGGGATCAGCGTACGACGGCGTCCAGTCCCGTTGCTGGGCCAGGGCCCACACGGCCGGCCGGCGCACCACGAAGGTCACTTGTGAGCCCGGGTCCAGCACGAGCAACTCGGCGCCTTCGGCGACCGCGGAGAGTGCGGCGCGGGCAGCGTAGACTGCCACCGGGCGGGCCTCCGGGTGCCAGGCCGCCAGCGCAGCGGCGGAGGTGAAGACCGGCATCGCCGTCCGGCCGTCGGGGGCCTTGAGCGTCACGAGGGCCATGTCCGCCTGTTTGTCGGCATGGAGGCCGCCGGCGCCTTCACCTTCTTCGGCGAGCGTGGCGAGGATTGGCACAAAGACCCGCGCCGTGGCCAGGGCGGCCACCACCGCAGCCTCGTCGCCGTCGCCGGCCGCGAGGGCGGCCAGCGCCGTCAGGTAGCCGGCGTCGGCCGCGCCGTCGTCGTCCTCGAAATTGTGGATCCTGGCGTCTTCGCCGGACAGGCTGCGCCCGGCCCAGGGCTGGCCGGCCGAGTCAGCTGCTCCGCCTGCGCCGGCCAGGGCCGCCGCGATGTGCCCGGGCAGCGGGCGTGACGTGGCGGGAAGGTCAGCTGCGCGCTCGCCCGCGGGCCGGTGCTCCATGCTGCGGACTTACCTAGCGCCGGCCGGCGACGTCGAGGGCCTCCGGCAGCGTGAAGTTTCCGTTGTAGAGGGCCTTGCCGACGATGGCGCCCTCGACGCCGAGCGGCACGAGGGAGCGCAGGACCTTGAGGTCATCGAGGCTGGAGATTCCGCCGGAGGCGACCACCGGCTTGCCGGTCTTCTCCACCATCTGGCGCAGCAGTTCGACGTTGGGTCCCTGGAGGGTGCCGTCCTTGGTGACGTCGGTGACGACGTAGCGGGCGCAGCCGGCCTCTTCGAGGCGCCCGAGGACGTCCCAGAGGTCACCGCCCTCCTTGGTCCAGCCGCGGCCGGCCAGCGTGGTGCCGCGGACATCCAGCCCGACGGCGATCCTGTCGCCGAAGCGCTCGATCACCCGGGCAGTCCACTCCGGGTTTTCCAGTGCCGCGGTGCCGAGGTTCACGCGGGCGACGCCGAGCTCCAGGGCCTTCTCGAGCGACTCGTCGTCGCGCAGGCCCCCGGAGAGCTCCACCTTGATGTCGAGCCGGCCGACCACTTCGCGGAGCAGTTCGGCGTTGGAGCCCCGGCCGAAGGCGGCGTCGAGGTCGACGAGGTGGACCCACTCCGCCCCCTGCTGCTGCCAGTTCAGCGCGGCTTCCAGGGGGGTGCCGTAGCTCGTTTCGCTGCCGGCCTCGCCCTGGACGAGGCGGACTGCCTGGCCGTTGACGACGTCGACGGCGGGGAGCAGCTCCAGCACGGGCAGCGGGGTTTCGGTGGTCATCGTAAATCCTCAGTTTTCAGGGGTCGGCAGGTGGTCGGGGCGCCGCGGGCGTCAGGCGGGCAGCGTCAGGAGGTAGGCGGCGAGCAGCGCCATCCCAGCCAGGACGTAGAACACGACCTGGACCCAGCGCGGGCTTTTCTGCTGGCGGAAGGACAGCGCTCCGCCGACCAGCAGGCCGGCGAGCCCCATCAGCACGATCGGCCACATCTAAGCGGTCCCGGCTTCCGGGGGTGTCACGGCTGTCGGGGCCGGGGCTGCGGAACGGTCCCGCAGGCCTTCCACCCAGTTGCGCAGCAGGCGTCCACCGGCGTCGCCGGACTTCTCCGGGTGGAACTGCGTCGCGCACAGCGGGCCGTTTTCCACGGCGGCGATGAAGGGGGCACCGTGCTCCGACCAGGTGACAAGCGGCGCCGTCATCCGCGGCTGGATAACATCGAAGTCCCACTGCTGGACCCCATAGGAGTGCACGAAGTAGAAACGCTCGTTTTCGACCCCGGCAAAGAGCCTGGAGCCCGCCGGCACGGACACGGTGTTCCAGCCCATGTGCGGTACGACGTCGGCGGGGAGGAGTTCGACCTTCCCGGGCCACTCCCCCATGCCTTCGGCTTCTGTGCCGTGCTCGACGCCGGCTTCGAAGAGCACCTGGAGGCCCACGCAGATGGCCAGCACGGGGCGGCCGCCGGCGACGCGGCGGCCGATCATGCGGATGGCATCGACGGCTTTGAGCTCACGCATCACCGTTTCGAACGCCCCGACACCGGGGACCACGAGCCCGTCGGCGTTGAGCACATCCTCCGGCTTGGAACTGAGGATCACCTCGGCACCGGCGCGTTCGAGGGCGCGCACGGCGGAGCGGACGTTGCCGGAGCCGTAGTCGAGGACCGTGACGGTGGGCTTGCCCTCGGCCGACACCGGCTTCCTGCCGGCGTCGGGGTTGATGATGGCGCCGTCCTTCAGCACCTTGCCGGTCACAACGCGCCCTTGGTGGACGGGATGCCCTCGACCCGGGGATCCGGTTCGATGGCAGCGCGCAGGGCGCGGGCGAAGGCCTTGAACTGGGCCTCGACGATGTGGTGCGGATCCCGGCCTGCGGTGACGTTCATGTGCAGGCAGATTCCGGCGTGCAGGGTGATCGCCTCGAAGATGTGACGGGTCAGGGACCCGGTGAAGTGTCCGCCAATCAGGTGGTACTCCTGGCCGGCGGGCTCGCCACCGTGCACGAGGTAGGGGCGGCCGGAGACGTCGACGACGGCCTGCGCGAGGGCCTCGTCGAGGGGTACCGTGGCTTCCCCGAAGCGGCGGATCCCGGCCTTGTTCCCCAGCGCGGTGCGCAGGACTTCGCCGAAGGTGATGGCTACATCCTCAACCGTGTGGTGGACATCAATGTGCGTATCGCCGGTGGCCTTGACCGTCATATCGATCAGGGAGTGCTTGCTCAGCGCCGTCAGCATGTGGTCGTAGAACGGAACGGACGTGCTGATGTCGGAGACCCCGGTGCCGTCCAGGTTGATCTCGACCAGCACGGATGACTCGCTGGTGGTCCGCTCCATGCGTGCGGTCCGGCCCTCGGCAGCGGTTGATCCGGTGTTGCTCATGTGGGTGTCCTTTGGATGACGACGGTGCCCGGCGAACAGGGCAGGGTGGATGTCCTGGGTTAAGTCTAGGCGGGCTGCACTGCTTGGCCGGCCAGGATCCGTTCGAGGGCTTCGAGGAAGGCTGTGGTTTCCGTCTCAGTCCCGGCGGTGACGCGAAGGTGCCCGGGAATCCCAACATCGCGGATCAGCACACCGGCGTCGAGCAGGCCCTGCCAGACCTCGTGCGGATTGTCCAGGCCGCCGAAGAAGACGTAGTTTGAGTCGGAGGCGGCCGGTTTGAGGCCCATCCGCTGCAGTTCGGACACGATCCTGTCCCGCTGGCGCTTGATGTCTTCGACGTCGGCCATCAGCGCGACCCGGTGGTGCAGGGCGGCCAGGGCTGTCGCCTGGGTGATGGCCGAAAGGTGGTACGGGAGCCGGACCAGCCGCAGGGCGTCCGTCACCTCGGGCGCCGCCGCCATGTAGCCAACACGGGCGCCGGCCAGGGCGAAGGCCTTGCTCATGGTGCGCGAGACGATCAGCCGTTCCCGGCCGGGCAGCAGCGTGAGGGCGCTGGGCGTGCCGTCGTGGGCGAACTCGTGGTACGCCTCGTCGACGATCACGATGGTCTGGCTGGCTTCGCCGGCCTCATAGACGGCCTCAACGACGTCCAGGCCAAGCCCGGTGCCGGTGGGGTTGTTCGGGGAACACAGGAAGACGATGTTCGGCTGGAGTCCGCGGACCTGGCGGGCGGCCGATTCCGCACTGAGTCCGTAGTCATCGGCGCGGGCCCCGACGATGTAGCCGGTGTCGGTACCGGAGGCCAGCAGCGGGTACATCGAATATGTGGGAGGGAAGCCGAGGGCGGTGCGCCCCGGGCCGCCGAAGGCCTGGAGGATCTGCTGGAGAACCTCGTTGGAACCATTTGCGGCCCAGATGTTGTCGGCACCCAGTCCGTGGCCGAGGTATTCCGCGAGGGCTTCGCGCAGTTCCGTGAATTCGCGGTCCGGATAGCGGTTCAAGCCGGCTGCGGCAAGCGTGACGGCCTCGGAAATCGCGGCCCGCACGTCGGCCGGGACACCATGGGTGTTTTCGTTGACGTTGAGCAGGATGGGGACGTCCAGCTGCGGCGCGCCGTACGGCGTCAGGCCGCGCAGGTTGGTCCGGAGGGGAAGTCGGTTCAGGCGCTCTAGCTGGTCAGTCACTGCACCAGTTTAAGTGAGATCGCGGCGGGCCCTGAAACTGTGACGGATCGGGCGGGTTACTTGGACGGAATGAAGAGTGCCTGGCCCGGCACAACACGGGCGGCGTCCAGGTTGTTCAGCTGGATGATATCGGTGACGACGTCTCGGGGGTCGCGCTCCGGCGCCACGGCCTCGGCGATGGCCCAGAGCGACTCACCGGGCTGCACCGTCACGGTCACGGTGGGAGTCAGCGACAGCCCGGCAGCGGACTCTGCCGCCTTGGCCGGGGCGTTGAGGAAACCGCTGAAGGACAAAATGAGCGCGGCCAGCAGAATCAGCGGCACCCCGATGAAGACAAAGCGCCCCCGCCGGGTGAGCCGCAGCGGCGCCTGCTTGACCCGCGGCCCCCGGCCCGCATTGCTGTTTCCGCCAGCCGGGACGTGCTGGGCGATGGGGCCCTGCTGACCAAAGGCGCCCTGCTGGCCGGCGGACGTACCGCCCTCTGGGCGGCCGTAGTTGCCGAATGCGTCGCGGCCGAAAGTGTCGTGAAACGCGCTTGATGCTGACATGAACTGAGCCCTCCTGGACCATACTGTGCCGCCCGGCGTACTCCACGTACTTGCCGCCAACCGGCCTAACCTTCGAACAAAGAACCGAACGTCACGCTGTGTCCGAACAATGCTCCACCCTCTAACGGCGATGACTAGAACACATATTCGAACCTTGCTTGTTCTGTTTTAGCACTTATCAACGAACAATGTCGAGACTCGCTAGAACAAATGTTTGAAAAAGCAGTGTGGCTGGCCTACGTTTGAGCTACAGAACAACCACTTCTGCAGTTGATCAGCAGGGTCTGACATTTCAGGCCGGAAGTTCCCGGCAGCCGCAGCCACGGCGGCCGGGCCGAACGGAAAGGCGTTGGCGAACATGGCAGCACCAGCCACTGGCGGCAGGGCCACCCAGCAACGGAGCCCGCAGGCAGCCCGGCCACCAAAGAGCCTCACCGTCCGGCAAAAGAAGATCCTGGAAACCATCCAGCGCTCCGTCACGGACAACGGCTATCCGCCCTCCATGCGCGAGATCGGCGACACCGTTGGCCTGGCCAGCCTCTCCAGCGTCACCCACCAGCTCTCCCAGCTGGAGAAACTTGGCTACCTGCGGCGTGACCCCAAGCGCCCCCGCGCCATGGAAGTGCTGATGCCGCTGACCCTCGACGAGGGAACCACGAAGATTTCAGGGGTGGAGAAGTCCAGCGGACTGCGCACGGTCGGCGGATTGTCGGTCTCCGAGCTGGCCAGCGCCACCGACACCGCCATGGTGCCGCTGGTGGGCCGCATTGCCGCGGGCGGGCCGATCCTGGCCGACCAGGTCGTCGAGGACGTGATGCCCCTGCCACGCCAGCTGGTGGGCCACGGCGAGCTCTTTATGCTCAAAGTCGCGGGGGACTCGATGATCGACGCCGCCATCTGCGACGGTGACTGGGTGGTTGTGCGCCGGCAGGGCGACGCCATCAACGGCGACATCGTCGCCGCGTTGCTGGATGACGAGGCGACGGTCAAGACATTCCGCCAGCGCGACGGCCACACCTGGCTGCTGCCGCAGAACACCCAGTACGAGCCCATCCTCGGCGATCACGCCGTCATCATGGGCAAAGTCGTCTCGGTGCTGCGCTCCCTCTAGGACCTCTCAGGACCGGCACGTCAAAAGCCGCGAAATGGGCCCCTCCGGAATCGGACGGGGCCCAACGCGTTTGTGCGGACTACTTGGCGGGCTGCCCGGATTCCTTCGCGAGCCGTTCCAGGGCTGCGTAGGCAATCGCGGGGTCGGTGGTGGGCCAGAACGGCGGCAGGGCGGCGCGGAGGAATCCCCCGTAGCGCTCGGTGGAGAGTCGTGAGTCCAGCACTGCCACCACTCCCCTGTCCGTCGTCGTACGGATCAGCCGGCCGGCACCCTGGGCCAGGCGGATGGCGGCGTGGGTCGCGGAAACGCTCATGAACCCGTTACCGCCGGCCTGGGCCACCGCACGGGACCGTGCTGTCATCAGTGGGTCGTCGGGCCGCGGGAACGGGATCCGGTCGATCACCACGAGGCGGCAGGAGGTCCCCGGCACGTCGACACCCTGCCACAGCGACATGGTGCCGAAGAGGCAGGTGTCCGGTTCGTCGGCGAACTGTTTGACCAGCGCGGTCATGGTCGAATCCCCCTGGCAGAGGATGCTCATGTCCAGCCGCGGGCGCAGGGCCTCAGCGGCTTCCTCGGCGGCGCGCCGGGAGGAGAACAGGCACAGTGCTCCGCCGCCGGAGGCCCGGATCAGCTTCTCGAGCTCGTCTAGGGCTTCCGGGGACATGCCGCGGCCGGGTTTGGGCAGGTGCTTGGCAACGTAGAGGATGCCCTGTTTCGGATATTCGAAGGGCGAGCCGACGTCGACCCCGGTCCAGCTCGGGGCACCTGGCCCTACCAGGCCCAGGCCGCCGGCGGCGGGTTCGAAGGCTGACCCGATCGCCAGCGTCGCCGACGTCAGGATGACGGTGTGGTCCGCGAACAGGCCCTCGCGGAGCCGTCCGGCGACGCTGAGCGGTGCGATGTTGATCAGGGCCGGCGCGGACTCGTCCGGCTGGGAGTAGCCCTGCTGCGGGTCGAAGGTGCTGTTGCGGGAAAACCAGACCACCTCGCGGTTTTCGCGGGCGGCGAGCAGCCGTTCGCAGAGCTCCAGGATCACCATGAGGCGGGAGCGCGCGAGCTGGCGGCCGCCGTCGGCCGTGTTGGCGCTGTCCCCCTTGGAGTCCGAGAGCGCCGCGCGGCAGGCGTCCCGCAGCTGGTCCACGCAGTCCAGTTGTTCGCTGTTGAGGCCGTTGGGCATCAGTCCGCTGGGGACCCCTTCGATGGCAAGTTCGAGGTTGGACGCGGCGTTGTTCAGGGCGTCCACCGTGATGCCGGTGTGCTTCCGCGCCCCCGACGCGGCGGCGTGCACCATCGCGACGGAGAGCTGGCCGGACACGGCGCCGGTTACCCGGTCCTGCAGCTCGTGGGCTTCATCCACCACCACCACGTCGTATTCCGGCAATACCGCCAGGCCCTCGAAGGCGCTGACAGCCAGCATGGCGTGGTTGGTGACGACGACGTCGGCGTCCGCGGCGTTCTGCCGGGCCAGTTCGCTGAAGCATTCGGCCGCGAGGGGACATTTCTGCGCGCCCAGGCACTCCATCGAGGTGACGGAGACCTGCCGCCACGCCCGGTCCGTGACCCCGGGCAGGAGCTCGTCACGGTCCCCCGTCACGGTGTCCTCGGCCCATTCGCGCAGCCTGACGACTTCCTTACCGAGCTGGGACGACGGGCCGCCCATCGCCGCGGCGAAATGCGGGACGGACGTGTCCTCGCCGAGCGAGAAGAGCTGGCCCTCGGAGGGCTCTTCGGAGGGGAAACCGCCCTCGAGCTTGTGGCGGCACACGTAGTTGGAGCGGCCCTTGACCAGGGCGACCTTGACTGGCCGCTCCAGCGCCGGGGTGATGGTCTTCAGCAGCCGGGGCAGGTCCCGGCCAACGATCTGGGTCTGCAGGGCCAGGGTGGCGGTGGAGACCAGGGTGGGTTTGTCGCTGACCAGCGAATGGGCGATCAGCGGGATCAGGTACGCGAGGGACTTCCCGGTTCCGGTGCCGGCCTGGACCAGCAGGTGGTCGCCGCTGTCAATCGCGCGCGCCACCTGCCGGGCCATCTCGTGCTGGCCGTCGCGGCTCTGGCCGCCCATGCCGGACACGGCGCGGTCGAGCAATTCGATCACGAATTCCCCGCCGCGCGGGCCGCGCGTTCCTGCCGGACGTTCTCCCGCGGGTTCTGCCCCCGCGGTTTCGGTCCCGGCGGCTTCCGTCCCGGTGTTATCCGTTTCTGCGGGGTCCTCCGTTGCGGAGTCCGTTGCCGGGGCCGGACCGCCCGTGCCGGTGTCCGCCCCGGTCACCGCTGCCTTAGTCATTGCTGATGAACGAATCCAGTTCAGCGGCGAATCCTTCGCGCACCATCACGACGGCGCGGGTGCCCGCTTCCTCGTGGTCGAGGCTGAGGATCTCCGCGTCGGTCTCGTGCAGCTTGCTGAGCAGGTCCCCGCGGTTGTACGGGATCATCAGTTCCAGCTTCACGCTGGGCCGCGGGATGCCTTCGCTGATGGCCTTGAGCAGCTCCGGGATGCCTTCGCCCGTGCGTGCCGACACCACCACGTGGCGCGGTTCGCGCTGCTTGAGCCGTTCGATCACGAAGGGATCGGCGGCGTCGGCCTTGTTCAGGACGATGATTTCCGGCACCTTGCGGGCGTCGACTTCGCTGAAGACCTTGCGGACCGCGGCGATCTGTCCCTCCGGATCCGGGTGGGAGACATCCACGACGTGCAGGATCAGGTCCGCGTCGGCGACTTCCTCCAGCGTGGAGCGGAAAGCCTCCACGAGCTGGGTGGGCAGCGACCGGACGAAGCCCACGGTATCGGCCAGGGTGTAGCCCAGCCCGTCCGAGGTCTCGGCCTTGCGGACCGTCGGGTCCAGCGTGGCGAACAGGGCGTTCTCCACCAGCACACCGGCGTCGGTCAGCCGGTTCAGCAGCGAGGACTTGCCGGCGTTGGTGTACCCGGCGATCGCTACGGACGGCACGGAATTACGGCGGCGGTTGGCGCGCTTGGTCTCCCGGGCCGGCTTCATCGCGGCGATTTCACGCCGCAGCTTGGCCATCCGGGTGCGGATCCGGCGGCGGTCCAGTTCGATTTTGGTTTCACCGGGACCGCGCGAACCCATGCCGGCGCCGGCACCGCCCACCTGGCCACCGGCCTGGCGTGACATCGAGTCACCCCAGCCGCGCAGGCGCGGCAGCAGGTATTCGAGCTGGGCCAGTTCCACCTGGGCCTTGCCCTCGCGGCTCTTGGCGTGCTGGGCAAAGATGTCCAGGATCAGGGCCGTGCGGTCGATGACCTTGACCTTGACGATGTCTTCCAGGCTGCGGCGCTGGGACGGTGCCAGTTCGGCGTCGACGACGACGGTGTCTGCGCCGGTGGACATCACGATGTCCTTGAGCTCCTGGGCCTTGCCGGAGCCGAGGAAGGTTCCGGGGTCGGGCTTGGCGCGGCGCTGCACGATCCCGTCGAGGACCTCCGAGCCGGCGGTCTCGGCGAGAGCGGCGAGTTCGCGGAGCGAGTTCTCGGCGTCGGCCAGGGTGCCTTCGGTCCAGAGGCCGGCCAGCACGACGCGCTCGAGCCGCAGCTGCCGGTACTCGACTTCGGTGACGTCTTCGAGTTCCGTGGACAGACCGGCGGTACGGCGCAGTGCGTGCCGTTCCTCCAGGTCCTGCTGGTCACCGTCGTAGTTGCTGTGCTCCTCGTCCTGCCGGGAGATCGCCTGCGCTTTTCCGAGCACCGAGGTGGGCTCGCCGGCAGCCGGGGCCGCCTTCCGGGCAGGGGTGTCCTTGGAGAGGATCCGGTCGATGACAGCCTGGATTTCCGCAGGACTCATGTCCTGGGCTGCTGAATCGGGTCCGGTGTTGGGCTGACTGGTCATGGTCTCCTTTAGAGGTTCGGCAGTTTCAGAATAGTGCCGATCGGTGCTGTCTGGGGCGGTATTCGCGCTGGGCTGACGACTATTCGTCAAAGGGGCCTCCTGGAATGCCCGCGGCAGCGGTGCCGGGGCAAGGGTGGGCTCCGCAAGGGAGCGGTGAGAAGGGGGAAGGAACCGGCGTGGTGTGGCCTTGAGAAGGGAGAGACTGTCCGCCCGGCCGGGCTCCATGAGCACGGCCAAAGTCCAAGTGGATCGGGCGCCGGCGGCTGGGTCCTTTTCAGGTTCATCGCGGGGTGGCGCACTGAGCGGAAGGTAACTACCTGCGTCGCTGCGGGGACGGGATTTAACCCGTGCCGGCTACTTGAAGTTCGAGAGCATGTCTTTAAGATTAGCAGACGGTCCGGTTGGCTCCGGCCCGTCCCCGCGGTTTCGCCTACGGGCCGGGGGCGAACTAATCTGGGCAGTTATGGAGTCTGCACACTATTTCAGCGCCCAGCCGGCCGGGCCCTTCACCCGCAAACCACTGACCGTGGAGCTTGCCGGTGAGACCCGGCACCTGCAGACGTCCTCGGGCATCTTCAGCCCGGACGGCATCGACAAGGGTACGGCCGTACTGCTGGCCGAGGCACCCGCCCCGGCCCCGCAGGGAACGTTGCTGGACATCGGCTGCGGCTGGGGTCCGATCGCCCTGACCATGGCCCTGCGGGCACCGCACGCCCAGGTCTACGCCGTGGACGTCAACGAACGGTGCGTGACCCTGACCAACGAGAACGCCGCGCTGCTGGGACTGGGCAATGTCACGGCCAGCACACCCGACGCCGTCGACCCCGGGCTCCGCTTCGACACGATCTGGTCCAACCCGCCCATCCGGATCGGCAAGGACGAGCTCCATGCGTTGCTGCTGCTGTGGCTGCCGCGGCTGGCGCCCGGCGGCTCCGCGTGGCTGGTGGTGCAGAAGAACCTGGGATCGGATTCCCTGCAGCGCTGGCTGGCGGCCGAGCTGGACAGCAGCTTCACCGTGACGCGCGAGAGCACCTCGAAATCGTTCCGCATCCTTCGGGTCAGGAAAGCGTCCCACTAGCGACGATCACCGCGGGGCCGCTGAGCTCGACGTGCTCGTGGCCCTCCGCGCCGAGGAAGAACTTCACTCCGACGACGCCGCCCGGGACGTGGACGTTCCACACGTCCGGGGCACCCTGGCCGGCCCAGTGGCGGATCGCGACGGCGGCCGCGCAGGCGCCGGTGCCGCAGGACTGGGTTTCCCCCACGCCCCGTTCATGAACGCGCATGGTGATGGTTCCGACGCCGTCGTGGACCAGCGGCTCGGACGGGACGACGAACTCGACGTTGGTGCCGTGAGGCGGGGTCGGGTCGACGTGGGGTGCGGTGAACAGCTGCGTGGCCTCCAGCTCGGCCAGTTCGGCCAGCGCCACGACGGTATGCGGGTTCCCCATGCTGACGGACAGGGCTGGCCGTGCGACCTCGAGTCCCGTGGCGCTGACCAGCGAATCCATGGCCCGGGCGGTGGCCTCGCCCGGGAAGATGAACTCCCAGGGGCCCATGTCGACGGCGTAGCCGGCGGCGGTGCGGACGATCGTTTTGGCGCCGCCCCGGGTGCCGATAGTCAGGGATTCGCCGGCGGGCAGCTCGACCAGGCCCTCGGTGATCAGGAAGTGCACAAAGACACGGACGCCGTTGCCGCACATCTCGGAGAGTGAGCCGTCGCCGTTGCGGTAGTCCATGAACCACTCGGCGTCCGGGTTCTGCGTCAGCAGCTCCTGGCCCTCGGCGAGCAGCCGGGACGGGACGGCACGGATCAGTCCGTCGCCGCCGATTCCGCGGTGCCGGTCACAGAGCACTGCGACCTGCTCCGGCGTCACTGCCAGGGTGCCGTTGGGGTCGGCGAGGAGCACAAAGTCGTTGCCCGTGCCGTGGCCCTTGGAAAATTTGAGACCGGTCAGGGCTGCAGTGTCACCGGTGGAGTTGCGATCAGCGGCCACGGCCAGGGTTTCGTCCATGCTCCAAGGTTACCGTTCCGGCTCGGGCCGCCAGCAAACCGGCCCGGCAAACCAAGCGCCTGGCGCGGGACGTTCAGCCGGGGACGCAGAGGACGGCGGCCTTGGCCACGAGGTCCGGGTCCTGCCAGTCGAGCCAATGGATCCGGGGGTCCGCCCGGAACCAGGTCAGCTGGCGGCGGGCGAACTGCCGGGTCGCGACGATGGTCTCCTCCGCAGCCTGGGCTGCGTCGGATTCCCCGTCGAGGACCCTGAGGAACTGGGCATAGCCGAGGGCCCGCGGTGCCGTCCGGCCACGCCGGAGCCCGGCGGCATCGAGCGTCCGGACTTCCTCGAGCAGCCCGCATTCCACCATGGTGTGGACCCGGCGCGCGAGCCGTTCCCGGAGCTGGCCGCGGTCCACGTCGAGCCCGATCTGCACCGCGGGCTGGACGTACTCGCGGGTGGGCATAAATGAGCTGAAGGGTCTTCCGGTCAGCTCGAACACCTCGAGGGCGCGGATGATCCGGCGCGCATCGCCAAGCCGGCCGGCGGAGACCGGGTCCACGACTTCCAGCCGCGCCCGCAGCGGTCCCGCCCCATCAGCTTCCAGCTCCGCCTCGAGCCGGCGCCGGATGACCGGATCCGTGCCCGGGAATTCCAGCACGTCCAGGGCGGCACGGACGTAGAGCCCGGAGCCTCCGGCCAGGATGGCGCGTTTGCCGCGGGCATGGATGTCGGCAATGAGCGCACGGGCCTGCTGCTGGAAGTCCGAGACGCTCGCTTCCCCGGTCACGTCCAGGGTGTCCAGGAGGTGGTGCGGCACTCCCCTGCGCTCGGCCTCGGTGATCTTGGCGGTGCCGATGTCCATGCCGCGGTAGAACTGCATGGAGTCGGCATTGATGACCTCGCCGTCCAGCTCCAGTGCCAGCGAGACGGCAAGGTCGGACTTGCCGGAGCCGGTCGGCCCCACGACGGCGATCACCGGCGGCGTAGCCGTATCCCGGACTGCACCGGCCCGGACTTCGCCGGCCCGGACCGCACCGGCCTCCGTGACCTGCGCTTTGCCCGCGGTGACGTCCTGCGGATCGGCCACGGCCTTAGCGGCCGCGGACGGGAAGGGTGGGCATGCCCAGGGATACGCCCGTGGTGCCGGAGGCGGATCCCGGAACGGGCGCGCCGCAGGAGTCCGCCTGGGACCTGTCCCAGGCGTCGCCCGCCCGGGAGCGGCGAAGGCTGTAGTCGTCCGCTGACGCCGGGTCGGCTACGAGGTGGAACGCCGCGGCCTCGGTAATGGTCACGGTAACGAGGTCGCCGGGGCGGGGCGTCCCGGCGCCGGCCGGCACGGAGAAGTGGACCAGGCGCTGATCCTGGGACCGCCCGGAGAGCCGGTGGGTTTCCCCGGCCTTGCGCCCGGACTGGGCCGTGACCATGACCTCGACGCGCTGGCCGAGCTGGCGGGCGTTCTCCTCGGCGGCGATCCTGTCCTGCAGGGCGGTGAGTCGTTCGAAGCGTTCCTGCACCACGGCCTTGGGGAGCTGGTCCGGGAGCTCGGCGGCGGGAGTGCCCGGCCGTTTGGAGTACTGGAAAGTGAAAGCGGTGGCGAAGCGGGACTTCTCCACGACGTCGAGCGTGGCCTGGAAATCCTCCTCGGTTTCACCGGGGAATCCGACGATGATGTCCGTCGAGATGGCGGCGTGCGGGATCTTTTCGCGGACCTTGTCCAGAATGCCCAGGAACTTGGTCGAGCGGTACGAGCGCTTCATGTCCTTGAGGACCCTGTCCGAACCAGACTGCAGGGGCATGTGCAGCTGCGGCATGACATTAGGGGTTTCGGCCATGGCGTCGATGACGTCGTCGGTGAAGGCGGCGGGGTGCGGGCTCGTGAACCGGACGCGTTCCAGCCCGGCGATGTCACCGCAGGCGCGGAGCAACTTGGAGAAGGCCTGCCGGTCGCCGAATTCAACGCCGTAGGAGTTCACGTTTTGGCCCAGCAGGGTTACTTCGATCGCGCCGTCGGCGACGAGGGCCTCGATCTCGGCCAGAATGTCGCCGGGGCGGCGGTCCTTTTCCTTGCCGCGCAGGGCCGGGACGATGCAGAAGGTGCAGGTGTTGTTGCAGCCGACGGAGATCGACACCCAGCCGGAATAAACCGAGTCACGCTTGGTCGGCAGGGTTGAGGGGAAGACGTCGAGGGACTCCAGGATTTCGAGCTGCGCCTCGTTGTTGTGGCGGGCGCGTTCCAGCAGGGCCGGCAGTGCGCCGACGTTGTGGGTGCCGAAGACGGCGTCCACCCAGGGTGCCTTCTTCAGGATGGTGTCGCGGTCCTTCTGCGCCAGGCAGCCCCCGACGGCGATCTGCATTCCCGGGTTGGCGGCCTTGACCGGTGCCAGGATGCCCAGGTTGCCATAGAGCTTGTTGTCTGCGTTTTCCCGCACTGCACAGGTGTTGAAGACCACGACGTCGGCCAGTTCGCCGGCGGCGGGGACGTAGCCGGCGGCTTCGAGCATCCCGGACATGCGCTCTGAATCGTGTACGTTCATCTGGCAGCCGAAAGTCCGCACCTGGTACGTGCGGGGCTGCGGGGTGGAGGGCTGCGCCTCCGCGCCAGGGGAAGCCGAGGCGTCCGTGGAAGGGGTGGTGCCGGCTGCGGGGAAGGGAATGGTCAAACTCACCTGTTAAGGGTACCGGGTCGGCACGCCGCCGGGGCGTCCTCAGAAATCAGCGTCGGGCCCTGCGTCCGAACCGGTCACGGCCTCGTCGAGGACTTCGCCCACGATCCGGAAGGCCTGGGATGGCTGGTACCCCTTGCGGGCGAGCATGGACGCGAGCCGGCGCGTGGTTTTGTCCCGCTCGGCGCGGTCATCGAACCCGGTCACGCCCCGAAGCTTCCGCTGGACCAGTTCGCGGGCCGCGGCTTCCTCGTCCTCGTCGCTGAGCTGTTCCAGGGCGAGCGACGCGGTGTCCGTGTCGATGCCCTTTTCGGTAAGCTCCCGCCGGAGCGCGCCTTTGGCGAGTTTGCGGCTCTGCGCACGGGACCGCACCCACATCTCGGCGAAGTCGGCGTCGTCAATAAGCTTCACTTCCTCGAAGCGGTCCAGCACCGCCTCGGCGACGGCGTCCGGGACGTTGCGCTCGGCCAGTTTACGGGCGAGCTGCAGCCGGCTCTTGGGCGAGTTCGTCAGTTGCCGCAGGACAATGGCACGCGCAACAGCCGCGGGGTCCGCGTCATGGTCCGGTTCGGCGGAAGCACCCGTGCGGCGTGACCCGTCCCCGGCCAGGGCACCGCCGGCAAAACCGGGGGCAGGAGTCCCGGATGGGAATCCTGCCCCTTTGCGCCGTCGGCCGTTAGAAGCCGTCAACGGCCTTCAGCTTCGGTGACGCTTCGGTCTCGGCGGGGGCCTTCACTCCGACGCCGAGCTTTTCCTTGATGAGCCGTTCCAGCTCGGCAGCCAGTTCCGGGTTGTCGCGCAGGAACCGGCGGGAGTTCTCCATGCCCTGGCCCAGCTGGTCACCGTCGTAGGTGAACCAGGAACCCGACTTCTTGATCAGGCCGTGCTCGACACCCATGTCAATGATGCCGCCCTCGCGGGAGATGCCCTGGCCGTAGATGATGTCGAATTCGGCGATCTTGAAGGGTGGGGCCATCTTGTTCTTGACGATTTTCGCCTTGGTGCGGTTGCCGACGGAGTCCGCGCCCTCCTTGAGGGTCTGGATCCGGCGGACGTCGATGCGGATCGAGGCGTAGAACTTCAGGGCCTTACCACCGGTGGTCGTTTCCGGGGAGCCGAAGAAGACGCCGATCTTTTCGCGCAACTGATTGATGAAGATGGCCGTGGTCTTGGTCTGGCTCAGGCGGCCGGTGATCTTACGCAGGGCCTGGCTCATCAGGCGGGCCTGCAGGCCCACGTGGCTGTCGCCCATGTCGCCTTCAATTTCCGCGCGGGGAACGAGGGCAGCAACGGAGTCGATGACGATGACGTCAAGGGAGCCCGAGCCGATCAGCATGTCCATGATTTCCAGGGCCTGCTCGCCGGTGTCCGGCTGGGAGACCAGGAGGGCGTCCGTGTCGACGCCCAGCTTGGCGGCGTATTCGGGATCGAGGGCGTGCTCGGCGTCGATGAAGGCGGCGATGCCTCCGAGGCGCTGGGCGTTGGCGACCGCATGCAGCGCCACCGTGGTCTTACCGGAGGATTCCGGACCATAGATTTCCACGACCCGGCCGCGCGGCAGGCCGCCAATTCCCAGGGCGACATCCAGCGCGATGGAACCGGTCGGAATGACCTCGATGGGCGCACGGACTTCGTCACCAAGGCGCATGACCGAGCCTTTGCCGAACTGCTTGTCAATCTGGGCCAGCGCTGCATCAAGCGCTTTCTGGCGATCCGGGGCTGCGGCCATGGTTCACACCTCTAATACTTTCTCGCTGTGGAGTGGCCGATCCGGCCCTGTGTCGTGTTCGTGATCAGTGTTGGTGATCGGTGTTCGTGATCAGTCGTTGTGATCAGGGTTCCTGATCGGTTCTTCGGTCATTACTGAAGGTACTGGCACCCACCGACAGAGTTGCCTGCTTGCCCCGCGTATGTGGAAAAAGCTCTAAAAAAAGCATAGTCCTACCCGAACAGATATTCGAACAATGAGTGCGGCGTGTCAGGCGCGGTCTGCCCGCACCGTCCTGGAACGGCGCCTTCCGGAGCCGATTCCGGAGTACGGGAATCAGCGGGGTTTGACGTCGCGGCCCAGCCGCCGTTCGGGCGGGACATCCTGGACCTCGCAGAGCGCCAGCCACACCTGCCGGGGTGGTACCCCGGCCCTCAAGGCCTGCTCCGCGGTCCGGCCGCCTACTCCCGCCAGGACCAGGGAGCTGCTGAGGACCCGCGAGTACCCTGCCCCGAATTCATCGTCCATAAGGCGCCAAAAGTCACTGATTCGCACCCTTCGAGTCTCTCACGGTACGGGAGGACTCTAGAATGATTGCCATGAGCAACCCCGCCGAAGGCCCTGGGATCAGCGGCGGCGCTGACGATTCGACCGAAACGGCACTGACCGCCGTCGAGCACCAGCTGAGCCTGCTCTGGCGGCGCGCCCGTTCCATCTCACACCACCTCTCCCGCCAGGTTCACCCGGACATGGAACCGGCGGCATACGGCCTGCTGTCGGTCATCCGCAAGCAGGGCGCCATGCGGCTGACCGAGCTGGCCTCCAGCATCGGGGTCGGAAAGCCCTCGGTCAGCCGACAGATCGCTTTCCTGGAACGCCTCGGCCTGGTCTCCAAGGAAGCCGACCCGCTCGACGGCCGCGCCCAGATCATCCGCCTGACGCCCACGGGCGAGGAGCGCATGCACGAGGTGCAGGACGCGCGGCGCGAGGTGTTCCGCGAGCGGCTTGGCGAGTGGCCGCTGGAGGAACTGCAGACCCTGTCCCGCTACATCGCCAAACTCAACGCCACCTATGAGCGTGACGGCTTCCCCCGGGACGAACCCCAGTAGACCCGCCCGGCCGGCCACTCAAGAGCCGCCGGGCAGGCAGACAGAGCACGCAAACAAGGCACGCAAAAGACCCCGGCACACCGCCGGGGTCTTTTGTCGAGTGGTGGGTGTGGGGGGGCTAGCGTGCCCCGGAAAGGAGGCCCTTGGCCAATTCCTCGTTGAGGTCGGAGTTGAGCTCACGGTCCAGGTCACGGCCGTAGCGCTGGGCAAAATCCTGCGGGACGGTGTCCGGAACCGCAACACCCTCGGCGACGGCGACGCGGTCGCTGACCTCGCGGAGCATGCTGGAGAGCGGAACATCGAGGGCCGAGCAGATCGAGGAGAGCAGCTCCGAGGAGGCTTCCTTCTGGCCGCGTTCCACTTCACTCAGGTAGCCCAGAGAAACGCGGGCACTGTGCGAGACTTCGCGGAGGGTACGGCCTTGGCGTTGGCGGACATCGCGCAGTACATCACCGATTTCGTGACGAAGTACAACCATCTTGCGCTCCTTCTGTTCGCTCTTAGCCTGATCGGCGAGGCCCACATCCTTCCAGCGGACAACGCCGTTAACGGATACGGGCTGCTTTACCATCTGTATCGCCTTGCTCCCTCTTTGTGTCGAGCCCGCTGGTCAAAGCGGACACTGATGATGCTTTCATCCTAGGCGCCTCCCTTATTCGGAAGCGACACAATGTAACAACTATTAGGAATCAAGTTTTGTTCCCGGCAACTTTACGCCCGGTAGCTTGCGGACGCCAAGGCCTCCAGCAGGCGTTCCAGCGCCGCGGCGCAGGCCTGGCCGCGGATTTCCGGGCGGTTCCCCTCGAAGCTGTACCCGAACGACGTCGAGCCCTCCGCGGTGGCAACGCCGATATAGACGGAGCCCACGTCCTTGCCGCCGTGCGGTTCGGGACCGGCGACGCCGGTTGTGGAGACGCCGATGTCGGCGCCGCAGACCCTGCGGGCGCCCTCGGCCATGGCCTCCGCGACCTGGCCGTCGACGGCTCCGACGGTGTCCAGCAGTTCCCGGGGCACCCCGAGCAACCCGGCCTTGACCGAGTTCTGGTAGGAGACGACACCGCCCTGGAGCATCCCGGACGCGCCGGGAGTGTCTGCCAGCACGGCGGCGACCATGCCGGCGGTGAGGGACTCGGCCGTGGCGACGGTCAGGCCGCGGCCGATCGCCCCGGTGACGGCCTCTTCGGCCAGGTGATGCAGGTTGATCGTGTGGTGGGGACTGGTCATGGCTTGCCCTCCTGGAGTTTTTGCTGCTGCGCCCGGATGCCGCTGGCGCGCAGCTTGAGGGCCTCGATGACGTATTCGCCGCCGGTCCAGACCGTGATGGCCAGGGCCACCATCATGACCGCGAAGGCCACGACGCCGAGCCACGGCGCAATCGAGGCCAGCGGGAGGATGTACAGGAAGATGGCCACGGTCTGGATGACGGTCTTGAGTTTCCCGCCGCGCGAGGCCGGGATCACGCCGTAGCGGATGACGAAGAAGCGCAGGGCGGTGACGCCCCATTCCCGGACAAGGATCAGGATGGTGACCCACCACGGCAGCTCCCCCAGTAGCGAGAGCATCACCAGGGCGGAGCCGATCAGCAGTTTGTCCGCGATCGGGTCGGCGATCTTGCCGAAGTCGGTGATCAGGCCGCGGCTGCGGGCGATGTCGCCGTCGAGCTTGTCCGTGTAGATGGCGACGGCGAAGGTGGCAGCGGCAATCCAGCGCCAGACGCCGTTCTGGGCGACCAGCCCCGGTGCGTCAAGCAGGAGGAACCAGACGAAGAACGGCACCATCACAATCCGCACCATCGTCAGGATGTTGGGCAGGTTCCAGATCCGGGACGCGGATCCGGTGCTGTTTGCTTCGGCGCTAGTCACCTTCCTAGGCTACCGCCCGGTGAGCGACCAGGCGTCCTCGGAACCTTCCTCATCATCGCCGGAGCCGGCGTCGGCTCCGTCGTGATAGTCCGTGGTCTGGGTCCGCCGGTCAAGGTCGGCGGCGACGAGGTCCTCCGCGTACCCGCCCTGGGCGACGTTCGCATTGGCGTTCTCGCTCAGCGCTGCGGTCTGGGAATCGGCGATGGCGGGCACCTCCATGCCCTTCATGGCTGCGAGAACCGTCGCCAGGTCATCGGGTTTGACCAGGACGTCGCGGGCCTTGGAGCCCTCGGAGGGGCCCACCACGCCGCGGGACTCGAGCAGGTCCATGAGCCGGCCGGCCTTCGCGAAGCCGACGCGGAGTTTGCGCTGCAGCATCGAGGTGGAGCCGAACTGGGTCGTGACCACGAGCTCGGTGGCCTGCAGCAGGACCTCGAGGTCGTCGCCGATGTCGTCGTCGATCTGCTTCTTCGGCGCCTCGGGGGCGACGTCGTCGCGGTACACGGCCTTGAGCTGGCCCTTGACGTGTTCGACCACCTTGTGGATTTCGGATTCGGTAACCCAGGCGCCCTGGACACGCATGGCCTTGGAGGCGCCCATCGGCAGGAAGAGCGCATCACCCTGGCCGATCAGCTTCTCCGCGCCCGGCTGGTCCAGGACGACGCGGGAGTCGGTGACCGAGGAGGTGGCGAACGCCATCCGGGAGGGCACGTTGGCCTTGATCAGGCCGGTGACGACGTCGACCGAGGGCCGCTGGGTGGCGAGCACAAGGTGGATGCCGGCGGCACGGGCCAGCTGGGTGATGCGGACGATCGAGTCCTCGACGTCGCGGGGGGCGACCATCATCAGATCGGCGAGTTCGTCGACGATCACCAGCAGGTAGGGGTACGGCCGGATGACCCGTTTGGACCCCTCGGGCGGGTGCACCTTGCCGGCGCGGACGGCCTTGTTGAAGTCGTCGATGTGCTTGAAGCCGTAGTTGGCGAGGTCGTCGTAGCGGGCGTCCATCTCGCGGACCACCCACTGGAGGGCTTCGGCAGCCTTCTTGGGGTTGGTGATGATCGGGGTGATCAGGTGCGGGACACCCTCGTAGGCGGTGAGTTCCACGCGTTTGGGGTCCACCATGACCATGCGGACCTCGTCGGGCGTGGCGCGCATCAGGATGGAGGTGATCATCGAGTTCACGAACGAGGACTTGCCGGCTCCGGTGGCTCCGGCGACGAGCAGGTGCGGCATCTTGGCGAGGTTCGCGACGACGTAGCCGCCCTCGACGTCCTTGCCGACCCCCATGACCATCGGGTGGTCGGTGCGGCGCGCGTTCTGGCTGCGGAGCACGTCGCCGAGGGACACGGTCTCGCGGTCCGTGTTGGGGATTTCGATGCCGATGGCCGACTTGCCCGGGATGGGGCTCAGGATGCGCACGTCCGAGCTGGCGACGGCGTAGGAGATGTTCTTGGACAGCGCGGTGACGCGCTCCACCTTGGTGCCCGGCGAGAGTTCGATCTCGTAACGGGTGACCGTGGGGCCGCGGCTGAAGCCGGTGACCTGGGCGTCGACATTGAACTGGTTCAGGGTTTCGGTCAGCGAGGCGACAATCGCGTCGTTGGCCTCCGTACGTTCCTTGGGGATGGAGCCCGGCGTCAGCACGTCCGACGGCGGCAGCGTATAGGTCACGTCGCCGGCGAGCGAGAGCTGTTCGGTGCGCTGCGGAATCGGGGTGGGCAGCGGAGCCGGGGCCACGGGGTTGGAGGGAACCTTCGCGGCGGCGGCCACGGCGGCGGCACCCGGCGCGGGGGCTGCCGGGTTCAGCGAACCGGCGGCGACCATCCCCGGAGTGACGAGCGGGATCGCTTCGGTGGCGTTCTCCCCCGCCGGTCCGGCGGCGCTGCCGGCGGCAGTCCCCAGGCCCTGGGCCGCCTTGATCTTCTCGACGGCGATCTCGGCCTGGGTGGGGCGGCGCACGCCGGGGGCGACGGATTTGGAGCCCGGTTTGGAGCCCTTGGCGACACGGGCAGCCTCGGCTTCCTCGTCGGCAATGAGGGCACGCTCGAAAGCCTCGTCGCCGACGTAGCCCTCGAGGGCGGCGTCCTCGTCCTGGTCCTTGCCGAACAGGCGGCGCCGCTTCTTTTTGGCCGGGGCCGGGGTGTCGTTTTCGTACAGGTAGCTGCGGTCATGGCCGTCGCCGTCTGCTTCGTTGTCCTGCAGATCGATTCCCATGAGGTGCTCGTAGGCGCCCCGCAGCCGGCCCGGGATGGCGCCGAACGGCGTGGCGGTGACGATCAGCAGCGAGGTGAAGGCAAGCAGGCCATACACGGCCAGCGGGACGGCGGGGTGGATGGCAGCGAGTGGGGCAGCGGCGAGGTAGCCGAGCATGCCGCCGGCCTGGCGGAGTCCGTCGAATCCCTCGGCGACGGTCGGTTCCCCGCCGATGACGTGGGCCAGGCCGGTGCCGGCGAAGGTCATGATCAGGAAGCCGATCCCGATCCGGTTGTTGCCGCGGCCATCGACGGGCTGGCGGAACAGCCGGAAGGCGCAGACAAACAGCATCAGCGGCAGCAGCAGCGACATCCAGCCGAAGGTGCCGTTGACGATTCCATAGACCATGTCCGGGAACCAGCCCTGGAAGCCCCACCAGGCGAAGGTGGCGACAAAGACCCCGAGAGCGAGGTTGAACAGGGCTGCGCCGTCGCGGCGGTCCTCGGGGGCGAGGTCGCTGACGTCGTAGCCGATCCGGCGGATTCCCGCCCCGATGACGTGCGCCACGCCCAGCCAGGCGCCGGCCACAACCCGGACCGGCCAGGGCTGTTTGGGTTCGACGGCGGCCAGCTGGCGGGTGCGCGCGGTACCTGTTTTTCCGGGGGGCCTGCTGGTTTTGGACGCAGCCGGGCCGGAGCCCCGAGCCGAAGAGCTGCCTGATTTACCGCTGGGGTTTCCTCTAGGCGCGGAGGAAGTACGTGTCGCCATACCCGCTACGGTACCTGACTCCGGGCCGAAAACCGCGGATTTCCGGGCCTCCGCGGGGATCATGTTGCCGGCCGGACACGCAAAAACGGCCCTCCCGGTCCGCCGCATGCGGTAGCCTGCGGCAGGCCGGGAAGGCCGTCATGGTGCGAAGCAAGTTGCTTAGGCGGCCAGTGCTGGGACCACCAGAGCTTAGGCCTCCAGGACCACCGGGATGATCAGGGGCTTGCGGCGGAGCTTGCGGTTGACCCAGGTGCCGACCACGCGGCGGACAACCTGCTGCAGCTGGTGCGTGGTGTGGTCCGAGCGGTTGAGCACGGCTTCTTCCAGGGCGGCGTTGATCTTGGGGATGATCTCGTCGAAGACGGAGTCGTCCTCGGCCACGCCGCGGGCGTGGATCTCGGGGCCGGAGACAACCTTGCCGGTGGCGCGGTGGATCACCGTGATGATGGAGATGAAGCCTTCATCGCCGAGCGTCTGGCGGTCCTTCAGGTCCGCTTCCGTGACTTCGCCGACACTGGAGCCGTCGACGTAGACGAAACCGACCTCGACCTGGCCGACGATGTCGGCCTGGTGGTCCCGAAGGTCGATGACGGTGCCGTTGTCCGCGAGGAGGATGCTTTCCTCGGGGACGCCGGACTCCAGGGCAATCTTGCCGTTGGCGATCAGGTGGCGCGTTTCGCCGTGCACCGGCATCGCGTTGAGCGGCTCCAGGATGTTGTAGCAGTACAGGAGCTCGCCGGCGGCGGCGTGGCCGGAGACGTGCACCTTGGCATTGCCCTTGTGGATGACGTCGGCGCCGAGCTTGAGCAGGCCGTTGATGATGCGGAAGACGGCGTTCTCGTTGCCCGGGATGAGGCTGGACGCGAGGATGACCGTGTCGCCCTGGCCGACCACGACGCGGTGGTCACCGTTGGCCATGCGGGACAGGGCCGCCATCGGTTCACCCTGGGAGCCGGTGGACATCAGCACGACGCGGTTGTCCGGCAGGTTATCGATGTTCTTGATGTCGACCAGGATGCCCGGGGGCACGTCGAGGTAGCCGAGCTTCTCGGCGATGGCCATGTTGCGGACCATTGAGCGGCCGACGAAGGCCACCTTGCGGTTGTGGTTGGCGGCGGCGTCGAGGACCTGCTGGACGCGGTGGACGTGCGAGGAGAAGGACGCGACGATCAGACGCTTGGAGGCCTGGCCGAAGAGCCGGTCAAGGGTGGGGCCGATTTCCTTCTCGGCGGTGGTGAAGCCCGGCACGTCGGCGTTCGTGGAGTCCGACATGAACAGGTCCACACCTTCTTCGCCCAGCTTGGCGAAGTGGCGGAGGTCGGTGATCCGGCCGTCCAGCGGCAGCTGGTCCATCTTGAAGTCGCCGGTGTGCAGCACGGTGCCGCCGGAGGTCCGGAGGAACACGGCGAGGGCGTCAGGGATCGAGTGGTTGACGGCCACGAATTCGCATTCGAACGGACCGAACTTCTGCACCTGTCCCTCGGTGACAGTCTGGGTGACCGGCTTGATCCGGTGCTCCAGCAGCTTCGCCTCGATGAGGGCCAGCGTCAGCCGCGAACCCACCAGGGGAATGTCTGCGCGCAGGCGCAGCAGGTAGGGAACGGCCCCGATGTGGTCCTCGTGGCCGTGGGTCAGAACGACTGCGACGATGTCATCGAGGCGGTTCTGGATGTAGGAGAAATCGGGCAGGATCAGGTCGACGCCGGGCTGGGTTTCCTCCGGGAAGAGGACGCCGCAGTCGACAATGAGCAGCTTGCCGTCGATTTCGAAAACGGTCATGTTGCGGCCGATCTCCCCCAGGCCACCGAGCGGAACGATACGCAGGGTGTCCTTGAGCAGTTTCGGCGGCGTGACAAGACCGGGAAGGGCGGTTTGGGTCATAATGCACTACTTTCCAGGCGGTTACCGGCCTGGTCTCTACTCGTCAGTTGGAACACCTGATCAGGAAAAGACCATTCCGGCTTCCGCCAAGTCCTCGCGGATGGTTTCGATCTCAGCTTCGTCCGGCTCCACGAGGGGCAAACGGACAACCGAGTTGGGCAGGACTCCCTGCCACTTAAGAACTTGCTTCGCAGCAACAGCACCCTGAATATGGGTCATCACTGCACGGACCATGGGGTCCAGTTCGAAATGTATGGTGCGGGCGGTGGCGAAGTCGCCCGCAAGTGCGGCATCGATCATGGCGCGGAACCGCCGCGACGCTACGTGCGCAGAGACGCTGACGAGCCCGACGGCGCCCGCTGCCATCCATGGCAGGGTCAGTCCGTCGTCGCCCGAGTAGACGTCCAGGTCAGTGTTCGCGAGGACCCGGGTGATGGCGGCGAAATCGGCCTTGGCGTCCTTAAGGGCCACAATGTTCGGGTGGTCCGCGAGCCGGATCATGGTTTCGGGCAGGATCGGCACGCAGGAACGGCCGGGAATGTCGTAGACCATCACGGGCAGATCGGCGGCGTCCGCGACGGCTTCGATGTGCGCCTGGATGCCGGCCTGGCTGGGCTTGTTGTAATACGGGGTGACGATCAGCTGGCCGTGTGCTCCGGCTTTGGCGGCGCGCTTTGCCATCTCAATCGAGTGCGAGGTGTGGTTGGTGCCGGTTCCGGCGATGACCTTGGCCCGGTCCCCGACGGCCTCCACGATCACCCGGAAGAGTTTTTCCTTCTCGTCGTCCTCCAGCGTGGAGGTCTCCCCCGTGGTGCCGGAAATAACGAGGGCGTCGTTGCCATCGTCGACGAGCTTGTTGGCCAGCTCGGCGTTCTGCTGGTAATCGACTTCACCGTCGGAAGTGAAAGGCGTGACCATGGCGGTCACGAGGGTTCCGAACGTGTAAGAGCGAGTATCAGAGTCAGCCATATGAAAAACGTTACCCTGTCCCCGGCGTGATGTGACAATGACGGCGACGTGATGAAGATCAAACCCGGTCCCGGGGCCTCATCCGTCGGCCGGACCGCGGGATGCCGGGGCAGCACGATTCCGGGCGGGACGTTCCTGGGCGTAGCGGTCCAGGGCGCTGTGCTGCAGGGTCGCGGTCAGCACTTCGGTCCCCGTGCCGGCCGCCTGCCGGAGCACCAGCCCGTCGGGTCCCCAGAAACCGCTCCCGCCGGCCGAGGGCCCACTGTCGGTGGTGCCGCCAAGGTTGGCCAGCACGCTGAACATCCGGTTGTCCATCGCCCGCGCACCAAGGTGCAGGGCCAGCCGGTGGTCCTCGCCGGCAGCGTAGAGGGCCGAAACAGCGTAGACGTCGGCGCCGGCCGTCGCGGCCTCACCGGCGTGGACCGGACGGGCTGCGTCCAGGCAGATCGCCAACGCGATCTTCCAGCCGTCGAGGTCCAGGATGACCGCCTGGTATCCGGCGCGGAAGAAAGGCTGCTCCGGGCCGTGGAGCCACACCTTGAAACCGGCTTCCAGCCCACCATTGGGGTGCAGGGCGAGCGAGGCCAGCCGGGGGGTGCCGTCCGCTTCCCGGAAAGGGGCGCCGACGACCGCGGTGATCCCGGTCCGCCGGCAGATTTCGCGCAGGCCGTCCAGCCGCGGGTCTTCGGCGGTGACCCACCGCTCCGGGTCCGCCAGCCCCTGGAGGTCGTAGCCGGTCAGGGAAAGCTCGGGGAACACCACCAGCCGGGCACCGTGGTCATCCGCGTCTTCGATGAGGCGGATATGTTCCGCCACATTGGCGGGAATGCCGCCGTCGAGGGCCGTGTACTGGATGGCGGAGAGCGTCAGCGCGGTGGTCACCCTGCCATCCTAGGCACTGCGCGCCGAGGCGGGCAGGTCAGCCAGGCTCAGTGCAGCCGGCGGGCGCTGCATCAGACCGCCGGGGCATCACCTCCGGGCGGGGTATCTCCTCCAGGCGGGGTATCTCCTCCAGGCGGGGCGGCGCAGTAGCGGCCGACTGCGGATTCCCGCAGCGACTCGGCCCACGCCGCGAGCCGCTGGGCTGCCCGCACGTAGTGGAACAGCTCTGTGGGGGTCAGGGACTCGAGGTCGGTCTCGGCGAGCCGCCGGGCCAGCTCAGCCCCCGGGGCCTGGGCGGAAAGGACGGTGCCCTCCCGCTGCCACTGGACATCCTCCGCGGATTCGCCGGCCACCAGCTGCCGGAAGAGGAAATCCACGACGCCGGGACTCATCGCCTTGAGGACACCGGACCCCGCGTCCGCGACGCGCTGTTCCGGGCTGGTGGAGCGGCGCGTCCCGGATGCGGGGAAGACGGGCTCTGGTGTGTTGTTCATGGGCCCATATTATTCGAATATATATTCGAACACAAGGGTGCCGCGCCCTACAGCTTGGGCAGGCTGCCGCACAGGCCAATATGAGACGATCGAGACATGACCCCGCGCGGAATTGCCTCCTCAGCCAGGACCGCCCGCGGCAGGGGCAGGGCCGGGCGTAAAGGCCGAGGCAGCAACACGCCCAGCCCCGGATCACGGCTGTCTGGCATCGACGCTGCCCGCGGGCTGGCCCTGCTGGGCATGATGGCCACCCACGTCTTCCCCACCTTCGAGGCCGATGCCCAGCTCACCCCCACCTGGGTGGGGCTCGTGTTTTCCGGACGCGCCTCGGCCTTGTTCGCCGTCCTCGCCGGAATCGGGCTGGCACTGTCCACCGGCAAACAGCAGCCGCTCCAGGGTCCGCAGCTGGGGGCGGCCCGCCGGGGTATTGCCCTCCGGGCGCTGGTGGTCGGCGCCGTCGGGCTCTCCATCGGCGGGCTCGAGGTGAACATCGCCATCATCCTGGTCCACTACGCCGTGTTGTTCCTCTGCGTGCTGCCATTCCTCGGCCTGGACGTCAGACACCTTCTGGTGCTGGCCGCCGGCTGGGTGTTGGTGAGCCCGGCGCTCGCCTTCCTGCTGCGGCCCTGGCTCCTCACCGCCGAGCCGCCCCTGCAACTGGGCCACAACCCCAAGTGGGACGATCTGTCCACCCCTGCAGTGCTCCTCGGGGACCTGTTCCTGACCGGCTACTACCCCGTCCTCCAGTGGATTGCCTATCTGCTGATCGGCCTCGCGATCGGCCGGCTGGCCCTGACATCAGCGGTGGTCCCGGTCCTGCTGCTGGCGGTGGGAACGGCAGTGGCAGTCCTGGCCAAGTTGTTCAGCGTGGTGATGATGGAGGACCTCGGCGGCCGCGCGGCGCTGCAGGCTTCCCTGCTCAATCCGTCGTACCCGTTAGAGAGCCTCCTGCAGGTCAACCTGGCGGGCGTGGACCAAACCGGCTCCGCCTGGTGGCTCGCCTCCAGCGCCCCGCATTCGGGCACCACGCTGGATCTGCTGCACACCTCGGGGGTGGCGGCCGCCGCCGTCGGCGTCTGCCTGCTGCTGGGCCGGCTGGTCCAGCGGACCGGGCTGGACGTGCTGCTCCCGCTGCGGGGTGCCGGCGCCATGACCCTGAGCTTTTACACGGCCCACCTGTGTGTAATGGCCTCGCTGTACGGCCAGCCGCTGCCGTCCGGGTGGACGGTTGAGGGCGTCTACTGGGCGCAGGCCGCGGCGATCCTGGTCCTGGGCGGAATCTTCGCGGCCCTGGCGTGGCGGGGGCCGCTGGAGTGGGTGGCGCATGCCGCCAACCAGCTCGGCCGCTACCAGCCGGCCCGCGTCCGGTAGCTTCCCCGGTGCCTGGCCTGCAGCTCAGGCCTGGCGGGATCCGGTGCGGTACAGCCGGACGGCGTCGCGCATCGAGGCGCGCGCCCGCTTGCGGTCGCCGGCGGCGTCATAGGCGCAGCTGAGCCGGAACCAGGAGCGCCAGTCCTCCGGCGCGGCTTCCGTCTCGGCACGGTATTTCTCGAATTCACGGTCCGCTGCCTCGCGGATGATCCGACCCGCAGGGGTGCGCGGCAGGTTGTCTTCCGGCAGGCCGCCCTCGGCGTCGAGGATTTTCGCCAGCCGTTCGGTCCGGGCGCCGAACAGCAGCTCGCGGACGAGCGCCCAGGCTCCGATCACCGGCAGGAGCAGATACGCCACACCAATGGCCTTGGCCACGGGGTTGGCGTCCGTCATCAACAGCACCGCGCGCTGGAAGGACACCACGAGGTAGAAGACCAGCAGGAGGGTGACGGCACCGACCCAGATCTTGGTGCGGTTGGCTTTGAACGCAGTCAGGACGTTGGCCACGGCGCTCAAAGCCCCAAATCCAGGTAGCCGTCCAGGCCCACGGTGAGGCCCGGATGGGAGGCCACGTTGCGCACACCCAGCAGCACGCCGGGCATAAACGAGGCACGGTCGAAGGAGTCGTGCCGGAGGGTCAGCTGCTCCCCCGGCCCGCCCAGCAGGACTTCCTGGTGCGCCACGAGGCCGCGGAGCCGGACGCTGTGGACGCGGACGCCGTCGACGTCGCAGCCGCGCGCGCCGGGGAGCTCACTCGTGGTGGCGTCGGGGCTGGCCGGGAGGCTTGCGGCTTCCCGCTCGGCGGAGATCAGCTGCGCGGTGCGCACGGCCGTTCCGGACGGGGCGTCCACCTTGTCCGGGTGGTGCAGTTCGATGATTTCCACCGATTCGAAATAGCGCGAGGCCTTGGCCGCGAAGGCGGAGGCCAGGACCGAGCCGAGCGCGAAGTTCGGCGCGATCAGGACCCCGACGCCGGCCTGGCCGGCGAGGAGCTCCTCGAGCCGGCCCAGCTTCTCCGCATCCCAGCCGGTCGTGCCCACGACGGCGTGCATGCCGTGCTCGACGGCGAATCGGACATTCGCCTCGGTGCTCCCGGGGACCGTCAGATCCACCACGACCCGGGCTCCGGCGTCGACGAGGGTGTCCAGGGAGTCGTTCCGGCCCAGCGCGGCGACAAGTTTCAGGTCCGCGGCGGCCTTGACGGCGGTCACCGCTTCGGCGCCCATGCGCCCGTTCGCGCCCAGCACGGCGACTGCGAGTTGTTCGGTCATGCCATCAACCCTACCGCCGGGGCGGGTGCCCGCCTGAACCGGCGGCCCGGCGTTACAGGCCTGCCGCGCGGTGCTGATCCCGTGATGTGGGCCGGGCTATTCGCCCGCGCCGACCCACTCGACCGTGCCGTCGGTAAAGAACTGTTCCTTCCAGATCGGCACCTGGGCCTTGACCCGGTCCACGAGCTCCGAGCACACCGCGAAGGCCTGGCCCCGGTGCGCGGCGGAGACGGCGCAAACCAGGGCGGGGTCCCCGATCTCCAGCATCCCGATCCGGTGCGCCACCCAGATCCGCACCGGCTGGGCCGGTGCGCTGCCGGGACCGGCTGCGTCTGTCCCGGCGGCCTGTTCGGCGACGAGCTGCGCGACGACGTCGGCCATCACCTGGTGCGCCGTCGGGTGCGCGCTGTAGCTGAGCCGCCGGACCGGTTTGCCGCCGTCGTGGTTCCGGACGACGCCGCTGAAGCTGACCACCGCGCCTGCGGTGTCCGATTCGACCGCGGCGATGGCCTGGTCCACGGAGATGGGTTCGGCGCTGAGCACGGCGTTCAGCACGTCAAAAGTTGAGTCAGTGGCCATGGCTGCCCTCCAGCTGGTCGCACAGGTGTCCAAGGATGGGATCCAGCACGCTGAGGCCGTCCATCACACCCTTCGGGGATCCGGGGAGGTTGACGATGAAGGTCTGGCCCGCGGCGCCGGCGTGGCCGCGGCTGAGCATCGCCATCGGGGTCTTGGCGGTCCCGGCCCCGCGGATGCCTTCCATGATGCCCGGGATCTCCCGGTCCAGCAGGGGCAGGGTCTGCTCCGGGGTGGCGTCGGTGGGGCTGAGCCCGGTGCCGCCGCTGGTGATGATGACGGCCGGCGCCTGGGTCAGGAGCGCGCGCAGGGCTGCGCCCACGGCCTCGCCGTCCGGGACCACGAGGGCCGGGTAGGCCTCGAAGCCGTGTTCGGTGAGCCAGTCGATGATGACGGGTCCGGTCAGGTCCTCATAGATGCCGGCCGCGGCCCGGGTGGAGGCGATCACGACGCCGGCCTTCCGCCCGGTAGCTTCGCCGTGCCGGTGTGGTTCGGGCATGCTCATCGTGTCCAGTCCCCGCTCTTGCCGCCGCTTTTGGCCAGCACCTTGATATCCGTCAGCACCGCGTGTTTGTCCACGGCCTTAATCATGTCGTACACGCTGAGCGCGGCCACCGAGGCCGCGGTCAGGGCTTCCATCTCGACGCCGGTGAGCCCGCGGGTCTTGACCGTGGCGAAGACGGTGACCGTGTCGGTGTCGAGCTCGAAGTCGACAGTGACCTTGGCGATCGGCAGCGGGTGGCACAGCGGGATCAGGTCCGCGGTCTTTTTGGCGGCCATGATCCCGGCGACCCGGGCGACGGCGAGGGCATCGCCCTTGGGCAGGTCCCCGGCGCCGAGCAGGGTCAGGACCTCGGCGGTGCTGCGGACCGTGGCCGTGGCGGTTGCCTCGCGGGTGCTCTCGGCCTTGTTGGACACGTCGACCATCTGGGCCGTGCCGTCCTGCCGGAGGTGGGTCAGGCCTGGGGTTCCCGTTGCGGGGTTTTCTTCGTTCACAGCATCCATACTTCCACCTCGGCGCCTTCGGCGAGCGCGGCAATTCCTTCCGGGACCTGGATCAGGGCGTTGGAGTGCGCCAGAGCGCTGACGAGGTGCGAGCCGGCGCCTCCTTCCAGCCGGACGGTGCCGTCGGCCAGGACCGTGCCGCGCCGTACCTGGTGCTTGCCGGCCGGGGACGCCAGCGCCTCGGCCAGCCGTGCCCTGACCACGGGGCGCTGCGCCGGCGAGCCGAAGAGGTCGCCGAGCGCGGGCCGGAGGAACATCTCGAAGGAGACGAGGCAGCTCACGGGGTTCCCCGGGAAGCCGAGGACCGGGACGCCGTCGAAGGTTCCGATCCCCTGCGGGCCGCCGGGCTGCATCGCGACGCCGAAGAAGTCGACGTTGTGGCCCTCCATCGCCTGCCGGACCACCTCGTACGCGCCCTTGCTGACACCGCCGGTGGTGACGATCAGGTCCACGTCCGCCGCATGCCGGCGCAGCAGGCCGGCGAGTTCCTCGGGGCGGTCCGTGGAGATCCCGGTGCGGGTGACGTTGAGGCCGGCCTGTCGCATGGAGGATTCCAGCAGGGTGGCGTTGGAGTCGTAGATCTTGCCGGGACCCAGGGGGCTGCCCGGTTCCACAACCTCGTCGCCGGTGGTGACCAGCAGGATCCGCAGCGCCCGGTAGACCGGGACCCGGGTGAGTCCCAGGGCGGCCAGCAGCCCCAGCTGTCCGGGTCCCAGGTAGGTTCCGGCGGCCAGGGCCAGCTCCCCGGTGCGGATGTCGCTGCCCGCGTCGCGGATGAAGTTCCTGGCCGGGACGGCGGGCAGCCGGACCGTGGCCGGCACGCCGGGCGCGGGGAAGACCGGCGGCAGGGCCTGTTCGATCGGTACTACGGCGTCCGCGCCGGGCGGCATCATGGCGCCGGTCATGATCGGGGCGGCTGTCCCGGGGGCCAGTTCAGGGGGCGCGGCACCGGCCGGCACGGGCCCGGCAACGCGGAGTTCAGTGCCGCCGTCGGGCACGTCGGCGCTGCGGATGGCGAAGCCGTCCATCTGCGAATTCGGGAACGGGGGCAGGTCCAGCGGAGCCACAACATCCTCCGCGAGTCCCCGGCCCAGTGCCGCGAGGAGCGGGAGCAGTTCAATCCGTTCCGGGCGGCGGAGCGGGGCCAGCAGCTGGCGGACGGACTCGCGGTGCGCTTCCACGGTGACGTGCCGTGTCTGGGTGCGGTGCATGCGTTGGTGACCCCTCGTCGTGAGCCATTGGCTTGGCTCGCCGGCCCGGCTCCCCGGCCCGGCGTGGTGGCCGGGCGGTTAGGACTTCACGTCAACTCTAACCGTGTGAAAGCCGGTGGCCCCGTTGGGCGCCACCGGCGCGCGGTCCTCCACCTGCGCGGCGCCGTTGAGGTCCGTGGCGCGCACCTGGACCTCGTACTGGCCGGGAGTCAGCGGCAGCTCCAGTTTCCACTGGTACCAGGTGTCCTGGGAGATCCCGGGAGCCAGCTCCGCCTCCTGCCACGCGCCGCGGTTGACCCGGAGCTCCACCCGGCCGATCCCGGTGTGCTGGGCCCAGGCGACCCCGCCGAATGCCACCGTCCCGGCGCTCGCGGAGCGGCCGTCGCGGGGCACATCGATGCGGGAGGAGGTCTTGATGGGTCCCCTCTCGCTCCAGCCGCGGGGCGTCCAGTAGCCGACGTCGTCCGCGAAGCGGGTCACCTTGAGCTCGGTCACCCACTTGGTCGCCGATACGTAGCCGTAGAGGCCGGGGACGATCAGCCGGACCGGGAAGCCGTGCTCCAGCGGCAGCGGTTCGCCGTTCATCCCAACAGCCAGGAGCGCGTCCCGGTTGTCCGTCAACACCTCCAGCGGGGTGCCGGCGGTCCAGCCGTCCGCGCTGCGGGAGAGGACCATGTCCGCGCCGTCCTTCGGGCCGGCGAGGGCCAGCAGTTCCCGGACCGGCCAGCCGAGCCAGCGGGCGTTGCCGATCAGGTCCCCGCCCACCTCATTGGAGACGCAGGCGATGGTGATGTGCCGTTCGATCAGGGGTTTGCCCAGCAGCGCTCCGAAGTCCAGAGAGATCTCGCGCTCCACGAGGCCGGTGACCTTCAGTGCCCACTGGGCCGGGTCCACCACCGGGACACGCAGTGCAGTGTCGATCCGGTAGAAATCCCTGTTAGGGGTCACCAGCGCGCCCACCCCGTCCAGCCGGACCTCGGCTCCGGCCGGGACCGGCGGAGCCGGTGACACGGGAACCGGGAGCGCCAGCTTGCTGCGCACTTCATTCACGACGGCGGCCGCTCCCCGGAACGTCGCGGCGAGCACACCGGCGGCCACGGCGACGACGGCCGTTCCCCCGAGCGCCTGGAAGAAACGGCGGCGGGATGGAGGCTGCGCCGTGGGGGCAGCGTCATCGGGCGGCGGCCCGGCTTGCGGCGGTCCGGCTTCGGACTGCCACTCCCCCAACCGGCGGATCAGCCAGCGCAGCAGGATCATGCCCACGACGGCCGCGAGCAGCGGGACCGGGACCGCGTTCCCCGTCAGTTCAGCCCGGCCCAGGACGGCCGCCACCCCCACTACGCCGAATACCGCGATGACGGCTACCCCGGCGAAGCGGCGCCGCAGCTCCCTGATCCCGGACAGCGCAGCCAGCGCGGCAATGAGGAGCCCCATGCCGGCCAGCAGGGCGATCTTGTCCGCCGTGCCGAAGAGCGAAATGGCCCAGTCCTTGACTCCCGGCGGGACCACATCGATCACGGCGCCGCCGACGGCGGTCACCGGCGAGAGCGAGGGGCTTACGAGTCCTGCCGCGAGCTCCCCCAAGGCAAGCCCGGTACCGACGGCCACGACTCCGGCGGCGGCCGCCCAGCCGGTAGCTTGCCGGTCCGTAATACGCGGCCCCGGGGTGTGCGGGCCGGGGGTTGGAAGTGTGCCCGGCTGCCCGTGCTGGGAGGTGTTCACTCCTCCAGCATAGATTCGCACCGTCCCGGCCGTATGACCCATGCATGATCCACGGCATCGGGAACCCGGCGGGACCCCCACGGTGCAATCGCCGGGCTCAACAGGAGTGATGCCGGGGCCGAGGTGGCGTAGCCTGACATTATGAGTGTTCAGCTTGGTATGCCCCAGCCCCGCGCGGAGGACAGTTCCGGCGCGGGCACTTCCGGCCCGCAGCTGGCCGGGCGCCCGGACGGAATGCCCGCCGGTCTCGTCGACCGCTACGGCCGCCGCGCCACCGATATGCGGCTGTCCCTGACGGACAAATGCAATCTGCGCTGCACCTACTGCATGCCCGCCGAGGGCCTGGAGTGGCTGTCCAAGCAGGCGGTGATGTCCGCGGAGGAAATTGTCCGGATCGTCCGGATCGGCGTCGACATGCTGGGCGTGCGCGAGCTGCGGCTCACGGGCGGGGAACCGCTGGTCCGGGCCGACCTGCTGGACATCATTTCGGCGCTCCGCCGGGCCCACCCGGATCTTCCGATCTCCATGACCACGAACGCCGTCGGGCTGGACAAGAAAGCCGCAGGGCTCAAGGCCGCCGGGCTCTCCCGGATCAACGTCTCGCTGGACTCCCTCCATGAGGAAACGTTCACCCAGCTGACCCGCCGCCCCTTCCTAAACAAGGTCCTGGCCGGCGTCGACGCCGCCTGGGCCGCCGGACTGGGCCCCGTGAAACTCAACGCCGTGCTGATGCGCGGCATCAACGACCTCGAGTCCCCGGCACTGCTGGCCTGGGCGCTGGACCGCGGGTATGAGCTGCGTTTCATCGAGCAGATGCCGCTCGACGCCGACCACGGCTGGACCCGCCGGAACATGATCACCGCTGCGGAGATCCGCGGGCTGCTCTCGGTCGATTACGTGCTCAGCGCCGATCCTCGGGACCGCGACGGCGCCCCGGCGGAACGCTTCGAGGTCCGGGCCCGCGTGCCCGGCACGGCCGAGGCGGCCGGGCCCGTGCTGGGAACCGTGGGGATCATCGCCTCGGTAACCGAGCCGTTCTGTTCCGATTGCCGCCGCACCCGCATCACGGCCGAGGGCAAGATCATGAGCTGCTTGTTCTCCCGCGAGGAAGTGGACCTGCTCGGGCTGCTCCGCGAGGGCGCCAGCGACGAACAACTCGCCGGGCGCTGGCAGGACGCCATGTGGATCAAGCCCAAGGCCCACGGCATGGACCATGTCGGTCTGGACGCCCCGGACTTCGTCCAGCCGGACCGCAGCATGAGCGCCATCGGAGGCTGAACCACCTGTGAACGTACGTTATTTCGCTGCCGCGCGCGCTGCCGCCGGCGTCGACGAGGAACGCTTTGAGCTCCCCGCGGATGCCACCGTCGCCTCGCTGCTGGAGGCGATCCTCGCCGTCGAGCGCCCGGAGCCCCCGGCGGGAACACCCCCGCTGGCACGCCTGCTGTCCCGGAGCAGCTTCCTGCTCAACGAGGTGGCGGTGCGGAACCGTGCAGCGCAGCTGTTGCCGGACGACGTCGTCGACGTGCTGCCGCCGTTCGCCGGCGGCTAGGCGACCAGGCCAACCGGGCCGTCACGACAGGGACTTCACGACAGGGCACCTCACGACAGGGCATTTCAGGACATCCCAGGGGCGGCGGCATCCGCCGGCAGAGCCGCGGTGCCAAGAGCCAGGCCCAGCAGCGCGCTTCGGCTCCGGACGCCGCAAGCGGCAAAGACCAGTTTGAACTGGTCCTGCACCGTGTAGGGGCGGATCCGCAGTGCCGCTGCCAGCTCCGCGGTGTTGAGTCCGGCGGCGGCGAGGCCCAGGAGACGGTGCTGCTGCGGGGTCAGGGCAAAACAACGGGCGAACACCTCCAGCCGCTCCACCGCCGGGCATTCCTGGATGGTCACCGCGAGCGGAGGGGCTGCCCCCAGCCGGCCCGGGTCCATCCGGGTGGAGCGCAGTAGCGCCCAGGCGCCGAGGCCCACGGGGACACGCGACATGGCCGGGCGGGAGTCCACGCCGGCTTCGGTTGCCAGCAGTTGGGCGGCGACATTGAGCACTTCCGCCGGAACGCCCTCATATGGCCGCGGCCCGCGCTGCAGCAGCCCCAGCCAGTCGCTCGCCGAGGCCGTCTGTCCCACGACAGCCAGCCCCTCGTCCAGGGTCAGCACCGCCTGGGGCGGCAGGGGCTTCCGGACGGCCTGCCACGCTGGACCGCTCCCCTCCGCCTCCCGCCGGCACTGTGCCGCCCGGCTCCGGCGCAGGCCGGCAGCCAGCAGCGGCGCCGCGGTGGCCAGATAGTCGGTCTCCGGCTCAGAGAAGGTGCCCTCCTCCCCTGCCCGCCACAGGTCCAGCCAGCCCCAGCAGCCATGTTTGTCAGCGAACACCGTGGAGAGCATGTCCGTCACCCCGTAACGGGCCAGCAACCCGTTCCACACGGGGCTGCGCTCCGGACGGCCGCCGGTGGCCACCAGCAGGGTCGTGGCTGGCCGGACCTGCCCCATCAGGGCCGTCCACCGGCCCTCCGGAGTCAAGTACTTGAGCCGGATCAGCTCCGGCAGCTCTTCCGGGCAGGGGATCCTGGCCATCGGCGAGGTGCCGGTGGCCGATTCGGGATCCGACAAGGGCCAGGCAAAGGCGCTGAACGGCACCATCCGGCCCAGTTCCGCCAGCACTCCCCGGCGCAGTTCCCTGTCATCGAGCACCTCCCGGCAGAGTTGCCCGATGCGTTCCAGGCTCCGGCTCAGCGCCCAGCTGGTGGTCATGAATTCAGTATGCCCCCCACCAGATTTCTGGGATACCGCACGTTGTCCGGCCGCGCCTAGCGTGGAATATCCCTGCAGACAAAGAAGCAGGCACGGAATGGAAACGGAAGGACTGAGTGCGATGTACACCCTGCAGATAGAGCACCGGATCAAGGATTTTGGCCTGTGGAAGGCAGCGTTCGACCGTGACCCGGTAAACCGCACGGCGTCGGGGGTCACCGCGCACCGGATCAGCCGCCCGGTGGACGATCCACACTATGTGGTGGTCGAACTCGATTTCGAGCGCCGCACCGAAGCGGAAGCACTCCTGGCGAACCTTCAGGCGAACGTCTGGACTTCCAGCACCGCGGCCCCGGCTCTGCAGGGTGCCCCGAAGACCTCAATCCTGGAGTCTCAGGCCTCTGACCCGACAGCCGGCAGCTACGCCACCGCCAGCGCCTCCCGCACGGCGTCCGCGACGGCGGCAGCGCCCGCAACGCCCATGATGATCGTGTAGTGGTTGACGTCCGGGATCTCGCGGACGGTCAGGGCCGGCAGCTTCTCCGCCCAGGCATCCAGATAGCCGGGCCCGTACAGGCCGCCGGGCTCGTCCAGCAGCCCGCGGGGCGCCCGCAGCACCAGGGTCTCCACCGCGAGCTCATCCAAGGCTTTCAGGAGCGAGGGGCCGCGGTGCAGTTCGGCGGTGTCGTCCGCCATCGCCTCGTAGCGCGTGGCCGGCCGGAGCACGGGTTCCTCGCCGGTGAGATCGTAGTCGACGTACTCCTCCACCAGCGGACTCCAGTCCGCGCTGAAGGCCGGATGCTGCTTCCAGTAGCTGCGGTAGGCCTCCCGGCTGGGGAAGATGGCGTTCAGCCGCTCGGCCGCCGGTCCCAACACAGTGGCGATGACCTGCTCATCACTGAGTTCCGCCGGAACCTGCAGCGGCAGTCCGCCGTCGACCAGAACGAGGGACCGCACGCGCTCCGGGAACAGGTTCGCGAGCACCACGGAAACGAAGGCGCCCATCGAATGGCCCACCACGACCACCGGCCCGGTGCTAAGGGCGTCCAGCACGGCCGCGAGGTCCTCGGCGTGGGAAGGCATGCCGTACGGCGCGGGCAGCGCGTTGCTGCGGCCCCGGCCCCGCAGGTCCGGGGCGATGATCCGGACGTCCGGCAGGGCCTCGGCCAGCGCAGGCCAGGCCTTGTGGGACGCTGTCACCCCGTGCACCGCGAGGATGGTCAGCGCCGCCGGGTCCTCGGGACCCCAGAGGGCGGTGTGCAGGGTTCCGCCACGGACCTCGACCTCGGTGGTGCGGTAATAGGAGGTGCTGGCTGGCTCGTTCATGGGGCTGTCCCTTCCAGGGTAGAGGCGGGGCCGGGGGTGGCGCCCGGTGTGGGGGCGAGCGCGCGTTCGATGAACTGCATCATTTCCTCAAAGACTTCCTCCGGGACATCCGGCCGGGCACCCGGTGCGGGTTCGGCGCCCTCCTCGTCCCACAGCACCCAGCGCATACCGATCAGCTCACCGATGCCCATCAGGGCCCAGGCCGCGACGGTGGGATCCATCTCCCGGACTTCCCCGCTGAGCTGCGCGGCTTTGAGCCCCTCGATGTAGCCGTTGACGATCCGGGTGTAGTGCAGCCGCAGCGCCCCGGGCGAAACGAACTCGGCCTGCCGGATGATCCGGTACAGCGCGGGGTGTTCCGCGGTGAACTTGAAGAAGGCCCGGAAGCCGGCACGTTCGGCCTCGAGCCGGGTGCCCGCAGAGCGGGCTGCTTCCGTCATGGCGTGCCGGACGCGCCGGTTCAAGTCCTCGACCACCTCATCGAAAATGGCCTGTTTGCCTTCGAAGTACAGATAGAAGGTGCCGAGGCCGACGCCGGCCTCCTCGGTGATTTTCACGATCGAGGCCTCGTGGTAGCCCACCGATGCGAACACCGTCTCGGCTGCCTGCAGCAGCTTGGCCCGGGTGCGGGTGCCCCTTGCGGTGCGCGGCACGGCGCTCACCGCCGGCCCCCGTCCGCGGGCAGGAACGCGTCCATGGCCGCGGGGTGGCCCGCCGGCCCGCGCCCGTCCAGCTGCTGCCGCAGCCGGGCGCGCAGCACCTTGTTCAGCGCCGTGCGCGGCAGCGCTCCGACGGTCTCGATCCGTCCGGGAACCTTGAACCGCGCCAGCTGGGCCGCGCAGTGCTCGAGGAGTTCCTGTTCATCCGTGGCCATGCCGGGGCGGATCACCACAAAGGCCACGCCGGTTTCGCCCCAGCGCCCGTCCGCCACGCCGACGACGGCGGCCTGCGCCACCGCCGGGTGGGCCAGCAGCGCCGCCTCGACCTCCGCGGGGGCGACGTTTTCGCCACCGGAGATATAGATGTCCTTGAGCCGGTCCACAACTTTGATGTAGCCCTCGGCGTCGCGCTCCACCAGGTCACCGGTGCGCAGCCAGTCCCCGGCCAGGACGGCGGCAGTCGCGACGGGGTCGCGGAAGTAGCCGGCAAAGACCCCCGGACCGCCCACCAGCAGTTCCCCGGAGGCGGCACCCTCCAGGATCTCCCCGGTCACCGGATCGGCCACGGCGACAGCGACATGCGGGTACGGTTTGCCCGAGTAACCCACCATCCGGGCAGCATCCTCGTTGGCCAGGCAGAGCACGTTGGGCGATGCCTCGGTCAGTCCGTAGCCCTGGCTCAACGCCACTCCCCTGCGGTGCCAGATCCGCAGCAGCGGCGCCGGCATGGGCGCCCCGCCCACCACGGCGTGCCGGAGGCTGCCGAGCTCGGCGGAGGCGAAGTCGGGGTGTTCGGCAAGCATCAGGTACTGGGTGGGGACACCCATCAGCATGGTGACCCGGCGCTCGGCGATCAGCTGCAGGACCCGGCCGGGTTCGAAGCCGCGCTCCAGCACCACGGTGGCGCCGGTCCACCAGGCAAGCAGCGGCTGGATGTTCCAGCCGCCGACGTGGAACTGCGGCAACACGGCCAGCACCACGTCGGTGCTGCCCAGGTCCATGGTCCGGGACAGTGAGAGGTTGGTCCAGAAGCAGTTGGCATGGGTCAGCACGGCGGCCTTGCTGGCCCCCTCGGTGCCGGACGTAAAGACCATCAGCAGGGGGTCGTCGTCGCGGACTTCCCGCTGCGCTCCAGGCCTGGGGGCGTCAAGCCCACGGACATCCGGCCCTGCGGTGCCCGCAGCGGGCACCGGGGCCGGCAGTCTCCGGGACGGCGGCGGCACGGACTTTTCGGCCCCGCCGGGGCCCAGTGCGGCGGTCCGGGGCCGGTGCGCCAGCAGCGTGCACGCGCCCGCGGCGAGGGACTCCAGTTCGTCCTCCACAAGTAGGAGCTGGGGGTCGGCGAGCTCAAGCTGCGCGGCGAGTTCCCGGGGGGAGAGCCGCCAGGACAGCGGGACAAGGACGAGGCCCGCCTTGGCGCAGGCGAAGAACACCACCACGTGGTCCGAGCTGTTGCCGGTCAGGGTTGCGATCCGGTCCCCGGTCACGTAGCCGGCAGCCGCCAGACCGGTGGCAAGGCCGGCTGCCCGGCGCTCCAGCTCGCCGTAGCTCAGCGTGCAGCCGCGGTCGTCGACGGCGATCCGCTGCGGAGTGGCGAGGCTGCGGTCGGTGGTCCAGCGGCCCAGGGTGTGCAGTCCGTCAGCCCGCCGGGGACCGGTTGTGCTGCTCATGCTGATTCCTCCAGGATCTCGCGGGACGTCGCGGTGCTGTTTTTTCCGGTGCTGTCATGTCCGGTGCTGTCTTGTCCGGTGGCCCGGAACCGCCGGTTGCGGCGCTGGGCCAGCCGCTGCGCCGTGCCCGTCAGGCCGCCCGGCAGGAAGAGCACCACGAGGATGAACAGAGTGCCCAGGATGAACAATGGTTCCGACAACGGTATCCGCAGGATGTCCGGCAGCGCATCGATGGCGTCCGAATTCGCGAGGGTCGTGAGTCGCTGGTCCAGGATGGTGTAGAAGACGCCACCGATCACGGCGCCCCAGCGGGAGCCGACGCCGCCCAGGACCACCATCACGAGCAGGGTGATGGTCAGGTCGGCAGAGATGGCCCGCGGGACGGCGCCGCTCTGCAGAAGCAGGAACACCATGCCGATGATGCTGACCAGAACGGCGGAGACCACGAAGATCAGCAGCTTCACGAGGTACGGCTGCAGGCCCAGGACGCGGACGCGCAGTTCGTTCTCGCGGACCGCTGCGGCGACGTGGCCGGCGCGGGAGGACTGCACCCAGGTGACCACGATGAAGACGGCCACGAGCACCGCCAGGGCCATCCAGTAGAGGTTGCGGGTATTCACCACGCCCACCAGGAAGTCCGGCAGGTTGTCCGTGCGCAGCGTCAGGCCTTCATCTCCGCCGGTGGTGCCGTCCGGGTTGCGTCCCACGATCACCGAGCCGGCCTGTGCGAACGCGAGCGTGACCATCGCGAAGGGGATTCCGCTGACCCGCAGGCTGATGCTGCCCACCACGTGGGCCAGCACGATCACGACCAGCAGCGTCAGGCCCATCGCGGGAAGCAACGGGATATCCAAGTTTTCCAGGATGATCGCCAGCCCGTAGACCCCGGCACCGAAATACAGGGCATGGCCGAAGGAGAGCAATCCGGCAACGCCGAGCAACAGGTGGTAGGTCAGGGCCGCGGCGGCCATCAGCATGCACATGGCCAGCAGCTGCAGGGATCCCGGAGTGTAGGTGGGTCCGGGCAGCACCCCGGGCAGGGACAGGTTGAGCAGCGGCAGCAGGACCAGGAGCACGATTCCGGCGAGCCCGGCCGCGGCGCCGACGATCGTCCGGCGGGTCAGGCGCGGACGGTCCGGCGGAGTGGAGTTGCCGGCAGCCGCTGCCTGGCGGGTTCCCGCGGGGTTCCCGGCTGTGCTGCCGGCGCTGGGAGCTCCTTGGCTGGTGCTGTCAGTGCCGGTGGCGGCGGTGCCGTTGGTGTCGGCGGCGTCGGTGTCGGTGGTCATGAGGTTCTCCCGAGCAGGCCGGAGGGACGGAACAGCAGCACGAGCGCCAGGGCCAGCACGACGACGAAGTCGCCGGTACCGCCGAGGTAGAAGTTGGCGAACTGCTGCAGGACGGCGACCGCGACGGCGGCAATGGCCGCGCCGGTCAGCGAGCCCAGTCCGCCGATTACGGTGACGATGAAGGCGAAGATCAGCAGCGAACCGCCCAGCATCGGCGAGACGTAGCCGAAGTAGTGCGAGGCCAGGACCCCGCCGAGGCCTGCGGCGGCACCGCCGATGGTGAAGACGAGGGTGAAGGCCTTCCGGACGTCGATGCCGAGGGCCGTCACCATCGAGCGGTTCTCGACGCCGGCCCGGATGATCATGCCGTAGCGGGTGTTCTTCAGGAAGAACACCATGGCGAGCAGCACCAGGACGGCGGCGATGATGCAGACAAACCGGTCGTTGGGGACGCGGGCGCCCAGGATTTCGGTGGTGTCCTTGAACCAGGCAGGGCCCTGGATGAACACAGGATCTGTGCCCCAGATGCCGTCGAAGAGTGCCACCGCTGCGAGCGAGAGGCCCACCGTGATGAGGAGCTGCTCGATGTGCCGCTGGTACAGCCTGCGGATCAGGACGAATTCGGTGAAGGCGGCAAAGGCGGCCCCGGCAGCGGCTCCGACCAGCAGGGAGAGCAGGAACGTCCCCCAGTCGTCTGAGCCGGTGCGGCGGGCGACTTCCCAGCCGGCGAAGGCTCCGAGGGTCAGGAAGGCGCCGTGCGCGAAGTTGAGCACACCCATCAGCCCGTAGATCAAGGAGAGTCCGGCGGCGACGAGGAAGTACAGGGCGCCAAGGCCCAGGCCGGTGAAAAGCAGGAGGACGACGGTACTCACAGGGCGGCGCCTTTCCCGGCGGGGTTCTCAGCGGCGACACCCAGCAAGCGTTGGGTCAGCTCGGCGTCGTCGAGGAATTCCAGGGCGCTGCCGGTGTGGACCACCCGGCCGCCGGAGAGGACGACGGAGCCTTCGGCGAGCTGGCGCACAACGTGCAGGTTCTGCTCCACCAAAAGGATGGGGACGGTTTTCGCTGCTTCGGCGAGGGTCTCGGCGACCTCGGCGACGATTTTCGGGGCCAGGCCCTTGGTGGGTTCGTCGACGAGCAGGATCTTGTTCGTGTTCAGCAGCGCGCGGGCCAGCGAGACCATCTGCTGCTGGCCGCCGGAGAGAGTCCCGGCCATCTGCGCGGACCGGGCCAGCAGGTCCGGGAAAAGCTCCTCGACGAGCTGGCGCCGGGGTGCGTCATCGCGTTCGGCGAGCCGGAGGTTCTCCGCCACGGTGAGCTTGGAGAACACCTCGCGGTCCTCGGGCACGTAGCCCACGCCGCTGCGGATGATCTTGAACGTCGGCTCCTTCTCGATCCGCACGCCGCCGAGCTCCACGGCGCCGGTGCGGTCGATCAGGCCGATGATGGCCTTGATGGTGCTGGTCTTTCCGACGCCGTTACGGCCCAGCAGCGCGGTGATGCCGGTGGCCGGGACGGTAAAGGAGACGTCCTCCACGACTTGTTGTCCGGCGATATGGGCGCTGAGACCCTCAATCCTGAGGATGGGACGGGGGTCCGCTGCAGCGGTCATACGGGTTCTCCAAGGTAGGCACTCTGTACGGTCGGGTCCGACATCACGGCCTCCGGGCTGTCGAGGGCGAGCAGGCTGCCGTGGTGCATCACGGCCACCCGGTCCACGAGGCCCAGTACCACGTCCATGTGGTGCTCCACCATCATCACGGTGCAGCCGCGGTCCCGGTGCATTCCCCGGATAATCGCGGAGAGGGACGGGACGTCCCCCGACGCCACCCCGGCCATGGGCTCGTCCAGGAGGACGACGGCGGGATCCGTCGCCAGCAGCACGGCGATCTCCACCTTGCGTTTCTCGCCGTGCGAGAGGTCCCCCGCCGCCGTCGTGAGCTGGCCGGTGAGCCCGACTTCCGCGATGGTGCCGCGGGCAATCCGGGTGGCCTCGTCGGAGGCGGAGGGGAAGCGCAGGATACTGAAGCTGCCGCCGAGTTTCGCCTGGGCGGCGAGACGGACGTTTTCCAGCACGCTGAGCCGGGGAAACAGGTTGGAGGTCTGGAAGGTCCGTCCCAGCCCTGCCCTGGCCCGGCGGTGGATCGGCGCGGACGTGATCTCCCTGCCGTTCAGCGTGACGCTGCCCGCGGTGGGACGCATCACGCCGGAAATCAGGTTGAACAGGGTCGTCTTGCCGGCACCGTTAGGGCCGATGACGCCGACCATCTCGCCGGCGCCGACCGCGAAGCTCACATCCTGGAGGATGCGGGCACCGCCGATCTGCAGACCGAGGCCGTCCACCGCCAGGGCGGGCAGGGCTGGGGAATTCATTCGGATCCTTATGTCTCGCTGGGCCGTGAGGGTGGTGCGCGGCGCTGTGCGGTCTTGACCGGTGTGTCGTCCGGTGGCGGGCGGCACAGCGCCGCGTCGGGCTACTTCTTTTCCGGCGGGGCGACGATGTCGCCCGGGACCACCTTGATGAGCTCGGGGGCCCAGCTGCCGCCGGCCTGGACGAGCTTCACCTGGTACATGTCCTGGACCAGGGCATGGTCGGAGGCACGGACGGTTTCCTTGCCCTTGGGGCCGTCGAAGCTGAAGCCCTCGAGTGCCTTGACCATGGCATCGGCGTCGGAGCCGCCCTCCTTGATGGCCTGGACGATCATCTGGCCGGCGACGAAGCCGTCGGGGGTGAAGAGGTCCGCCTTTTGGCCGGCTTTCTCAACCGCGGCGATCATTTTCTTCTCCACCTCGGTGCCCGCGGCTCCCGGGAAGTAGTGGTTCAGGAAGCTGATCTTGGAGGTCGCCTCGCCGTAGGCACCGAAGGTGGCGGCATCGCCGAGCCCGGTGACAACCGGGGCGGTGTCGAAAGCGCCCTGCTGGCTCAGGGTCTGCCACATGGTCCCGGACGTGGCACCGGCCCATGCGACGAAGACCATGTCCGGCTTGGCATCAATGAGCTGGCGGGCGAAGGGGGTGAGTTCCTGTCCGTCCGGAACCAGGACGGCTTCCACGGTGGCGCCCTTGGCACCGAGGACAGCCTTGACCGCGGCGACGTTGCCCTGGCCGAAAGCGTTGTCCTGCGCGAAGACGACCACCTTCTTGCCGTTGGTGTCGATGAACGAGCCGGCGGTGGCGACGTCCTGCAGGCTCTGGCGGCCCGAGCGGAAGGTGTACTTGTTGATGCCCTGGATGGCGTCGGTGGCCGCCGGTCCGGAGATGTACAGCACCTTGTTCTGTGCGGCCTGTTCCGCCAGCTTGAGCGCGATGCCCGACGAGACCGTTCCGCCGATAATCTTGTAGCCCTGGCCGATCATGTCTTTGGCGGCCGTCACGGCCTTGTCCGGATCGCCGCCGTCGTCGGCGTAGGTGAGGTTGATCTTGGCGCCGTTGACGGCGCCGGTCCCGTCCGTGGCGTGGTCGATGCCCGCCTGCAGGCCTTCGTAGTAGGTGGCGCCGTAGGCTGCCAGCGGTCCGGTCTTGGAGTAGATGATGCCGACATTGACCGGTTCGGCGGCCGTGGTGCCGCCCGACTCGGCCGGCGCGGCGGTGCCGGCCGAGGGGGCACAGGCGCTGAGGGCGAGCCCGGTGGCCATCACGGCGGCCATCAGGAACTTCTTTGTATCCTTCACGGGATGCCTTTCGTTGAAACTCCCGCGGAAACTGGGCAGGAGATCTGAGCAGGAGAGCTGAGCAGGAGAGCTGACTGGAACTGCACTGAACCTGAAAGGTGATTCAGATTACGGCAAATCTATGATGCGGCTCACAGCGTGTCAACGGATTTCACGGGCGGCTTTGCAACGTTATGGCAACTTTTGGGCACGGCACGGCGCGGTGGCCGCGCCGGACAGCGGCATGACAGCAGCGCAGGGAGGCCAGATGGCTTAGGCGGAAACGGCGGCATCCTGGGCCGCGCGGCGGCAGACCGAGATCATGAGGGGCGTGAATTCGCTCGCGGAGCCCAGCCGGAGTCCGGCGCTGTGCGTCAGCACGCCGTCCTCCACCCGGAAGGTATGCCGGGACGTGCCGCGGTCGCTGCGCCGCTCCATCGTGAGGGTGCCCTCCTGCCAGCTGGCGCGGGCGGGCGCTTCCGGGGGCAGTCCCATGCTGTTGACGTGGTACCAGAGGGTGTCCGGACGGTCCGGGTCCATGGTGAAGACACCGTGGCCCTCGGAGCGGGTGCCGTCGGCTTCCGTGTGCCGGTAGCTGTGGGTGACGGCCAGCCCGGCGGCTGCCCGGGCAAAGGTCACTTCGACGGTGGCAACCCGCGCCGGCCCCCAGGGCGTGGCCTGCCACCGCGTGGTGCCGGTCCAATGCCCCAGGAATGTCTCAAGCGCCTCGTGTGCACTGCCTGGCAGCGGTCGGTCCATTTTTACCTTCCAGGGGTGCTCCCGAGCGACCCCGTCCCCATCATTCCGCGGCGCCGCCTGCCGTGTCTAGGGACGTCCCCGCCACCCGGGCAGGTGCAGGCCCGGTTCAGCGCCCTGCGGGGCCCACCGTCAGAGGCCGAAGGTCTCGGTTTCCTCGAAAGGACCCACTACCGTGACGGTCCGCGGGGCTGCTGCGAGTTCGCGGGCCAGCTCCTGGACCTCGGCGGCGGTGACGGCCTTGATCTGTCGCAGGGTCTCATCAATGTCCTGATATTCCCCGGAGACAAGTTCGGCGCGGCCCAGCCGGGACATCCGGGAGCCGGTGTCCTCCAGTGCCAGCACGATGCCGCCGCAGAGCTGACCGACCGCCTTGCGGAGTTCCTCCTCGGAGATGCCTCCCCCGGCCAGTTTGTCGAGTTCGGCGCCGAGCAGTTCCAGCACCTGCCGGACTTTCGACGGCGTGCAGCCGGCATACATGCCAAAGTAGCCGGCGTCGGCGTAGGAGGAGGCGAAGGAGTAGGTGGAGTACACCAGTCCCCGCTTCTCGCGGACCTCCTGGAACAGCCGGGAGGACATACCGCCGCCGAGCACGGCGTTGAGCACGCTCATGACGAAGCGGCGGTCGTCGGTGGCGACGATGGTGGGGCAGCCCATGATGATGTTGGCCTGCTCTACCGGGCGCTTGACTACGTGCAGGCCGGCCGTGCCGGTGATGGAGGCACGGTCGGTGGAGCGGCGCTGCACGGGCGCTGCGTCGGGCTCAAGGCTCCAGCCGGCGGAGTGCAGGGCATCGACGACGAGTCCGCAGACGACGTCGTGGTCCAGTCCCCCGGCGGCGGTGATAACGAGCTCGTCCGGGCGGTAGTAGCGGCGGTAGTGGTCCCAGACCGAATCGCGGGCGACGGCCCGGATGGCGTCCGGGGTGCCGCCGATCGGGCGGCCGAGCGGGTGGGTGCCCAGGACGGCGGCGACGAAGTGCTCGTGGGCGACGTCGGTGGGATCGTCGCTGTCCATCGCGATCTCCTCAAGGATGACGTCGCGTTCCTGCTCCATCTCCTGCGGATCCAGCACGGCACCGGTGATCATGTCCGCGATGACGTCGATCGCCATGGGAAGGTCTGTGTCCAGCACCCGGGCGAAGTAGCAGGTACTTTCCTTCGCCGTGGCGGCATTGGATTCCCCGCCGACTTCGTCGAAGGCCGAGGCAATCTCCAGGGCAGTGCGCCGCTGGGTGCCTTTGAACAGCAGGTGCTCCAGGAAATGGGTGGAGCCGTGCTGTCCGGGCGCCTCGTCGCGGGAGCCGACGCCGACCCAGAAACCAATGGTGGCCGAACGCTGGCCCGGCATCGCTTCGGTGAGCACCCGGACACCGCCGGGCAGGACCGAACGGCGCACCTCGGAACCGCCGTCGGCTCCGTGGATCAGGGTGTCAGCGTGCTGGTTCTGCTCAAGCGGCAGGGGGACGACAGTCATCAAGGCCTTTCAGTAAAAACATGCCAAATCTGCCTGCAATCGTACCAGCGGGACACCGCCCCAACGGTCCGGCTCCGGCAGCGCAGCCGGCGGCGACGGCAGCCGCCGTGGCCGCCGCCGTTAACGGCGGCGGGGCCGGTGGATAATCCACCGGCCCCGCCCCTTGATTCAGCTCAGACTACTCTGCGGTCTCCAGTGAGACTTCAGCGTTGTCGGCTTCCTCGGAGCCTGCCTCGTCAGCCACAACGGGTGACAGGGAGAGCTTGCCGCGGTCATCGATCTTGGTGATTTCCACCTGGATCTTCTGGCCGACGGAGACGACGTCATCGACGTTGTCCACGCGTTTGCCGCCGGCGATCTTGCGCAGCTCTGAGATGTGCAGCAGACCGTCCTTGCCCGGAGTCAGGGAAACGAAGGCGCCGAAGGTCGTGGTCTTGACGACCGTGCCCAGGTAGCGCTCACCGATTTCCGGGATCTGCGGGTTGGCGATGGCGTTGATCGCGGACCGTGCTGCGTCGGCAGACGGGCCGTTCGTGGCGCCGATGTAGACAGTTCCGTCGTCCTCGATCGAGATGTCGGCTCCGGTGTCTTCCTGGATCTGGTTGATCATCTTGCCCTTCGGGCCGATGACCTCGCCGATCTTGTCTACCGGGATCTTGACCGCGATGACGCGCGGAGCGAACTCGGAGAGCTCGTCCGGGGTGTCGATCGCAGAGTTCAGGACGTCCAGGATGTGCAGGCGGGCTTCGCGGGCCTGCTTCAGGGCGGCTGCCAGGACGGAGGCCGGGATGCCGTCGAGCTTCGTGTCCAGCTGGATGGCCGTGACGAACTCGGAGGTACCGGCGACCTTGAAGTCCATGTCGCCGAAGGCATCTTCGGCGCCGAGGATATCGGTCAGGGCGGCGTAGCGGGTCTGGCCGTCGACCTGGTCGGAGACCAGGCCCATGGCGATACCGGCAACAGCGGCCTTCAGCGGCACACCTGCGTTGAGTAGGGACAGCGTGGAGGCGCAGACGGAACCCATCGACGTCGAACCGTTGGAGCTGAGAGCCTCAGACACCTGACGGATGGCGTAGGGGAATTCCTCGCGGGACGGCAGCACCGGCATGATGGCGCGCTCTGCGAGGGCACCGTGGCCGATTTCGCGGCGCTTCGGGGAACCGACGCGGCCGGTCTCGCCGGTGGAGTACGGCGGGAAGTTGTAGTTGTGCATGTAGCGCTTGCGCGTCACGGGAGACAGCGAGTCGATCTGCTGTTCCATCTTGAGCATGTTCAGCGTGGTGACACCCATGATCTGGGTCTCGCCGCGCTCGAAGATGGCCGAGCCGTGGACGCGGGGGAGAACCTCAACCTCGGCGGTGAGCTGGCGGATGTCCGTCAGGCCACGGCCGTCGATGCGGATCTGGTCCTTGAGGATGCGCTGGCGCACAACCTGCTTGGTGACGGAGCGGAAGGCTGCTGACAGCTCCTTTTCGCGGCCTTCGAACTGGCCGGCGAGGGAAGAGGTCACCTCGTCCTTGAGCTCGTCGGAGGCGGTGTCGCGTTCCTGCTTGTCGGCGATCTGGAAGACAGCGGCCAGCTTCTCGGCGGCAGCGGACTCAACAGCGGCGTAAACGTCGTCCTGGTAGTCCAGGAAGACCGGGAACTCGACGGTCGGCTTGGCGGCGCGGGCCGCCAGGTCGGACTGTGCTTCGCAGAGGGCCTTGATGAACGGCTTGGCAGCCTCGAGTCCTTCGGAAACAACCTCTTCGGTCGGGGCGGTGGCGCCCTGTTCCTTGATCAGGTTCCAGGAGTTGTCGGTGGCTTCGGCTTCAACCATCATGATGGCGACGTCATCGCCTGCAACCCGGCCGGCAACGACCATGTTGAAGACGGCGTTCTCCAGCTGGGAGTGCTTCGGGAACGCAACCCACTGCGAGCCGTGCTCGTCGGCGATGAGGGCAACGCGGACGCCGCCGATCGGGCCGGAGAAGGGCAGGCCGGAGAGCTGGGTGGACATTGAGGAAGCGTTGATCGCGACCACGTCGTAGAGCTCGTCCGGGTTGATGGACAGCACGGTGACGACGATCTGCACCTCGTTGCGCAGGCCCTTGACGAAGGCGGGGCGCAGCGGGCGGTCCATCAGGCGGCAGGCCAGGATGGCTTCCGTGGAGGGACGGCCTTCGCGGCGGAAGAACGAGCCCGGGATGCGGCCGGCGGCGTACATACGCTCTTCGACGTCGACGGTCAGCGGGAAGAAGTCGAAACCTTCACGCGGGTGCTTGCCGGCGGTGGTGGCGGACAGCAGCGCGGTCTCTTCGTCGATGTAGACCATCGCTGCGCCGGCTGCCTGCTTGGCAAGGCGGCCGGTTTCAAAGCGGATTACACGCTTGCCGAAGCGGCCATTGTCAATGACTGCTTCTGAGAACTGGATTTCGGGACCCTCCATAGAGAGTCACCTCCGTTTCATGGTTCACGGAGCCCAGCCGCATCAACCCAGGCCAGCATCTGTCGGCTGGCCTGCACTGCACCCGGTCATCGATCGAGATCCACGGGCTAAGGCTTCATCCCTTGAAGCCGTTCCCGGAGATCACTACCGAAGACCGCGAATGCGTGATGCGGTTGATCCTCCTGTTGAGTTTTTGTTTGAAGAAGGCGGCCCTTTCCGGTCCGGAAGGGGCCGCCCCTTAAAGCTGACTAGCGGCGCAGGCCGAGGCGCTCGATGAGCTTACGGTAGCGGGTGATGTCAGTGTTCTTGAGGTAGGTCAGCATGCGCTTGCGACGACCAACCATGGCCAGCAGACCGCGCTGGGTGTGGTAATCGTGCTTGTGCACCTTCATGTGCTCAGTGAGATCCTTGATCCGCTGAGTCAGGACTGCAACCTGGACCTCCGGCGAACCGGTGTCGCCCTCGGACGTTGCGAAATCCTGGATGATGGACGTCTTTACAGCGGCTTCAAGTGCCACAATAACTCCTAGAGATGTGCCGTGAGGCCCGAATCAGTAACTCACTGCCGGGGGTGCCGCGCCGGAAATTCCCCACCGAAGGGAGGATCGCCCGTACACAACAAGAGCCAGCCGCCACGGACTGCAGCCGGATCCAACGTTTAGTTTACCGGCACGCCGCTAATCTTGTCGAAACGGCTGGTCCTGCTGCCCGGAAGGGCCCTCCGTCAGCCGTTCGTGGATGGCGGCCACTCCGCGGTACAGCTCCGTGAAGGATGTGCTGAGCGGGGACAGGCCGATCCGGATGCCCTGTGGCGCCCGGAAATCCGGAATGACATCCTGTTCCCACAGCGCCGCGGTCATCTTCCGGAACGCCGGGTGGTCCACCGTGATGTGGCTGCCGCGCAGTTCCGGATCCCGCGGCGTCGAGAGTTCAACACCCGCCGGGGCGAGCCAGGCGTCGTGGAGCTCGACGGCGAACGCGGTCAGCAGTCGTGATTTCTCCCGGACGGCGGCCATGCCCACTTCCTCGATCAGGTCCAGGGTGCCGCGCATGGCGAGCATCCCGAAGATCGCGGGGGTGCCGCTAAGGAAGCCGCGGATCCCCGGGGCGGCCTCATAGCCGGGGCCCATCTCGAAGGCGTCCTTACGGCCCATCCAGCCCCAGATCGGCTGTTGCAGTCCCCGCTGGTGCCGGGAGTTGACGTAGGCGAACGCAGGCGACCCTGGTCCCCCATTGAGGTACTTGTAGGTGCAGCCGGCGGCGAAGTCGACGTCGGCCGCGTCCAGGGCGATCTCCACCGATCCGGCGGAATGGCAGAGGTCCCACACCACCAGCGCGCCGGCGTCGTGCACCGCCGCGGTGATGCCCGGCAGGTCCGCGAGGAACCCGGAACGGTAGGCGATCTGGCTCAGGACCACGACGGCGGTGGCCGGGCCGGTGGCGGCCCGCACCTGCTCGACGGTCACGCCGGAGGAGGGATCGGCGTCGATCCAGCGCAGCGTGAGGCCCTCTTCGCGGGCGATGCCCTCGACGAGGTAGCGGTCGGTGGGGAAATTGTCCGTGTCCAGCACGATTTCGGTGCGTGCAGGGTCCGTGACCGCGGCCAGCGCTGCCCGGATCAGCTTGTACAGCACCACCGTGGTGGAGTCGGCGATGATGGTCTGCCCTGCAGCGGCGCCGAGGACGGCGCGGCCCAGCTGGTCGCCAATGGCCTGCGGGAGCTCAAGCCATTCCTCGTCCCAGCCGCGGATCAGCCGGCCGCCCCAGCTGTCCTGGATGAAACTGCTGATGTCCGTGACGGTGCGCTTGAGCGGGCGGCCCAGGGAGTTGCCGTCGAGGTAGGACAGGGCGGTGTCGGTGCCGATGAAGTGATCGCGGTAGGCGGCCAGCGGGTCGGCGGCGTCCAGATCGCGGGCGCGCTGGAGCAGGGCTGTGTCGTTGCCGGGGGCGGCCTGTGCCGCGGGCCCTGCCGTCTCGGGCTGAAGGGCGCTCACTGGCCGATCTCCGTCCGGACGGCGAAGAGCTCCGGGAAGAAGGTCAGTTCCAGCGCTTTCGGCAGGAAGGCCGCGCCGCTGGAGCCGCCCGTGCCGGACTTCATGCCGATGGTGCGCTGCACCGTGCGCAGGTGCCGGAAGCGCCAGAGCTGGAAGTTGTCCTCCAGGTCCACGAGTTCCTCACAGGCCTCGTAGGCGCCCCAGTTGTCCGCGGCGTTCTCGTAGATGTACTTGAAGACCGGGACAAGCTCGGCGCAGAACTCGTGCGCCTGGGTGACGTCCCGCTCCAGTAGCGAGGCGGGAACGTCGAAGCCCTGGCGTTTGAGGTAGGCGAGGAAGTCGTCGTAGATGCTCGGGGATTCGAGGAGCTCCAGCAGCATGGCGTGGGCCTCGGGGTCGGATTCGAACACCGGCAGCATCTTGCGGTTCTTGTTGCCGAGCAGGAACTCCACCGCGCGGTACTGGCTGGACTGGAATCCTGAGGAGTTGCCCAGGAAGCCGCGGAACTGGGAGTACTCGGTGGGTGTGAGGGTGGCCAGCACGGACCACTGCTCGGTGAGGGTTTTCTGGATGTGCTTGACCCGGGCGATGGCCTTCAGCGCCGAGCCGAGGTCGTCGGAGCGGAGCCAGGCGGCGGCGCTGCGGAGTTCGTGCAGGACCAGCTTGAGCCACAGTTCCGTGGTCTGGTGCTGGATGATGAACAGCATCTCGTCGTGGTGCTCCGGGGCGCTGACCGGCTGCTGGGCGCTCAGGAGCGTCGGCAGCTGCAGGTAGGACGCGTAGCTCATCTTTGAGCTGAAGTCCCGGACAATATCCTTGTCCAGCTCCCTGGTGTTTTTCTCGATCGTCACGTTTCTTGCCTTCCTTGCCCAATGGCGGTGCTTCACTGCGCGGACCCGCCGGCGCAACCGCCCTAGCGGTTCAGCGCGCGAACAGAATGTTGTGCGCCTGGACCACGTCCAGGCGCATCTGGTCCACCAACGCTTCAGGGCCACGGTACGCCACCATCCCCCGCAGCCGGGCGACGAATTCCACCACTACTGTCTGGCCGTACAGATCGAAGTCCTCGACAGCCTCTTCCGGGCGGTCGATCACGTGCGCCTCCACCTGCCGGCTGACGCCGTCGAAGGTGGGGTTGGAGCCCACCGAGATGGCCGCCGGCCAGCGCGCACCGGCCTGGTCCACGAGCCAGCCGGCGTAGATGCCGTCCGCCGGGATGTAGCCGCTGGCGTCGGAGGCGAGGTTGGCGGTCGGGAAGCCGAGGTCGCGGCCACGCGCTGCGCCATGGACCACCTCGCCACGCATCCGGTGCGACCGGCCCAGGACGGCGGCGGCAGTGGCGACGTCGCCCTCGCGCAGTGCCTCGCGCACCCAGGTGGAGGAACAGCGGCGGTCCTTGCCGCCGTCGTCGTGCAAATCGCCGTGCAGCGGGAAACCTTCGGAGCCGAACTCGCTGATGACCAGAACCTCGAACCCGAGCTTCCTGCCGAGTTCCTGCATGGTGTCCAGGTCGCCGGAGTTACCCCGGCCGAACCGGGCGTCGTGGCCGATCACGACGTGGCTGGCTTTGAGGCTGCCGACGAGGACGTTGGCGACGAATTCTTCGGGCGTGAGGCTGGCAAGTTCGAGCGAGTACTTCATGACGAGCACCGCGTCGAGGCCCAGTTCGCCGAGCGCGACCAGCTTGTCCTCCAGGCCCATGATCAGTTCCGGGGCGGATTCGGGCCGGTGGACCTGCGCCGGATGCGGGTCGAAGGTGATGGCGACGGCCCGGGCGTGGTTCAGGCGGGCGATGCGGATGAGCTGCGAGAGCACCTGCTGGTGGCCGCGGTGCACACCGTCGAAGTTGCCGAAGGTAACGACGGAAGGACCGAAGTCCGCCGGGACTTCGGACGGATCGTTCCAGATGTGGACCATCAACCTCGCCTTTTGCTGCCTGCCATGTGTGCCTCCGGAGAATCCTGCCTGCTCCGGAACCCTTTTAGATTACCCGCAAACGCGGCCAGGCTCCGACGGCGCTGCCCCGCCCCGGGCGGCGTCCTTTCGCGTTCACGACGCCCGGACTACGATGCAAGGGCAAACAGTCCGGCGGCGCCTGCGCGGCGCCGTTTCCAGCGAGGCCCGCACTGACCTGCGGCTGAAGGAGTACCCCATGACCGAGCTCCACGACATCCTGCGGCAGATCCCGGTAGACCAGATTGCCGGCCTCCTCGGCACGGACCGGCAGACTGCCCAGGCCGCAGTGGAGGCCGCCGTGCCCACGCTGCTGGCCGGCATGCAGAACAATGCGCAAGCCTCCGACGGCGCAGCCTCGCTGGAGTCAGCGCTCGGCCAGCACCAGGACGGGCTGCTGGAGGGCGGGGTGGATGTCTCGCAGGTCGACACCGCGGACGGCGAAAAGATCGTGAGCCACGTCTTCGGCGGGCAGCAGGACCAGGTCGCCAGCCAGCTGGCCGGCACGTCACAACTCGGCGGCGTGGGTGGGGACCTGATCAAGAAGCTGCTGCCGATCCTGGCCCCGATCGTGATGTCCTACCTTGCCAACAAGGTCCTCGGGGGCCGCGGTCAGTCCTCCGGAGCCGGCGGAGCCGGCGGCGCGGGTGGCATTGACCTCGGTGGAATTCTGGGCGGAATTCTCGGCGGCGCTGGTGGCGCTGCCGCCGGTGGCGCCGGCGGGACGGGCGGACTCGGTGATCTGCTGGGCGGGCTGCTCGGCGGCGGCCAGCCGTCGTCCCCGGCAGCCGTGCCTGATGCCGGGCGGGACTCTTCGTCGGAGCCGCAGGCCTACCCGCAGGGCCAGCCCAGCGGCGGCGCCCCGCGCCCCGGTGAGGTGATCGACGTCGACCTTCCGGAGAGCCAGCCGGTGGAGAAGAAAAACGAGGACGGCGGGCTCGGCGGAATCCTGGGCGGGCTGTTCGGGAAGAAGTAGGCCACAGGCCAGGCCGGGTCGCGCCCGCTTGGGCGCGGCTCCGGGTGGCGGTTGTCGGTGGTTGCCGGGCCGGCGTCGGCTGTTCACTGGCGCCGGCTCCGGGGGCTGGTGGAACGCCACGCCCGCCGGCGGCGACACCGCGGGGCTCCCCCAGCAAACCGTGGCCATCCGACGGCGGCACGGTAGTTCCGCCAGTGCAGCAGCACGGCGGCCAGGATCAAGGGGACGTGGATCCCCGGGAGGTTCCTTGCGAACCACCGTGGCAGATAGATGTCGGTGACAGAGCCCGTCTCGTCGCCCAGGTCCTTGGCCACGGCGGTGAGCGGGCAGTGAAAGCCGTTGGCGGCAAAGACCAGGGTCTCGGCGGTGACGACACCGGCGGCAAGGCCCACCCGCCGGTCGGTGCGGCCGCGGATACCGGCGTACAGGACGTAGACCATGCAGGCCTCGATCGTGAACCAGGCAAAGGTGTGGAATGCTTTCACAGCCCTCAGCAGGGACGCACGCTCGGCCGCCTGCAACTCCCGTGGGGCCTTGAGTCCAGCCATGCCTCCAGCGTAGCCGCGGTCCGTCGCCGTCCGGTCAGAGGCTTTCGGCCCGCCCGGACCCGGCGCCCGTGGCGGAGAGCTCCGCGAGCCAGGCGTCGAGCTGGCGGGGATGCTGGAACAGGACCGCGGGCGGCATCGCAGGATCCGAGTGGAGGCTGCGCATCACCTGCCGTTTCCGTGTGAACGACCGGAAATGCCACCGGATGATCGAGTCGTGGGCGAAGAGCCTGGCAAAGGTCTCACGGTTCCCGTTACAGACAGGTTCCCGGGTCAAAGCCCGCCGCAAGGAGCGGCGCACCAGCCGGGCCAGCGAGAGCCAGCGCGGATAGTCCAGGCCTACGACGAGCTCCGCCCGAGGCAATACAACGTCCCGCCACACCCCGTAGGCACTATCCAGCACCCAGCGGTCCTGGGCTGCAATCGCGGCCGCGAGGTCCCGCTGCTCCTCGACCGTACGCTGCTGCCACCCGGGCAGCCAGCCAATGTCATGGTCCGCCGAGAACTCTGGCAACCCGGTGGCCTGGGCGTAGGCCCGGGCGGCAGAGGACTTGCCGCTGCCGGTCACCCCGTAGAAGAGGACCCGGGCGGGCGCAGACGGACTTAGTTTCGGCGATGCAGGGCCCCCACCCGGCCCCGGGATCATGAATGGCTTCCGGTACACGCCGGCCGAGTCTGTTGCGTTCATGGATACTCCCCCTTGATACGGCTCCGTCCATGTTCGGCCCCTGTTGAGCGTCGGCGCTACGCTAGCACCTCACGCCCGGGCCGCGGGGTGTGCCGGTGTGCCGGTGTGCGACACTGATCCGATGTCGAAGTTCATCGTCCTTGATCTCCGATGACGCGACCATCTGTTTCCTGCAGGACATTCTCGTGGACCCGGCGTTCCAGAAATCAGGTGCCGGGCGCGGGCTGCTGGAAGCTGTGCAGACGCGGTACCAGCACGTCCGGCAGTTCGTATTGATCACCGACAACGAACCCGGGCAGCGTGCCTTCTACGAGGCCCTCGGCTTCACCGAGGGTTCGGATTTCCGACCCGAACCGGTGCGCGTGTTTGCACAGTTCCGCTAGCCGCAAAGCTCAAGGCCTCACTCATCCAAGGCAGAACCCTCAGCCACTTTTTCTGTCTGTGCGCCTGCCAATCAAGAAGCAGCCCCGTCAGCATCTCCCTTCACCTCGGTCACTGCGACTGAGACTGTTACTGCGACGCCCACCGCAACCCCAACCGTCACCACAACGCCGACACCCAGCCTTTCGGCAGCGGTAGAGCCAACGGTGGCTCCTGTGGTTCCGGTGGCTCCTGCCCCTGAGCCAGGCGCACCGAAACTGGCAACATTCACTTTCCCCGACGGTCATATTTTCTTTGAACACCCTGGTAACTGGACCATCAAAACCCAGCAAGGTCCGTACCTTGACTACGTGAATGAAACAGACAAGGCAAAGTCAGTAGAAGCCCACATTTACGATGAAAAAGGCAACAAGGTTTCAGTCATCTCAAGCGCTGGATACGGCGGCGGTGCAGCAGGACCATCATTACTGACAGTTCTGGATACTCAGCCGGTCCCGAACTTCCCGGCCAGGGACGGAGGGACAGTTTTTGCATTCATTGAGTATGAGCATCCTGTTGACCACTCAGTCTTCTAGCGCATGGGCAACATGGGCGCAGCGCATGTCACTAACGGCGAAGGTACTTCCGGTAGCTATGTCCGAATTGTAGGAAATGGTGCATCCGAAGCATCTGTTGAACTTGGCAGCCCTGCCTTCAACTCCCTGGAGAGTGCAAAAGCATGGATGAAAACCCAGCAATACAGCCAGCTCAAAGCAATGCTGGCCAGTATGCGCTACGTCTAGCCAGTGGTTTCCATCGGCTTGGCGTTGAGGGTTGGGGGATGTGTCCAAAAGGGTGAAAGGGTGCTCTGTTGGGGACGGGTTGCAGCCCGTCCAAAGTTGGGGGAGATATAAAAATGGTCATTCTTGCTGTAGCCGCGTGGCTCTTGACTGGCTTGATCGCAATTCTTGGTGTGAGTTCTGGTGCCACCATTTGGTTCTATATGGAGCCGGTGGTCGATACGGTGCCTGATCCGGCAAGCTACTTTGTCGCCACCGCTGTCGGCTTCCTGGCGCTGTTCCTTAGCCTGGTTGTAAGTGTCGGAGTGACTGTCCATGCAGCCCGTTGCAACGCAACCCGAAAAGCCTGATCCAGCTGACTTCCAACATGGATCGGAAGGATTCGTCGAGTCACGATTTCCACGGTGCAGCCGTGCCGCCTCGACAGTTGGGGCTTAGGGCCACGGCTGGCCCCGCGGAGTCACACTAAGGGCGGCACGGGCAGTGCCGTGGGAAACTGGGGGCATGGACAGCCCCGTTGCCCCGACCTCCAGCCCGGCCCTCCCCCACAACGCACGGCCCAACGAAGAACAGCCCCCCGCCGCAGAAACCCACGAGCTTCCCATCGAGCTGCGCCGCCCCCACGGACCCCGTGATCCCGGTGACGCCTGGGTGGAAGGTGACCGCGGACGATTCTGGGGGCGCTTTGGCTCGGCGGGTCTCCTCGTCCACGACCCCGCCAAGGGCATCCTGCTCCAGCACCGCGCCTTGTGGAGCGATCAGGGCGGCACCTGGGGACTCCCCGGCGGAGCCCTGCACCAGGGCGAAGAAGCAGTCCACGGCGCTCTGCGCGAGGCCAAGGAAGAAGCTGCTGTCCCGCCGGAGAACGTCCGTGTGCTGTTCACCTCAGTCTTGGACGTCGGCTACTGGACCTACACCACGGTCGCCGTCGAGGTTGTGGACGCGTTCGAACCGGAGATCAGCGACCCGGAAAGCCTGGAACTGCAGTGGGTGCCGGTCGAGCGTGTCGGCGACAAGGAATTGCATCCCGGCTTCGGAGCCGCCTGGCCGGGCCTTCGCAGCAGACTTTTGGGGCTCGACGCCGGGACGGACTGAGCCCACGACGCGGCGGACGCGGAAGCTGGGGACGGCGGGCATTCCGCATTGGAACGGTCCGTCCTAGGGTTCGGGTATGAGCGAAAATCACACCCCACCTCCTGTCCGGCAGCTGCGTCTCGTCGTCGAGGCGGAGGACTACGACGCCGCCCTGACCTTCTACCGCGACGTCCTGGGCCTCGTGGAACGTGAGGTCGTCCCGAGCGAGGGCGAAGCACGCATCACGATCCTGGAAGCTGGCCGCGCCACCCTGGAGCTCTCCAACCCGGCGCAGGTCCGGTACATCGATCAGGTGGAAGCCGACGGTCAGCCGAGCGCCAGGATCCGGGTCGCCTTCGAGGTTAACGACGCGGAAACGGCCACGCGGGACCTCGTGAAGGCCGGCGGCACCCTCATCGCGGAACCACGGCAAACACCGTGGCGGTCCGTGAACTCCCGGCTGAACGGCCCGGCCGGGCTCCAACTCACCCTGTTCCAGGAGCTGGACCAGCCCGCGGACTAGGAGCCTCAGGCCTGCATCGGCGCGGGACGACGGCGGTACAGCCAGATGAGGCCCAGGATCGGCAGCAGCAGCGGAATAAACGCATAACCGCGGCCAAACAGGGACCAGACGGTCTCATGCGGGAAGTTGACCGAGTCGAACATGCTCAGCGCGCCGACCACCAGCACACCCACCAGTTCCACGAGGACCGCCGCAACGGAGACCTTGAACCAGGTTCGGCCGGATTTCGCGAGCGACACCGTCGCCACCAGGTAGACGACGGCGGCGAATGCCGAGAGCAGATACGCCAGGGGAGCTTCGGAGAACTTGGTAAGGATCTGGAATCCTGCCCGGGCCGTTGCGGAAATCGCGAACACGGCGTAGACGGCGATCAGCAGCCGGCCGGGGCCGGTGTTACGCGTGTCTTTCGCCGACGGGGCCGCCGCCGTGGCCGTCGCCGGGCCGGCAGGTGCCGGTGTCGTTCCGATGTCCTCGTGCGAAGGTTTCGCGGTCACGTTGTCTGCCTCTTCCACGTCAGTACCAAATCTGATTCATTCGTGCCGCCATCACCAGGGCGGTGACGCCGACGGCGGCCAGCACGAAGTTGCTCCAGCGGGTGCGTTCCAGGATGGCCCAGTACACCGCGCCCACCGGCAGCAGGAGGGCCGTCAGCAGGTAACCCCAGAACTCCCACGGCTCCCCGGCGATCTGTTCCCCGCCCGCGACCCGGACGATCGAACCGACCAGATAGACCAGCAGGGACAGTTCGACGGCGGCCACCGAAAGGATCGTCGTGTCGTTCGGGGCCTTCTTGAGGATGCCGGCGACCAGGCAGATGACGGTGGAGACCAGGCCGACGACAAGGGTGATGTAGAAATACGCGTCCACTACTGTCCGGCCTGCTGTTCCGCCGTCGGCTGCTTGGGCGCATGTTTCTCATTGTCCGGCGCGAACACCAGCACTGGTTTCGCGTAGCTCCCCTTGTCAGCGAGCAGGGCCACGAGGGTCCCGTCCGGGGCGAAGCCGGCGGCCGGATTCTCCGGCGTGGCTGCACCCGCTGTGCCGGCGGACGACCCCGCAGCGATCCTGCGGCCGAAGGAAATCTCGGTGGTTTCCTCGTCGCTGAGTTCACGGTTGGGCATGAGTGCCCGGGCGGCCTGGGACATTTCCAGCACGTCCAGCTCTTCGGCGAGCTGTTCCAGGGTGTGGGCTTGGTCCAGCGTGTAGGGGCCCACCTGAGTGCGGCGCAGCGCCGTCAGGTGACCGCCGACGCCGAGCGCCTCGCCCAGGTCGCGGGCAAGGGCCCGGATGTAGGTCCCGGAGGAGCATTCCACGGTCACGTCCACGTCCAGCGCGTCGCCGTCGCGCACCGGCCGGAGCCCGTGGACCTCGAAGCGGTGGATGGTGACCGGACGCGCGGCCAGCTTGACCTCTTCGCCGGAGCGGACCCGGGCGTAGGCCCGCTCCCCGTTGACCTTGATGGCGCTGACGCTGCTGGGAACCTGCTGGATCTCACCGGTCAGGGCGGCGACGCCGGCCCGGACGGCTTCCTCGGTGACCGCGGCGGCGCTGTGCGTCGCAGTGACCTCGCCCTCGGCGTCGTCCGTCACGGTTGATTCGCCGAGCCGGATGGTGGCCGTATACGTCTTGGAGGTGCCCACAATGTAGGTGAGCAGCCGGGTGGCCTTGTTGATGCCGACCACCAAAACGCCCGTGGCCATCGGATCCAGGGTTCCGGCGTGGCCCACCTTTCGGGTACCGGCGAGCCGCCGCATCCGTCCAACCACATCGTGGCTGGTCCAGCCTTGCGGCTTGTCCACTATTACCAGTCCAGAAAGCACGCTCCCCAGTATATCTGCGCCCGCTAGGATGGCAGACATGCCCGAGCTTGCCGCCCACGTCCGCGACGTCCCCATCAACCAGATCCGCGAAATCACTGAAGCCGCCTGGGTAACCCCCGGCGCGATCGTGTTGAGCATCGGCGAACCGGGGTTCGCCGTCCCCCGCCATATCCTCGAAGCCGGGATGGCGTGCCTGGACCGCGACGAAACGAACTACACCCCGAACGCCGGCATTCCGGCCCTGCGCGAGGCGTTCGCGGCCAGGTTCCGGGAACACAATGCGACGCCGGTCGGGGCGGACCGCGTCTATGTCGTCGACGGCGCCCAGCAGGGCCTGCACTTCGCGATGAGCCTGCTGCTCTCCCCCGGTGATGAAATCCTGATCCCCAATCCGGGCTACCCGACCTTCGCCATGACCAGCAGCCTGCTGCACGCTGTCCCGGTGCAGTACCCGCTGTATCCCGAGCATGACTTCCAGCCCCGGATCGCGGACATCGAGGAGCTCATCACACCGCGGACCAAGGTGCTGATCCTCAATTCGCCGTCCAATCCGCTGGGCGCCGTCCTGGGCGAGGAGCTCACCCGCAGCCTCGTGGCGATGGCCGTCCGGCACGATCTGTGGATCATTTCCGACGAATGCTATGAGGCGTTCACGTATGACGTCCCGCATGTGAGCCCTGCCCGATTCGACACCGACGTCCCGGGCGAGGCCCGTGTCTTCACCTCGCTCACGCTGTCCAAGACCTACGGCCTGACCGGGCTGCGGATCGGCGCACTGATCTGCCCGCCCGGCCTGGAACAGAAGATGAACAACGTGATGGAGTCGATCGTCTCCTGTGTCGCCTCGCCCTCGCAGTACGCGGCCCTGGCTGCGCTGACGGGCCCGCAGGACTATGTCAGCCACGCCCACGCGCACTACCGGGCCAACCGCGACGCCGCCTCGGCCGTGCTGGCGTCCAAAGGGATCCCGTTCCTCACCGCGCAGGGGGCCTTCTACCTCTGGGCGGATGTGTCCCACGTCAGCGGCGGGGACGTGCGGTCCTGGGTCCGCCGCTTCCTGGCCGATTCCGGGGTGTCCTTTGCCCCCGGCACCGCGTTCGGCTCGATCGGTGAGGGCTGGATCCGGATTGCGCTCTGCAGCAGCCAGGCTGATCTGGTCGAAGGCCTCGGACGGCTCCCGGCCCGGCCCACAGCTGAAGGCTGACAGCCCGGCCACTGGGTCTCTGTCCCCTACCGCCACGGCACCGCAGCGCCTAACCTGAGCCCAGCACGCAGTCATCGCGTGCGTCGCGGGGCGTACCGTTCCGGGGCTGGCGTGTCGGGGTTCGTCAGGGAGGTTCTTATGTGGTGGCAGGACTTGTTATGGGGCATCTGGAACGGGCTCACGGCGTGGATTGTGTTGATCGTCCACGTCTTCGGACAGTGGAGTGAGTTCCCGTTTTACAACACGGCCCGCGCCGGAAACTGGTACGACTTCGGCTTCCTGCTGGGGGTCGGCTCGCCCTTCCTGGGAGGCTTGGGCGCCCGGGGCGCGCGGAGCAGGCGCCGCTGACGGCGCGGCCCCTCGGCACCGCTCACTCCCCTGGGCGGGACCGCCTCACAGCATGATCTCTTCCTCCGGCGACATCTGCGCCGGAGGCATGTGGGAGAAGGACAGCCTGACGATGAAGTGAGCCCCGGAGCAGTTCTGCGCGATGATCGCCCCCGCCCCACCGGCCAGCTTCACGCCGAATTGGAGCTCGAGGTGTTCCGCGCCGACTTCCTTCAGGACTTCCGCCGCCGCGTTGGCCGCCGGGCGGATGGCGGCGAGGGCGTCCTCCAGCCGCCGCCCGACGTCGGTGATCCCCTGCTCGTTCCGGGAGGGGCGTTCGACGCCGAAGCTGTTATCGGCGGCCTCGACCAGCACCGTCCCGGAACCCACTTCGTAGCGCAGTATCTCGGTCATTGCTTCCTCCATCTCGCCCGTGCGACGGTCACGGTTTGCCCGCCGCGAGGGCGCCGTCCAGCCATTGGCGCAGGGCCGCCGCCGGCGGGGCGCCCGCCTGCCGGGCGACCACTTTGCCGTCCCTGATCAGCAGCATGGTCGGAATGGCCTGGATGTCGAAGCGCCGTGAGAGAGCCGGTGACTTGTCAACGTCGACCTTGACGAGTTTGACCCGGCCGGCCCGCTCCTGGGCCAGCTTGTCCAGCACGGGACTGACCATGCGGCAGGGGCCGCACCAGGCCGCCCAGAAGTCGATCAGGGCGGGCGTTGAGGACTGTTCGGCGATCTCGGCGAAGTCGGCGTCGCCGGCGTCGACAATCCAGGGCAGGTCCGTGCGGCAGTTGCCGCAGCGCGGATGGCCCGCAGCCGCCGTCGGAATCCTGTTGGTCTTCCCGCACTGGGGGCATGTGATCAGGCTCGAGCCCACGGACCGCCGCCTTCCCGAGTCCCCGCAGTCATGGTTCCATGGGACGCCCCCGCGCGGAGCGGGCATAGAGTCCAAAGTCCCCCGGCCAGGCCGTGGCCACCGCTTTCAGTATTCAATGCGGTCCGGGTTGTCGCGCCAGGCCTGGAAGGGAACCTCCGACGCCGGGACGGCCGTTTGCCGGACTGGCATCAGCTCCGGCCGGGTGCCGTCGAAGTATTCATAGAACAGCGCATCGTCGAAGCCGGCGGCGGCGGCCGCGTGACGGTCCGCGGCGAAATAGACCAGGTCGATGCGGGCCCAGAGGGCTGCTGCGAGGCACAGCGGGCACGGTTCGCAGCTGGCATAGAGCACGGCACCGCTGAGATCGAAGGTGGCGGAAGCGGCCGCGGCCGTGCGGATGGCCACCACTTCGGCGTGGGCAGTGGGATCGTTGTCCCGCGTGACCTGGTTGACGCCCTCGTGGGTCCGCCCGTCGGGAGTCACGACCAGCGCCCCGAACGGTCCGCCGCCGGCGTCCACATTGGCAGCGGCGAGCCGGATGGCCTGATCCAGGAAGCGGTTGATGTCCGAAGCTGAGGGTGCCGTGACCATGGTCCGATCATAGCCAGCAACGCCGTGCGCCGTGGAAGAGCCACGGTTGCCGCGCGGGCATCGACTTTGTGTCTCCGAAGGCTTAATATCCGCTATGGGGGCCGCCGTGCATACTCCGGCCGCCACTGCACCGGTCTCAAGGGTCTCAAACGATGTGGATACCTCATCATTCGCCCCGGGAGCCAACCATGAGAAAGAAATTGTCACTGCTCGCCACGGCCGCCACCGCCGCCGTGTTCCTCTCGACCGGGACAGCCGCCGGCGCAGCCCCCGGCGACCCCTCCGGAGGGAACGCCGGAGACGCGTCACCGGTTCTGCTCACCGGCCGGCTGGTGGGTCCGTTGCATGTCAGCGCCGGGCGACACGGCTCCGTCACGGTCAGCGAATCCTTTGCCGGACGGCTGACCCGGGTCGACTCCGAGGGGACCCAGGCCGTCCTCTACGAAACCCCTGACTGGAGCGTTGCGGGCAACGCCCAGCGGGATGGGACGACGTATTTCCTGGAAAGCCAGGGCGCCGGACCCCACCCGGCTGAGCTGGCCGGCCACGTCCGCATCATCGACGAGGACGGGAGCCAGCGGACGCTGGGCGATTTCGCCGCCCTGGAAACGGAGGAGAACTCCGACGGCGCTACCCGGTACGGCTTCCGTGACCTGCCGGAGGGCTGCGCCGCCGAGCTGCCGGCCAACATGCCTGCCAGCTACACGGGCGAAGTCGATTCGCATCCGTACGGCATCGCCGTTACCGGCGGGACCATCTACGTCGCCGATGCAGGGGCGAACAGTGTGGTGTCCGTTGATACCCGGAGCGGCGAGACCGAGACCGTCGCTGTGCTGCCGGCCCGGCCCTACAAGATCACCCCCGAAGCCGCGGCCTCGAACGGGCTTCCCGACTGTGTTGTGGGAACGACCTATGACTTCGAGGCGGTTCCGACCGATGTCGCCGTCGGGCCGGATGGCCGGCTGTACGTCACGTCGCTCCCCGGCGGACCGGAAGATCCGGCCCTGGGCGCCCGCGGGGCGATCTTCAAGGTGGATCCGGCCGACGACGAGGTGGAGCTCGTGGCGGACGACATCATTACACCCACGGGACTCGCCCTGGACGACCACGGCGGGCTTTATGTTGCCTCGCTGTTCGGCGAAGGCGTGCTCAAGATCGACCCGGACTCGGGCGACCAGACGGTAGTGCTCGCGGCCGGATTCGTAGCCGACGTGGACCTCCGCGGAGACACCCTTTATGCCACGGTCAACGCCCTGCCCGGGCCGGAGGGTCCGCCCGACGGCCAGGTGATGTACCTGAATCTGCGGGACGGCGACCATGACGGGGCCAGCAAGTCCTGACAGCGACAGCACTGCTGCCAGACAAAAATGGCCGGTCCCCTGCCGGGGCCGGCCATTCCGTATAGTGCTTCGCTGTTACCGAACTACTTGTTGCTGTCCTCGTCGACGTCGCCTTCGTCGATGAGGTCCAGGTCCTCTTCGTCGAAGTCGTCCTCGTCGAGCTCCACGTCCTGCGGAGTATCGCTCTTGTAGGGGTCCGCGTCGCCGGCGTGCTTAGCGCTGGCAGCGAGTGCGGCGACCTCGGCGTCGCGCTTCTTCGCGGCCCGGAGCAGTTCCTCCAGGTTGGAGGCGTTGACCGGGATCTGGTCCGCCACGAACTCCAGGGTCGGAGTCAGCCGGACGGTGATGTTCCGCCCGACTTCCTGCCGCAGCACGCCCTTGGCTTTCTCAAGCCCCTTGGCGGCCTCGGCTTGGACCAGCTGGTCACCGAACACGGTGTAGTAGACCGTGGCGTGCTGCAGATCATTGGTCACACGCGCATCGGTAACAGTGACGCCCTCGAGCCGAGGATCCTTGACCCTCCGGCCCAGGGCCTCAGCAACAACAACCTTAATCCGCTGCGCCAACTTGGCAGCCCGTGCGGGATCAGCCATTTCCACTCCTAAAAATTTGGATGTACGACGGCGCGTTAACGGCTCACGTACACACGTTTGGTTAGTTGCCACGCGCCTAAGGCGAGTCTACGACGGACCCGTTGGATTCTTTCCGGCGGCCTGGATGGCATCCAAGGTGGCAGCCGAGGGCCCCGATGCGAGCTTGCGAGCATTGGGAAGGCTGACACCGCTGCCGGAGCTGGGCGGCAATGGATCGCAGATCCACTGCCGCCCAGCGTAGGGGCGGGGCCGCCGGAAAAATTCCAACGGCCCCGCACCCGTATTGCTAAACCGACTTAGACGCGCGGCTTTTCGCGCATCTCGAAGGTCTCGATGGTGTCACCTTCGTTGATGTCGTTGAACGAGCCAAGACCGATACCACACTCGAAGTCCGTGCGGACCTCGGTGGCGTCGTCCTTGAAGCGCTTGAGCGTCTCAACGGTGAGGTTGTCACCGATGACCTTGCCGTCGCGGCTGACACGGGCCTTCGCGTTGCGTCGGATAACACCCGAGCGGACGATCGAGCCTGCAATGTTGCCGAACTTGGAGGAACGGAACACTTCGCGGACCTCGGCGGTGCCAAGCTGGACCTCTTCGTACTCCGGCTTGAGCATGCCCTTGAGGGCTGCCTCAATGTCATCAATTGCTGCGTAGATGACGGAGTAGAAGCGCATGTCCACGCCTTCGCGGTCTGCCAGTTCGGCAACACGCTCGGCGGGCTTGACGTTGAAGCCGATGATGACGGCGCTGTCGACCGTAGCCAGGTTGACGTCGTTCTGCGTGATCGCACCGACACCGCGGTGGATAACGCGGAGCTGGACACCCTCGCCGACGTCGATCTTGAGCAGCGCGTCTTCGAGGGCTTCCACGGCACCGGACACGTCACCCTTGAGGATGAGGTTGAGGGTGTCGATCTTGCCATCGGCGACGGCCTGGTCGAAGTCTTCCAGGCTGATGCGCTTGCGGCGCTTGGCCAGGGCGGCGTTACGGTCCGCAGCTTCACGCTTCTCGGCGATCTGGCGGGCGGTGCGCTCGTCAGCGGTCACGAAGAAGGTGTCACCGGCGCGCGGGACGTTGGACAGACCCAGGACCTGCACGGGGCGGGACGGGCCGGCCTCGGTCAGGGCGCTGCCGTCGTCGTCGAACATCGCACGGACGCGGCCGTGGGCCGTGCCTGCCACGATGGTGTCGCCGACGTGCAGGGTGCCGGACTGAACCAGGACGGTGGCAACTGCACCGCGGCCCTTGTCCAGGTTGGCTTCAATCGCGATACCGCGGGCATCCTTGTTCGGGTTGGCGCGCATGTCCAGGGCTGCGTCTGCGGTGAGCAGAACGGCCTCGAGCAGCTCGTCGATGTTGAGGTTCTGGCGTGCAGAGACCTCCACGAACATGGTGTCGCCACCGTACTCTTCCGGAACCAGTCCGTACTCGGTCAGCTGGCCGCGGACCTTTTCCGGGTTGGCGCCTTCCTTGTCGATCTTGTTCACGGCCACGACGATCGGCACGTTGGCCGCCTGGGCGTGGTTGAGGGCTTCAACGGTCTGCGGCATCACGCCGTCGTCCGCTGCGACCACCAGGATGGCGATGTCGGTGACCTTCGCACCACGGGCACGCATGGCGGTGAACGCCTCGTGGCCCGGAGTATCGATGAAGGTGATCTTGCGATCGATACCTTCGTGAGCGTGCGTGACCTGGTAAGCACCGATGTGCTGCGTGATGCCGCCGTGCTCGCCCGCCATAACGTCCGACTTGCGGATGGCATCGAGCAGGCGGGTCTTACCGTGGTCAACGTGACCCATGACGGTGACAACCGGAGGACGTGCCTCGAGTTCCTCATCGCCTTCGGCTTCCAGCTCGGCGTCGAAGTCGATGTCGAAGCCGGAGAGCAGCTCGCGCTCCTCATCCTCCGGGGACACGACCTGGAGCTTGTAGCCAAGCTCCTCGCCCAGCAGGGCGAAGGTCTCTTCATCCAGCGACTGCGTGGCAGTAGCCATTTCGCCGAGGTGGAAGAGGACGGTCACCAGTGCGGCGGGGTTCGCCTCGATCTTGTCGGCGAAGTCCGTGATGGACGAGCCACGGCGAAGCCGGACTACGGTGTTGCCGTCGCCGCGGGGCACACTGACGCCACCCAGCGACGGAGCACTCATCTGCTCGAGTTCCTGGCGCTTGGCACGCTTCGACTTGCGCTGCTTGCCACGGCCTGCGCCGCCTTTACCGAAAGCACCCTGGGTGCCACCGCGACCGCGGCCACCCTTGCCGAAGCCACCGCCGGCCGGAGCGCCGCCACCGGCGCCGGGGGCACCGGTACCTGGAGCGCCACCCGGACGGCCCGGGCCACGGGCTCCGCCGCCGGGACGGCCTGCACCAGCAGGTGCGGGACGTTCGGTGCGGTTCGGCATCATGCCGGGAGTCGGACGGTTTCCGCCGGCCCCTGCCGGACGGCCAGCGCCAGCTGCGCCGGCCGGACGCGGTGCGCCCGGACGTGCACCCGGAGCGCCGCCGGTGCGGGGAGCACCCGGACGGGGACCACCAGCGCCTGCTGCGGGACGGGGACCGCCGGGGCGTTCGCCCTCGGTGCGGCTTCCGCCCGGACGCGGCATGCCCTGGGAAGGAGCGAACGGGTTATTACCCGGACGCGAGGGACGTTCGTTGTCGCCGCCGCGGCCCCGGGGCATGCCCTGGGACGTCGCGAACGGGTTGTTGCCGGGACGGGGACCGCCCGGGCGGGGTGCCGAGCCACCCTGGCGTGCCGGAGCAGCCGGGGCTTCAGCCTTGGGTGCCGGGCGTGCGCCGGGCTTGGCGCCCGTGGAGGGCGCAGCCGGAGCCTGGGACGCGGGAGCTGCCGGGGCGGCCGGAGCCGCCGTCGGTGCTGCCGCAGCGGCAACGGGTGCCGGAGCAGCTGGTGCCGGAGCCGGAGCTTCAGTCTTGGTTACTGCAGCCGCCGGCGCTGTGGGAGCAGCCGGAGCCTGCGCGGGCGCCGGACGGTTTGCCGAGGGGCTGGCGGGTGCCTTGGGGGCGGACGCAGGCGCTTCGGACTTCGAAGCTGCTGCTGCGTCGGGGAACGCGTTGCGGAGTTTCCTCACAACGGGGGCCTCAATGGTGGAAGAGGCAGAGCGAACGAATTCGCCCAGTTCCTGCAGTTTGGTTACTGCATCTTTGGAAGTGATACCGAGCTCTTTAGCAAGCTCATGTACGCGGACCTTGGCCACATTTCTCCTGTCTCGGTCCGCACCGAGCCAGGCACGAACCGTCTACTTCTTACTGCGGACCTCCGCCGCGAGTGCAGCTGAAAGGTCCATTGCAGAGCGCAACAAAGTTGTCATCGTTGCGCACTCATCGCTGGGAACTCATCGGGTTTCCATCAGTTTTCTGACCCGCTTTCAGGTTGGACGGTTGTTGCTGCGGCCACCGGGGTGTCCACGGCTTGCGTGCCCGCCATGATCCGGCGTTCGACGTCGGCTGTTCCGGCAGCGCCGTTCAGGGCGCGACCGAACGCTCGACGTTTGACCGCCAGTGCCAGGCACTTTTCGCTGGGATGCAGCCATGCACCCCGGCCAGCCCTCCGGCGTCGTTCATCCACTACGACGGCGGATGAACCGCTGCCGTCGGCGACGAGCCGGAGTAGCTCCGATCGCGATCCCTTTTTCCGGCATCCGATGCAGGTACGCTGCGGCTGATTCTCGAGGTGTTGCACGTGTGCCACTTACGAGTATCTTCCTGCCAGTACATATCTGCCGGCCCCTGGCTTCCGGAGGCCGCCTGGCCAAGGGTTGTGATCAACACCTTCGCCGGACGCAAAACCGGACGCGTAAGGGACACGCGGATACCGGCCATTAGGCGCGGTCATGTCTATTCTAGCCCCTCAAGCGCCCGGGCCCCGAACTAGCGGGGACACGGACGCTGACGGGCAGGCCAGAACTGAGGCCCATTTTGTTGCGGCCCCGTTGCCGGGGCCGCTGTTGGTAACTTATTTGTCGCGGCTGACCGCGGCATCCGAGACGATGTCGATCCGCCAGCCGGTGAGCTTGGCGGCGAGACGGGCATTCTGGCCTTCCTTGCCGATGGCGAGGGAGAGCTGGTAGTCCGGGACCACGACGCGGGCCGAGCGGGTTGCCTCGTCCGTGATGGTGACCGAATTCACCCGTGACGGGGAGAGCGCGCTGGCGATGAATGTCGCCGGATCGTCGCTGTAATCGACGATGTCGATCTTCTCGTCGTTGAGTTCGTTCATGACCGCACGGACGCGCGAACCCATCTCACCGATGCAGGCGCCCTTGGCGTTGATGCCGGGGTTGTTGGCCTTGACCGCCATCTTGGTGCGGTGACCGGCCTCGCGGGCGAGGGCGACGATCTCCACGGAGCGGTCCGCGATTTCCGGAACTTCCATTTCGAAGAGCTTCCGCACGAGGCCCGGGTGTGACCGGGACAGGGTGATGGATGGACCCTTGGTGCCGCGGTGCACGTCGATCACGAAGGCGCGGAGCCGGTTGCCGTGGATGTACTTCTCTCCCGGCACCTGCTCGGGCGGCGGCAGCAGTGCCTCCACCGTGCCCAGGTTGACCTGGATCATGTGCGGGTTGTTGCCCTGCTGGATGGTGCCGGCCACCAGCTCGCCCTCGCGGCCCTTGAACTCGCCAAGGACGTTGTCGTCCTCGACGTCGCGCAGGCGCTGCAGGATGATCTGCCGTGCGGTGCTGGCGGCGATGCGGCCGAAGCCGGCGGGGGTGTCTTCGAATTCGCCGATCGGGGCGCCGTCGTCGTCGATCTCCGTGGCCCAGATGGTCACGTGGCCGCTCTTGCGGTCCAGCTCGGCCCGGGCTTTCTCGAAGGCTCCCGGCGTCTTGTGGTACGCCACCAGCAGGGCCTGCTCGATCGTGGGAATCAGGAGATCCAGCGGGATTTCACGCTCACGCTCCAGGAGTCTCAGTGCGCTCATGTCAATATCCATTAGGCCTCCTCAGAAGGTCCATTGTTTGCGTTCTCCAGGCCGGCCTCTTCGAGGTGGCTGAACTCTATTTCGACTTTTCCGCTGCGGATCTTGTCGAAAGGAAGCTTGATGGGTTCGCCCTGTTTGGGCTTCATGCCCTTCTTCACGGCGATCTCGGGGACCAGGGTGACGCCGCCGTCGTCGACGGACTGGACCCGGCCGGTGACGTTCTCGCCCTGCAGGACGTTGACCTTGACCATCCGGCCGCGGGCGCGGTGCCAGTGCCGCTCTTCGGTGAGGGGACGGCCGACGCCGGGCGAGGAAACCTCAAGCTCGTAGGGGCGTGAGTCGGTGCTGGGATCGTTGTCCAGGATGTCGGAGAGGGTCTTGGAGATCTCCGCAATGACGTCGAGACCAACGCCGCCCGTTTCCTCCTGCGGCAGGTCCACCACTACGTGGACCACCCTGTTGGCTCCGGCGACGTGAATGGAAACGTCCTCCAGGTACAGCCGGTTTGCCAGGACCTCGGGTTCCAGGAGGGCATGCAGCCGCTCGGCCTCGAAGTTGTGAGCGGGTGCGGCTTCAGCCTTCCCCATCCCGGTCCGGTCTGTTGAAGTCGTGGCTTCTGCGTTGGTCATGATGCCGGCCGCCTCCCGTTAGATGATGTTGTGTGTACTAGCCTAGCGATTTTCCGGGCGCCGTGGTGCACTTCAGTTCCCGGCCGGCATGACAACATGGTCTGTTGTGAAAGACGACAGCGGGGAAAAGCAGCGGCGGAAGCTCATTCCCCGCATCGCCCTCCTGGCCTGCCTCGCCCTCGTGGTCGTGAGCCTCGGGATCGCCTTGAGTCCCCGAAGTCCTGAGGAGCCCGCCGAACCGCCGTTTTCCGAACAGGCACGGTCCGCCGCGCTGGCCGAAACCCTGCGGCTGCGGACCGCCGGCGAGGCACTGGGCCAGCCCGGTTCCGGGGACGCGAAGCCTGCCGTCGTTCAGACTGTGAGTTTGCTGACAAGCCAGGCACGGGCCCTCCTGCTGCCGGGCCAGGACGTCCCGGACTCTCCTCTGCCGTCCGGTCCGGCCACCCCTTCGGCCGGTACTCCCTCTGGTGCTCCTTCCGGCGCTCCTTCTGCTGCTCCCCTGCCGGCGTCGGCGGCGGCGCTGGCCACCGCGCTGGCGGACAGCGCCGGGCAAATGCTCGCCGACGCTGCCGTGGCCGACGGCGGAATGGCCCGGCTGCTGGCCGCCGTCGGGACCGCCCAACTGCTGCAGGCGTCCTTCCTCGCCGCGGCCGCCGGGGTGCCGGCGCCGGCGGTGCCTGCCCCTGCCGCGCCCCAGCTGTCCGGGGCATGCCCCCGCGCTGCAGCGTCGCCGTCGTCCGCCCCGGTGGATGCTTCTTCCGCTTCGGCAGGAGCTGATGCCGGTGCCGGTGCCGCGACCCTGCCCGGAGCGCTGGCGGCGACGATGGAGACCGAGCTGGAAGCCGTCTACGGGTACCAGGTGGCCCTGACCCGGCTGGATGGCGAAGCGGCTGCCCGGGCGTCGGAGCAGCTCGCCGCGCATGAGGCCCTCGCTGCCGGTGCCGAAGCGCTGAGCAGGATCCATTGCACCCCGGTGCCGCCGCGCGAAGCCGGGTACACCATGGCGCAGGACTTCCTGGCTTCTCCCGCCGCTGGCCTCGGCAGACTGGAAGCCTCGGCGCTGCCGGTCTACGGCGACCTGGTGGCCCTGAGTGAGGGCCAGACCCGCCAATGGGCGATCGCCGGCCTCGTCGGTGCTGCACGCCGGTCCGACCTTTGGGGTGGGGAGACCGGTGCCCTTCCCGGTCTGGCTGCCGATCCGGCGGGGTTCCCCGAGCTGCCCGCACCCGGCCTGTAGCTTCCGGGCGCCGGCCGGCTGCCAGGGATTGCGGCGGCGAGGAAGCGCTTAGTTAGGTTCGTCATACTGGCCGGCTGTGGTCGCCGGTGCTTTGCTGTACTCATGGACAGTCAAGCCGCCCCCATCCAGCACGAGAACGAACCCCACCGCAATGACATCGCGCACCGCCTCAACTGGCTGCGCGCGGGGGTGCTGGGGGCCAACGATGGCATCGTTTCCGTCGCGGCGATTGTGGTCGGCGTCGCCGGCGTCACCACGGAGTCCGGCCCCATCCTCATTGCCGGTACCGCCGGCGTGGTCGGTGGCGCCATCTCGATGGCCCTGGGCGAATACGTCTCGGTGAGCAGCCAGAAGGACAGCCAGCGCGCGCTGATCGAGAAGGAACGCCGGGAGCTGGAAGAACAGCCCGAAGAGGAGCTCGAGGAACTCGCCGCCATCTACCAGGGCAAGGGTCTCAGCGCGGACACCGCCCGGACCGTGGCCAAGGAACTCACCGCTCACGATGCCCTCGGCGCCCACCTGTCCGCGGAACTGCACATCGACGAGACGGACATTGTCAGTCCGTGGCACGCCGCGTTCGCCTCCGCCGCGGCGTTCCTGGTCGGCGCGGTCCTCCCCATGCTTGCCATCCTGCTGCCGCCGGAGAACATCCGTGTTCCGCTGACTTTCGTGGCTGTGCTGGTCGCCCTGGCCCTGACCGGAGCCATCGGCGCCTGGATTGGCGGCGGTTCGAAGATGAAGGCGGCCGTGCGGGTGGTGATCGGCGGCGCCGCGGCGCTCGTCGCGACCTTCCTGATCGGCAGCTGGCTCGGAGCCAGCGGCATCACCGTCTGACCCTCCTGCTGCGCCGGCAGGATCCTGGCCTGCTGACAAAGCAGGCCCGGTTGACAAGCGGGCTCGCCTGACTAGCCGGCCAGCCAGGCTCGGCGGGCCCCTGACGCCCGGCAGCAACTACGCTGGATCCGATGAGTCAGCCAACCGACGTCCCGATCCCGCCCGACCTCAGCCGCCGCTACGGCGGCAGCTCAACCGGCCGCGACTGGCTTGCCTCGCTCCCCCGGCTGGTTCGGCACTGCCTCGACCAGTGGCAGCTCGAGCTTGACCTAGCGCCCGGCGCCCTGCCATGGAATGGCCACGGAGCCATCGTGTTCCCGGTGCGGCTTCGCGCCACCGCCAACATCCGCACCGGCAACGGCACCACGGCCGGCGAAGCACCCGGGCAGGCTGCGCGCCAGGGGGCCGTCCTGAAGATCGCCTATGCGCAGGACGAAGCGCTCGTGGAACCGCAGGCCCTCGCGCTCTGGAACGGGCACGGGGCGGTCCGGCTGCTGGACAGCGACGCCGGTGCCGGTGCGCTGCTGCTGGAGCGCCTGGACGCCGCCCGCTCCCTCCAGGACGTGCCCCTGGACGAGGCGGTCCCGGTGTGGGGCGCCCTGGTTCGCCGGCTGAGCCTGGTCCCCGATGACCGCCCGGAATGGCAGGATTTCGACCATGTGGCGGCCCGGGCCGAGCAGTGGAGTGATGAGCTGCCGGAGAGCTGGGAACGTCTGGGCCGGCCCTTCCCGCGGTGGCTTCTGGAAGCCGCGCTTGAGGTCTGCCAGACCCGCGGGGCAGTCGGCCGCCGCTCCGGGCGGGACGTGCTGGTCCATTCCGACCTGCACTGTTTGAACATCCTGGCCCGGCCCGGCAGTGCGGAGGCGGGCGGCGGCGGTGAACCGGCCAAGGGCTGGGCCGCGATCGATCCGCAGCCCCTGATCGGCGAGGCGGAATTCGCGGTGGCGCCGTTGCTGTGGAACCGGATCCGTGAGCTGTCCCGGGCGGATCCGGAACGGGGCCTGCGGGAGCGCTGCGGGGACTTCACCAGGGCCGCCGGGCTCGACGCCGAGGTCGCCCGGCAATGGAGCCTGGCCCGGGAGGTCGGGAACGCGCTCTGGTACGCCTCGAAACCCCGGCACGAGGGCGACCTCGCCCGGTCGCTCTGGGTGGCCAGCACACTGGCCGGCCGCACGCTCCCGGAGCTCCCCTCGCCCCACGAACTGCCGGAACCGGGGGAAGCGGCCAGCTAGCTGCCGTGTGCGCGGACCGCCGCCACAGCGTCCTTCACGGCGTCGACGGCGACTGCCACGTCGGCGTCGTCCGTGCTCCAGTTGCTGACGGAGATCCGCAGGATGTCGCGGTCCTGCCAGCGCGAACCGGACATCCAGACCCTGTCGTCAGCGATGATCCGCGCCGTCACCGCACGGGTCGTGGCGTCGTCGCCGAAGGCCAGCGAGACCTGAGTGTAGTCGACGTCGTTGAGCACCTCGACGCCGTCCAGCCTGGACAGTTGCTCCGCCAGTTGCCGGGCGTGCAGCACGAGCCCGCGGACCTGGTCGGCGACGCCGTCCCGGCCCAGTGACTTCAGCGCGGCCCACACCGGCACCCCTCGGGCGCGGCGGGACAGTTCCGGCACCGTTTCGAAGGGGTCCGCGGCGCCGTCCGCGTCCTGGATCAGGTAGCTGGTGTGCAGGCCCATGGCCGACCGCAGCGCCCGGGCGTCCCGGACCACCGCGATCCCGCAGTCGTAGGGCACGTTGAGGGTCTTGTGCGCGTCGGTGCCCCAGGAGTCGGCGCCCTGCAGCCCGGCGGTCAGCGCGGCGAGTTCGGGGACGGCAGCAGCCCAGAGCCCGAACGCCCCGTCCACATGGACCCAGGCGCCGCGCGCTTTTGCGACGGCGATTGCCTCCACGAAGGGATCAAAGGCTCCGGAGTGCAGGTTCCCGGCCTGCAGGCAGACCAGCAGCGGGGCCGGGCCCGGTCCAGCGGCTGGGGCGTGTTCAACGGCGCGGGCCAGGGCCCGGTCCAGCTCCCACGGGTTGATGCGGCCCTGCCGGTCCGCGGGGACCACTGTGGGCCGGCCCAGCCCCAAATACCGCAGGCCGAGGTCAATCGAGTCGTGCCGTTCCTGGCCCACGAAACAGTGGATCCGTGGCGCACCGGAGAGGCCGTCGCCGTCGAGGTCCCAGCCGGCGTCGGTGATCAGGCGCCACCGTCCCGCGGCCAGGCCGGTGAAGTTGGCCATCGTGGCGCCGGTGGCGAAACCGACGTCGGACTCTTTGGGGAGCCCCAGCAGCTCAAGCAGCCATTTGCCGGCGGCTTCCTCGATGGCGGCCGTGGCCGGAGAGGCGAAGCGGAGTACGGCGTTCTGGTCCCAGGCGCTGACCAGCCAGTCCGCGGCCAGCGCTGCAGGCAGCGTGCCGCCGATGACCCAGCCGAAGAACCGTCCGGAGGGCATGGCCATCAGCCCGGGTTCGGCCTTCGTGGCGAGGAAGTCCACCACCTCTGCCGCCGGCGTTCCCTCCCCGGGCAACGGACCACCGAAGTCTGCAGCGAGGTCCGACGCGGTCACGCGCGGGCCCACATGCCGTGTTCCCTGGCTCTCCAGCCACTGGCGTGCGTGCCGGGCCGCAGCCTCCAGGGCATCGCTGTAGCGTTCTTCAGGAACTGACATAGCTGCATGCTACGCCCGCGGCCAGGGGACGGGCAGTCCTTCCAGGGGAAGGTAGCGTTCCAGGAAGGGCACAGGGGGTGGGCGGCCGGCCGCCGGCAGGGCTAAGCGAAGCTTTCCTGCCAGATGTCCGAGCCGAGCTTGATGATCAGGGCACCCACCACGGCGAGGAACACAATGCGGATGAACTTGTTCCCCTGCTTGACGGCGGTCCGGGCGCCGAGGTAGCCGCCGGCCATATTCGCCAGGCCCAGGACCAGCCCAAGACCCCACAGCACGGCACCATGCGGCACGAAGAACAGCAGGGCGCCGGCGTTGGTGGCCATGTTCACGATCTTGGCCTTGGCGCTGGCTTCGAGGAAGGCGTAACCCATCGCCGAGACGAGCGCGATGATCAGGAAGGACCCGGTGCCGGGGCCGATCAGTCCGTCGTAGAACCCGATCACGCCGCCGATCAGGCACGCCAGCACGTAGTGCCGGTGGCCGTTGTGCCGCAGCCTGGTCAGCTCCCCCACGTTCGGGCGGAAGGCCGTAAACAGCGCGACGGCGACCAGCGCCACCACGATGATGGGCTTGAACACGCTCGCCGGGAGGTTCGCCGCCAGCACCGCCCCGCCGAAGCTGCCGGCCATGGCGATGACCGCCATGGGCAGCGCGGTCCGCAGATCCGGCCGCACCCTGCCGTAGTACGTGACGGCACTGGTGGTGGTGCCGAAAATCGACCCCATCTTGTTCGTCGCCAGCGCCTGCACCGGGCTGATGCCCGGCACCAGCAGCATCGCCGGGAGCTGGATCAGTCCCCCGCCGCCGACGACGGCATCGACCCAGCCCGCGGCGAAGCCGGCGACCACGATCAGGATGAGGGTACTGAGCTCGATCGACTCGAGTCCGGAAACCACGCCTGGACGGACTGCGGGTTAGTGGTTGCGGACAGCGTCGAGAACGTAGTCGACCGCCTTCTCAACGGCGATGTTCTCGGCGTTGCCGCTGCGGCGGTCCTTGATCTCGACGACCCCGTCCACCAGCCCGCGCCCGACGGCGAGGATGGTCGGCACGCCGACGAGTTCGGCGTCGCCGAACTTCACGCCCGGGGACACCTTGGGACGGTCGTCGTAGATCACCTCGAGGCCGGCGGCCTCCAGTTCGAAAGCCAGCTTCTCCGCGGCAGCGAAGATTTCCTCGCCGCGGCCAACGGCCACCACGTGGACATCGGCCGGAGCGACGGCGCGCGGCCAGATCAGGCCCTTGTCGTCGTGGTTGGATTCGGCCAGGGCCGCGACGGCGCGGGTGACGCCGACGCCGTAGGAACCCATGGTGACCACGACCTGCTTGCCGTTCTGGTCCAGGACCTTGAGCTCCAGGGCTTCGGCGTATTTGCGGCCAAGCTGGAAGATGTGGCCCATTTCGATGCCGCGGGCGGTTACCAGCGGGCCGGAGCCGTCGGGAGCCTCGTCGCCGGCGCGCACCTCGGTGCACTCGATGATGCCGTCCCAGCCGAAGTCGCGTCCGGCGACCAGGCCAAAGACGTGCTTGCCGGCCTCGTTGGCGCCGGTGACCCAGGCGGAGCCGCTGACGACGCGAGGGTCCACAAGGTAGAGCAGCTTGGCGGCGCCCTCGGTGCCGAGCAGGGGCGCGTCCAGGGACAGGCCGGGGCCGAGGTAGCCCTTGACGATGAGGGGTTGCTTCTTGAGGTCTTCCTCGTTGGCGGCTTCGAGGATGATTTCGCCGGCGATCGGCAGGAAGGACCCGATGTTCGCCTCCACGCGCTTGAGGTCGACGCCACGGTCGCCCGGAACGCCGATGACCACGATCTGGCGTTCCCCGGTCGGCAGGGTGACGGCGAGAACGACGTTCTTCAGCGTGTCAGCGGCAGTCCAGGCGCCGCCGTCGGCCTCGGTGCGGGGCACCAGGAGGTTGGCGGCATCCACGAGGGTCTCGATGGTGGGGGTATCCGGGGTGTCCCGGACTTCGGCGGCGGGGGCGTTGCTGAAGTCGATGTCCGCGGGAACCACGGTGGTGACGGCCTCGACATTGGCTGCATAGCCGCCGGCGGAACGCACGAAGGTGTCCTCGCCGATCTCGGTGGGGTGCAGGAATTCTTCACTCTTGGATCCGCCCATGGCACCGGCCGTCGCGGCGACCGGAATGACCTCGAGGCCAAGGCGCTCGAAGATCTTCAGGTAGGCGCCGCGGTGCGCCGCGTAGCTGGCGTCCAGGCCGGCGTCGTCGACGTCGAAGGAGTAGGAGTCCTTCATGATGAACTCGCGGCCGCGCAGCAGGCCCGCCCGGGGACGTGCCTCGTCGCGGTACTTGTTCTGGATCTGGTAGATGCTCAGCGGCAGGTCCTTGTACGAGGAGTACAGGTCCTTGACCAGCAGGGTGAACATTTCCTCGTGCGTGGGGGCCAGCAAGTAGTCGTTGCCCTTGCGGTCCTTGAGCCGGAAGATGCCCTCGCCGTACTCGGTCCAGCGGTTCGTGACCTCGTAGGGCTCCTTGGGCAGCAGCGCCGGGAAGTGCACTTCCTGGGCGCCGATGGCAGCCATTTCCTCACGGATGACTGCTTCCACCTTGCGCAGCACGCTCAGCCCCAGCGGAAGCCAGGTGTAGATGCCCGGGGCAGCCCGGCGGATATACCCGGCGCGGACCAGGAGCCGGTGGCTGGCCACCTCGGCGTCGGCGGGATCTTCACGCAGGGTGCGCAGGAACAGCTTGGAGAGTCGAAGGACCACTGGGTATCTATCCGTTTCTGGGAAGGTGCGGGGCGAAGCAGCAAAGCTGTGAATCTAGCTGTGAACAGAGCTGTGAATCAGTAGAACCGGCGGAACCGGCCCACGGGTCAGGTACTAATCTACCGCCAGCCCGGACATGGAAGAGCCACGCCATAACTGACGGAAGCCCCTGGCCGTTGCCGGCTGGTCATCCTGTCATGGCGTGGCTCTGCGGCCCCAGCACCGCCAAATTATTGGCTGTGAGTTCCGTTGTGTTGCCCCCAAGGGCGTCTGCATCCCCGGCTGATGCTCCCGGGAAACGCGTGCCCATGCGACACGGCTAGCTCGAACCTATGTGACGCACGGCACGAAAACAAGAGTCCGCATCCAGATATTTTCATGGACGCCGGTGTTGCTGCTGGGACAGAAGAGCACTTCAGTGAACTGAGTGCTGCCACCGGAGCGCTCGGCGGCTAGAAGAGCACTGTTGCGAAAGTCCCGACCTGCCGGAAGCCGACCCGCTCGTAGGTCGCCCGGGCCCGGGTGTTGAAGTTGTTAACGTAGAGGCTGGTGACCGGGGCGAGGGTCTGGGCCAGGACGACGGCGGCGGCCATATACCCGGCGCTCAGGCCCTGGCCGCGGAACGCGGGGTTCATCCAGACCCCCTGGACCTGCGTCACCTCCGGGGTGACCGCACCAAGCTCGGCTTTGAAAACCACCTCGCGCGCGGGGTCCAGGTGGACCATGGAATGGCCCTCGCGGATGAGGCCCTTGACCCGGCGGCTGTAGTACTCCCGGCCGCCAAGGTACGGCGAATACCCCACTTCCTCTTCGAACATCGCCGCGCAGGCGGGCAGGATGCGGTCGAAGTCAGCCAGCTGGCCAAAGCCCAGAAGCGGATTGGGGGTCACGGCGGGAGGCCCGGAGATCGTCATCAGCGGCTGTTCCTCGCGGATCTCATGGGCCGTCTGACCGAGCTGCTCCAACCCGGCGTGCAGGGCCAGGACCGTGTCGGCCGGGCCGAAGATCGAGGCGTACCGGCGCCCGGAGCGGTGTGCGGCGGCAGCCACCACACCGGCAAGGCCGGGATCCAGCTGCACCGGCACCAGGTTCGCGCCGGCCCAGCACGCTCCGAGGAGCGCCCCGCCGTCGAACACACCAAGAATGCTGGCGCCGCCGGTGGTGGGTGCCGCCGTGCCGGCGGTGGCCAGATGCGACAGGATGAAGACATTGGCGACGGCGTCCTGCCGCGCCAGGTCCACCAGCTGGGATGTGTCCGAGCCCCCCAGGGTCCGGACCGCGACGCCGGGAGCGGCGCCGTCCTTACGAGACGCTAACCACGGGGCTACCCTTGACAGCATCTTCGCCATCGGCCTCCCCCATCTCTTCAGCGATACGCATGGCCTCTTCGATCAGTGTCTCAACAATCTGGTTCTCGGGCACAGTCTTGATGACCTCGCCCTTCACAAAGATCTGCCCCTTGCCGTTGCCCGACGCGACGCCGAGGTCGGCCTCGCGGGCTTCGCCCGGTCCGTTGACGACACAGCCCATCACGGCGACGCGCAGCGGGATCTCCATGCCTTCCAGCCCTGCCGTGACCTGCTCGGCCAGCGTGTACACGTCGACCTGGGCGCGGCCGCAGGACGGGCAGGAGACAATCTCGAGTTTGCGCGGGCGCAGGTTGAGCGACTGCAGGATCTGGTTGCCCACCTTGATTTCCTCCACCGGCGGGGCGGAGAGGGAAACCCGGATGGTGTCACCAATGCCGCGGGACAGCAGGGCACCGAAGGCCGTGGCCGACTTGATGGTGCCCTGGAAGGCGGGGCCGGCCTCGGTGACGCCGAGGTGCAGCGGCCAGTCGCCCTGTTCGGCGAGCATCTCGTACGCGGCGACCATAATGACGGGGTCATTGTGCTTGACCGAGATCTTGAAGTCGTTGAAGCCGTGCTCTTCGAACAGCGACGCCTCCCAGACCGCGGACTCCACAAGGGCCTCCGGGGTGGCCTTGCCGTACTTCTTCAGGATTCCGGGCTCCAGCGATCCGGCGTTGATGCCGATCCGGATGGAGGTGCCGTGGTCCTTGGCCGCGCGGGCGATTTCCTTGACCTGGTCATCGAATTTGCGGATGTTGCCGGGGTTCACCCGGACCGCCGCGCAGCCTGCCTCGATCGCGGCGAAGACGTACTTCGGCTGGAAGTGAATGTCCGCGATCACGGGGATCTGGGACTTCCGGGCGATGATCGGCAGGGCCTCCGCGTCGTCCGCGGACGGGCAGGCGACCCGCACAATGTCACAGCCGGAGGCGGTGAGTTCGGCGATCTGCTGCAGCGTGGCGTTGATGTCCGTGGTGGGCGTGGTGGTCATCGACTGCACACTGATCGGCGAATCGGAGCCGACGCCGACCGAACCCACCTTGATCTGGCGGGTCTTGCGGCGCGGGGCGAGGACGGGGGGCGGTGCTGACGGCATTCCCAGGCTGACCGAGGTCACATGGACTCCTTGTATTGAAGTAGGTCTGGCGGGGACGGCTAGGCGGCGTGGCCGGCCAGGAGGCCGGTCAGGGGAGCCCAGACCATCGTGCGGGCGCCGGAGATGGCACCGGCGGCGGCGAAGGGATCCTGCTTGAGGACTTCGTTCAGGGCCTGCTCGTCGGCAGCCTTGAAGATCAGCAGGGCGCCGGCGCCGTCACCATAGGGGCCGCTGGCGAGCAGCGTTCCGTCCTGGGCAAGCCCCGCGGTCCATTCGCGGTGCGCCGGGCGGGTGGCGTCGCGGGCTTCGGAGGATTCGGCGTCGTATACGTACTCAACAGCAAAAACAGTCATACGGATACACTATCGCCCCGTCGGCCAGGTACCCATCCGGCGGGCGGCCGGGAAGCCTTCCGGGCGCCCGGCGTCAGCCGAGGAGGAGCACTTTGGCCAGGGCGGCGACGCCGGCCGCCCACAGCAGGGACGTAAGGGTGCCGATGATGAACCGTTCCGCGGCGACCGGCGTCTCCTTCAGCTCGGCGAAGCGGCCCAGGCCCTTGATCGCGACGACGTAGGCGATGGCGACCGGTTCGCCGACGAGGACCGCGAGGCAGACCGCGAGGCGCTCCAGCACCCCGATGATTGCGCCGCCGCGCAGGATCCGGACGCTGCTGACCGAGACTGCCCCTGAGCCTGGTGCCGGGGCAGAGGTACCGGAGGTGGCGGATGATGCGGGGGCGGCACCGGTGGTGACAACGGGATCAACGGTGACGTCCGCCGCGGGGTCATTCGCCAGGTCGGCGACGCCGGCCCCTGCGTCCTGCCGGTCGTCGATGGTCCGGGCGAGCCGGAAGACCAGCGCCGTCACCGGCCAGCCGACGAAACCGGCCGTGAGCAGGGTCAGGGTGATCCAGAGCGCGTTCACCGGTCTCCTTCCGTGCTGTCCCGGGGGCGGTTATCCGGGGGCTGGGGCCCGCCCGCGTCCGGGGCGCGGTCCGCGGTCAGCCCGCGGGCGTCGTCGTTGCCGGCGATGACTCCGCGGGCAAGGGCGAGCAGCATTTCCGCCGCAGGCCTCGCGGCCCATTCTTCCTGCCAGCCGGAGCGCAGCAGTGCACGGCTCACCGATTGTTCGGTGATTCCCAGTTGTTGGGCAGCGATTTTCTGCGTGCCATGCGTGCCGGAGTGGCCGTGCTGTACCGAGCGCAGCACATCCACGACCTTCCACTGGGCGGCTGTCCGGTCCTGGACCAGCCGTCCGATCAGCCGCAGCACCGCCTCGGCGTTGGCGCAGGCGCGGGCGCCGGCAGAGCCTGCGGGCGACGGGGCAGCCTCTCCCCTGCGCAGTCCGCCGGAGACGACGGCCAGCGGCACGTGAGCGGCGCCGGACTTGGCTTTCTCGACGGCCATGCGCGCCGCCACGAAGGCCGGCCCGGATCCTTCCCGCGGGCTGGCTGGCAGCGGCAGGTCCACCGCTCCCACCCCGATTCCCACGTACCAGCGGCCGCTGCGCAGGGCGTGCAGTGCGATCTCGACGACTTCGTCCGGGCGTTCGACGACCCCTTGGACCTCGTCGCCGACGGAGCGTTCGAAGCGCCCGGCGGTGGAGAGCCCGGCCAGCTCCGCCAGGAGGCCCGGGACTCGGTCGACGTCGGCGCTGCTGCCGCGCTGGTCGATGGTCATCACGTACATAGCCCCACCCTAGGGGGCTGATCCTGAAGAATCAATCACTTTCAACTGATTACCAAAAATAAGCCAAAATAAGCTGATAGTTGAGAATTAGCGTGATCCGGTTTGCATGGCCCAGGCTCAGCCGAAGAGGTTCACCGGCTTGACGATGTCCGCGTAGATCAGCAGGGCGCCCATGCCCATCAGCAGCACCGCCACCACATAGGTGACCGGGAGCAGCTTCGCGATATCGAACGCGCCCGGGTCCGGTTGGCCAAAGAGCTTGGCGATCCTGCGACGGGCGCCTTCGTACAGCGCACCGGCCACATGGCCGCCGTCGAGCGGCAGCAGTGGAATGAGGTTGAAGACGGCCAGGGCGAAGTTGAGTCCGGCCAGCAGCCCCACCAGGGTGGCCACCCGGGACTGCATTGGCACCTGTTCCATCGCGGCGACCTCGCCGGCCACCCGCCCCACGCCGACCACGCTGATGGGTCCGTTGGGGTCGCGCGGGGCCTCGCTGAACGCAGCCTCCGCCACGCCTGCCACCCGGGCCGGCAGGTTCAGGACGACACCGGCGATCTGCTTGATGTTCTCGCCCGCCATCGGCAGGACCGTCGTCGCCGGCTGCGGCACCAGCGCGGTCTGCGCACCGATGCCCAGGAAGCCTACGTCCTGGTACTCGAGGGTGCCGTCCGCGCTCTTGGCCTGGCGGCCGTCGTCGCCCACCACGGGACGTGCGGAGAGGACCGGTGTGACGGTGGTGGTGACCGGGACGCCGTCGCGCTCCACCGTGATGCTGACCTGCTTGTCCGCGGACGCGCGGATCCAGCCGGTGAGTTCATCCCAGCTGGTCACGGCCTTGCCGTCGAAGGAGGTGATGACGTCGTTGGGCTGCAGTCCGGCGGCGGCGGCGGGTGTGAGCCTGCAGTCGGCGGAGTCCGGGTCCACGGTCTCGCCGGCCTTGACCTGGCATTTGGAGACGTCGGCGATGGTGGTGGTCTGGGTGGCGATACCGAAGCCCATCAGCAGCACGGCCGTCAGTGCGAGTCCGATCAGCATGTTCATGGCCGGGCCGCCGAGCATCACCACGATCTTCTTCCAGACCGGCAGCTTGTAGAACACACGGTTCCCGTCGGCGGGACCGACCTCCTCGTGCGCCAGCGAGCGGGCGTCCGAGGCGAGGGACTGGAACATGCCGGTGCTGGAGGTGCGCACGGTGCCGTCGTCCTTGTTCGGCGGGTACATGCCGATCATGGAGACGAAGCCGCCCAGCGGGATGGCCTTGAAGCCGTATTCGGTCTCGCCCTTCTTGCGGGACCAGAGCGTGGGCCCGAAGCCGATCATGTACTTGGTGACGCGGACCTTGAACAGCTTGGCCGGCAGCAGGTGGCCCACCTCGTGCAGGGCAATGGACACGGCGATGCCGATCGCCACGAAGACGACACCGAGGATAAAGAGGAGGACGGGATTCATGCTTGGATCTGCTGCTTCCTAGACGCTTCTGACGGCTAAACGTTCGTGGGTGCGGGCGCGTGCCCATCTTTCAGCATCCAGCACGGACTCCAGCGTCAGCCCGGAGGATCCTGTGTGTTCGCTGAGGACTGCTTCGATGGTATCGACGATGTCGGTGAAACGGATCCGGCCGGCATGGAATGCCATCACGGCTTCCTCGTTCGAGGCGTTGAAGACAGCCGGGTAGGTGCTCCCCCGCCGTGCGGCTTCCTTCGCCAGTTCGACGGCGGGGAACGCCCCGGTGTCCAGCGGCTCGAAGGTCCAGCTGGTGGCTTTGCTCCAGTCGCATGGCCGGGCCGAGCCGGGGACGCGGTCCGGCCAGCCCAGGCCCAGGGCGATGGGCAGGCGCATGTCCGGCGGGGAGGCCTGGGCGATCGTGGATCCGTCGATGAACTGGACCATCGAGTGGACCACGGACTGGGGATGGACCACGACGTCGATCTTCTCCAGCGGGATGTCGAAGAGCAGGTGCGCCTCGATCACTTCCAGGCCCTTGTTGACCAGGCTGGCGGAGTTGGTGGTGACCATCAGGCCCATGTCCCAGGTGGGGTGGGCCAGGGCGTCCTGCGGGGACACATCGTGCAGCTCGTGCCGGGTCCTGCCGCGGAACGGTCCGCCGGAGGCCGTGAGGATCAGCCGGTCCACCTCGGCCGCGGCGCCGGAGCGCAGGCACTGGGCGATGGCGGAGTGTTCGGAATCGACCGGGACGATCTGGCCTTCGCGGGCTGCAGCTTTGACCAGGGCGCCGCCGACGATCAGTGATTCCTTGTTGGCCAGGGCAAGGGTCGCGCCGGATTTGAGCGCGGCCAGGGTGGGCGCCAGTCCGATGGAGCCGGTGATGCCGTTGAGGACCACGTCGGCCTCGATCTCCGCGATCCGGGTGGACGCGTCCGGCCCGGTGATGATTTCGGGGCGGTAGCCCGTCACCCCGGCCGCGCCGGCGGCGTCGTCGATCAGTCTCTGGAGGGCGCCCGCGTCGCCGGATGCCGTACCGATGGCCTGGGCCCGGGTGTGGACGGCCTGCCGGGCCAGGAGTTCGAGGTTCCCGCCTCCCGCGCTGAGCGCCACGACTTCGAAAAGGTGCGGGGCGCCGTCGACGACGTCAATCGCCTGTGTGCCGATGGAACCGGTGGACCCGAGGAGGACGATCTTGCGCGGCTGCATGGTTCAAGTATCCCGCACCGCGCCCGCTGCCCGGGTTCCCCCGCGAGAGGGAGTGCCATCAGCGGCCGTCGGGCGGGGATGTGGCCGCGCATTGACGCTCCGAAGCTCAGGCGTAACGTGGGGATCGTGGAGTGGACGGCCTGGTTTGATGCGCCGGAGTTTGAGTTCGCCCGGCAGGTGCTCCAGCGCGGCATCGCCACCCTCTACTTCGTGGCTTTCCTGTCCTCGCTCAACCAGTTTCCGGCCCTCCTCGGCGAGCGCGGGCTGTTGCCGGTGCCGGACTTTTTGGCACGCTCCCGCCGCCTCCGCCGGCCCACCCTGTTCAGCTGGCGTTATTCGGACCGGCTGCTGCGGGCCGTTTGCTGGGGCGGGATGGCGATTGCCGCCACGATCATCCTGGGCCTGCCGCAGCTGGGCCCGCCGTGGGTTCCTCTGCTGGCGTTCCTGGCGCTGTGGCTGTTGTACATGTCGATCGTCAATGTGGGGCAGACGTTCTATGGTTTCGGCTGGGAAATGCTGTTGCTCGAGGCCGGGTTTATTGTGGCCTTCCTTGGCTCCGACCAGACTCCCCCGCCGCGGACCATCCTGATCCTGCTGGCCTGGCTGGTGTTCCGCCTCGAGTTCGGCGCCGGCATGATCAAGATCCGTGGCGGCCGGGAGTGGCGTGACCTGACCGCCCTCTACTACCACCACGAGACCCAGCCGATGCCGGGGCCGCTCAGCCGGCAGTCGCATTTGCTGCCCAGGCCGTGGCACCGGATGGAGGTCCTGGGCAACCATTTCGCCCAGCTGGTGGTGCCGTTCTTCCTCTTCGCCCCGCAGCCGCTGGCCAGCGTGGCCGCGGGGATCATCATCTTCACCCAGCTCTGGCTGGTGGCGAGCGGGAACTTCGCCTGGCTCAACTGGATGGCGATCCTGCTCGCCTTCTCCGCTGTCAGCGACCCGGTGGCGCATGCTCTGGTCCCGGCGATCCCGCTCGACTGGCACGCCGGGGCCGCAGGCACAGCGGCTCCCGGCAGCCAGGCGCCGGTCGCGTGGCTCGTGGTGGTCTTGCTCGCCACCGTGCTGCTAGTCGTGCTCAGCTACCGCCCGATCGAGAACCTGTTCTCCCGCTACCAGCTGATGAACGCCGCCTTCAACCGCTGGCAGCTGGGGAACACCTACGGCGCCTTCGGCACGGTCACCAAGCAGCGGATTGAAATCGTCGTGGAAGGAACCCTCGCCGCGGAACCCGACCACACAGCGGACTGGCGGGAATATGGGTTCCGCGGAAAGCCGGGCGAGGTCCGGCGCGTCCCGCGCCAGTGGGCGCCCTACCACCTGCGCCTTGACTGGCTGATGTGGTTCCTGCCGCTGCGTACCGTACACGAGGAGTGGTTCTACGCCTTTCTGTCCAAGCTTCTGGAGGCCGACCGACCCACCCTGCGCCTGTTGCGGCATGATCCGTTCGACGGCGCCCGGCCCCGCTGGGTGCGGGCCCGCAGCTACCTTTACCGCTTCGCCACCCGGAAGGAATTCCGCGCCACGGGCCAACGCTGGATCCGGATCCCGCTGCACGAGTCCATTCCCCCGCTGTCCCTGCCGCCGGGTGGCTGAAGGCCGTTGGACGCGTGAGAGCCGTTTAAGCCGGATGGCCGGAATGGTTTTCACCATTCCGGCCATCCGGGGCGAGGCAGTGGAGCATCCCTGCCTAGACGGACAACTCGTCCTTCACCGGCACTGCCTCCAGCGCGGCCTGGCGGCGGCGAAGCCACCAGGAGCCCACGAAGATCAGGGCCATGGAGATGTACACAACCACCGCGAACGGCGAGGAGAACAGGGCCGTGGGATCGTTCTGGGAGAGCTGCAGCGAGCGCCGCAGCTGCACTTCGAACATCGGGCCGAGGATCATCGCCACCACCAGGGGCGCCACGGGGTAGCCGTAGCGGCGCATGAAGTAGCCCAGGATGCCGACCACCAGCAGGACCCCGACGTCGGCCGCGGCGAAGTTCACCGAGAAGGCGCCCAGTGCCGCGAAGACCAATATGCCCGCGTAGAGGTAGGGCCGCGGAATCTGCAGGATCTTCACCCACAGGCCCACCAGCGGCAGGTTCAGCACCAGCAGCATCAGGTTTCCGACGTACAGGGAGGCGATCAGGGTCCACACCAGTGCGCCCTGGTTCTCGAAGAGCAGGGGCCCGGGCTGGATCTGGTAGCGCTGGAACGCGGTGAGCATCATGGCCGCGGTCGCCGTCGTCGGAATTCCGAGCGTCAGCAGCGGGACCAGGACGCCGGCGGCGGCGGCGTTGTTCGCCGCTTCCGGACCGGCCACGCCCTCGATGGCGCCCTTGCCGAACTGTGCTTTGTTCTGGCCCTTGGCCAGTTTCCGCTCCGCGGCGTAGGACAGGAAGGTGGAAACGTCCGCGCCGCCGGCCGGGACCGTGCCGATGGGGAAGCCGATGAAGGTGCCCCGCAGCCAGGGCTTCCAGGACCGCTTCCAGTCCTCCTTGGACAGCCAGGCGTTCTTGCCCTTGCTGACCGGGATGACCTCGACCGGCCCGTGCCGCAGTTTCGAGGCCACATACAGGGCCTCCCCGAGGGCGAAGAGGCCCACGGCCACGAGGACCATGTCGACGCCGTCGACCAGGGTGGGGTTGTCGAAGGTGAAGCGCTGTTGCGCGGTGCTGTCATCGATGCCGATCATCCCGATGAACAGCCCCAGGCCCAGCGACGCGAGGCCGCGCAGCACGGAGGCCCCCAGCAGGGCCCCGACGGTGAGGAACGCCACGATCATGAGTGCCACGTAGTCCACGGGCCCCAGGCCCACGGCAAGTTCCGCGACGACTGGCGCCAGGAAGGTCAGCAGCACCGTGGCGATGGTGCCGGCGACGAACGAGCCGATCGCCGCCGTCGCCAGCGCCGCCGCGCCGCGGCCGGCCTTGGCCATCTTGTTGCCCTCGAGCGCCGTGACGATCGAGGAGGACTCACCCGGCGTGTTGAGCAGGATGGAGGTGGTGGAGCCGCCGTACATGCCGCCGTAGTAGATGCCGGCGAACACAATCAGGGCGGCCGCAGGATCCAGCGCGTAGGTGATGGGCATCAGCAGCGCCACAGTCATGGCCGGACCGATGCCGGGAAGCACGCCGACGGCGGTGCCGACGAAGACGCCGCCCAGGGCGTACAGCAGGTAGACCGGCTGCAGCGCCGTGGAGAAGCCCTCAAGGAGCATCATGAAGCTATCCATTGAAGAACGGCACCCCCTCAAGCAGCGGGCCCGGCGGCAGGGAGACGCCCAGCAGCCCGCCGAAGACGTACTGCAGCACGAGTGCCAGCACCACGGAAATGATGACCGCCTTCCAGAGCGGCTTCGCCTCAAGGGTCCATGCCGCACCGCTGAACAGGACGGCTGCGGCAACGGGCCAGCCGGCCGGTTCGATCAGGAAGATGTGGAGCACCACGAAACCCACGAGTTTCGCAAGGGCCACCCAGTCGGTCTTGGCGGTGACGTCGAGGTCTTCGCTTTCCTCGGCCTGGCCCACCTTGCCGCGGAACACCTGGGCAACGATGCCCGTGCCGACGAGCACCAGCATGGTGCAGACGATGTAGGGGAAGGCGCGCGGGCCGATGCCGGTCTCCGACGGCGGGATCGGGATCGACCCCGCCGTCAGGAGGCCCGCTGCGCCCACGCTCACGAAGACCAGGGCGAAGAGGATCTCCCCCGTGGGCCGCTTGGCGGGCGTGCTGACTTGGATGGACATTGTTACTTGACCAGGCCGATCTCAGTCAGCGTGGTCTTGACCTTGGTGATGTCCTCGGTGAGGAATGTCTTGAACTCGTCGCCTGCGAGGAAGGCGTCATCCCAGTTGTTCTTGGCCAGGGTGGCCTTCCAGGCTTCGGTGTCGTGCAGCTTGGTGACAACCTCGGTCAGCTTGGCCTTCTGTGCATCGTCGATGGAACCCGGTGCCACAACCCCGCGCCAGTTGGTCAGGACGACGTCGACGCCCTGGTCCTTCAGCGGCTTGACGCCCGGCAGGGCCGGGGCCTCGGAGGTGCCTGAGACGGCGAGCGCCCGGACCTTGCCGGCCTTGACCTGCTCGGCGTACTCCCCCACGCCGGAGATGCCGGCCTGGACCTTGTTGCCGAGCAGTGCGGCGATCGATTCGCCGCCGCCGGAGTAACCGATGTAGTTCAGCTTGTCGGGTTCGACGCCCTGGGACTTGAGGATCTGGCCGGCCAGGATGTGGTCCGCGCCGCCGGCTGAACCGCCGGTGATCGCAACGCCCTTGCCGTTGGCTTTGATGTCATCCACGAGGTCCTGGACGGACTGGTACTTGGACGACGCCGGGACCACCAGGACCAGCGGTTCTTCGGTCAGGCGCGCAATGGGGGTGGTGTCCTCCAGCCGCGTCTTGGCGGCGTTGGTTTCCACGGCACCCACCATGACGTAACCCATCACCATGAGCGTGTTGGCGTCCTTTTCGGTGGCGAGCTTGGCGAGGCCGTTCGTGCCGCCGCCGCCGCCGATGTTGCTGACCTGGGCGGAGGTGACGAGTTTGTTGGACTGCAGGTCCTGCTGCATCGCACGGCCTGTCTGGTCCCAACCGCCGCCCGGGTTGGCCGGAACAATGATGCTCAGCTTCTTGATCGGTTCAGCGGCCGAGCCCTGGCCTGCTGCCGTGCTGCTGGTTCCGCTGGCACCGCCGGCACACGCCGACATGGCCAGTGCGATGCCGGCCGCACCGGCAGCAAGCGCAGCCCGGCGGGTGAAGTTGGTCCGCGTGAAATTGGACTGGGAGGTCATGGTTTCTCCTTGTATGAATGTGACGCACGTCATCGGAATCACTCCCCAGAGACTAGGAGCAGCCGGGCGCGGGGGCCAGAATTTGGCCGTAGAGGTAGTAGTGGTCATATTGGTCACGGCCCGGAGCCCGGGATTGGCTGTGGCGGGGGCGGCCGGGATGGGAAACTTGTGACATGGTTCACAGGATTCCCTTACGCTTCCAGCTGGTCGCGCTGCAGCTCGGCATCGTGCTGGCTGTCCTGACAGCGGTGGGGGCTGTGACCATCCGGATGCAGGAGCAGCAGCTCAGGGACGCTTACAAGGGCAGGCTGATCGGGGTCGCCGAAAGTGTGGCCCGGCTGCCCTCGGTGGTGAATGCCTTCGGGACACCGCAACCGGCCCAGACCATCCAGCCCATCGCCGAAGTCATCCGGCAGGCCTCGAATGTCACCTATGTGGTGGTGACAGACCGCAACGGTGTCCGCCAGTCCCACCCGAACCCGGCGGAAATCGGCCGGCCCGTGTCCACCGATCCCTCCGTGCCGCTGTCCGGCGAGATCTACGTCGGCACCCAGACGGGAACCCTGGGTGAATCCTGGCGGGTCAAGGTTCCCATCTTTGACAGTGCCGGCACCGTGATCGGCTCGGCCTCGGTGGGCGTGCTGGAGAGCACCCTGGCCCAGGATCTCTACGAGGACCTGCCGCAGTTGTTCGGCTGGCTTCTTGGCGCCGCGCTGCTCGGGTCGCTGGGGGCGATGTACATCTCCAAGCTCGTCTGGCGGCGGATCTACAAGCTGGAGCCGGAGGACATTGCGGCCCTGCTCGAGACCCGCGACGCGATGCTCCACGGCCTGGGCGAGGGGCTGGTCGCCGTCGACGCCGAAGGCAAGGTCGCGCTCGTCAACGACGAAGCCCGCCGGCTGCTGGGTGTGGGCGAGGAAATCATCGGAAAACCAGCCGGCGAATGCCTGGAACCCGGAGTCCGCCGGATGCTCACCGCCGGATCGGCCACCGAGGAACTGGTGCTCTCCGGCGAACGGATCCTGCTCGGGAAAGTCAACGCCGCGAAGGTGGACGGCCGGGAGGTCGGCAAAGTCCTCATTCTCCGTGACCGTACCGAGCTCCACACAGTACTCCGCGACCGCGACGGCGCCCTGGACGTGACGCAGGCCCTCCGGGCCCAGGCCCACGAATTCGCCAACAAACTGCACGTGATCTCGGGCCTCCTGGAGCTCGGCGAACAGGCGAAGGCCGTGGAATACCTGGGCCGCAGCCACAGCGACGCCGCCTTCGTCAACCGCCCGCTGGCCGCAGGAATCACCGACCACGACGTCCGGGCGCTCCTGATTGCCAAGTCCACCGTCTGCGCCGAGCGCGGCGTCGAGATCCTGGTGAGCCCGGACTCCGTGTGCACCCCGGACGGTACCGGTGACGTCATCACGGTCCTGGGGAACCTGATCGACAACGCGGTGGACGCCGCGGGCTACGACAGCACAGTGGCCGTTCGGCTGGATGAGGCTCCCGACGGCGACCGCACCATCACGGTCGAGGACGACGGCCCGGGCGTCCCCGAGCCGGAGCGGTCCGCTGTCTTCGAGGCCGGTGTCACCACCAAAATGGCCGAGGGCATCAACAGCCGGGGCTTCGGGCTGGCTTTGGTCCAGCGCGTGGCACGGCGCCGGGGCGGCGCGGCGTCGGTTGCGTCCTCCGCGCTGGGCGGCGCCTGTTTCACCGTAACCCTGAAGACAAAAGAGGCGGAACTACAAAAGCAATGAGCTCCATACGCACCCTCATCATTGACGATGACGTGGCAGTGGCCGGGATCCACCATGGGTTCCTGCTGGCCCGCGGCGGCTTCGACGTCGTCAGCCTGGCCCACACCGGGCAGCAGGGCCTGGACCTGGCGGCGCAGCTGCAGCCGGAACTGGTCCTGCTGGACATCCACCTTCCGGACATGTCCGGCCTGGACGTGCTCCAGCAGCTCCGCGGCCGCCAGCAGGCCCTGGACGTCCTGGTCATTACGGCGTCAAGGGAACTGGAGACGGTCCGCAGCGCCATGGCCGGCGGTGTACTGCACTATCTGGTGAAGCCCTTCACGTCCCAGGCCCTGAACGAGCGGCTCGACGAATACCTGCTCCTGCGCCGCGAACTCGCTGCGGGCGGGTCTGCCGGGCCGCTGGACCAGGACAGCATCGACCGGCTCGTGGCGCCGTCGCGCCGGGCCACGGCTGCAAATACCGTGGCGGAGTCTCTGGCGGGGCCCCCGGCCAGGCTGCCCAAAGGGCTGTCCCGGCCCACGCTGGATGCCGTTATCGGGGCGCTCAAGTCCAGCCCGGAGGACGTCTCGGCGGCCGGGATGGCCCTTCAGCTCGGACTCTCACGGGTCAGCGCACGGCGCTACCTCGAATATCTGGTCATCCACGGCTTCGCCCGGCTCACGCCACGCTACGGTGCTGCAGGGCGGCCGGAAAACAGGTATTTGTGGAAGCGCTGAACATGTCCAGTTTTCATGTGCAACGCTGAGCATGCCTTTCCGCCGGTGGAGCACCGGGACAGGGTTGCGCGCTTTGGAACCATCCATCTGACGCAAATGGCCGCTACCGAGCACCCACCTGACGCAAATGGCCGCTATGGGACCCATCAAAGCGGCCATTCGTGGCGGATCGATGAGGTTCACACCATGGAACTGCACCAGCCATACGTCCCGCCAGCGAAATGGGGGCCGGAACCTCCCGAAGCTAGTGCCCCGCCCGCCGCAGCGTGGATTCGGCGTGTTTGAGGATGGGCCCGTCGATCATCTTGCCCTGGTGCTGGAACACACCCGAGCCGGCCGCGGCGGCGGCGGCCAGCAGTTCGGTGGCTGCCGCGACCTCGGACTCGGACGGCGCGTAGGCCCCGCGCACCACGGCCACCTGGCTCGGGTGGATGCAGGCCTTGGAACCGAAACCTGAGGCGACGGCGTCGCGGGCTTCGACGGCGAGGCCCGCCAGGTCCGGGATGTCGACGTACACCGAGTCAACGGCCTCCTTGCCCAAGGCCCGGGCGGCCAGCAGGACAGTGGAGCGGGCGTGCAGCGCAACCGCGCGGTAGGCGCCGTCGTCCGTCCTGCTGGAGGTGCCGCCGAGCGAGGCGAGCAGGTCCTCGGCGCCCCACATCAGCCCGACCACGTTGGGTTCGGCGGCGATGGCGGCGGCATTGACAACCCCCAACGCCGTCTCACAGAGCGCAATCACGCTGTAGCCCTCCAGCTCCCTGAGCTGCTCGGCGCCTTCGGCCTTGGCGAGCATCACGTGCCGGTACGGAGTGTGCTTGAGGCAGTGCAGGTCCTTCTCGAATTCCTCCGTGCCGGCCGGGTTGATCCGGATAATGGTGCGGCTCGGGTCCAGCTCGGGGACGTCCCCGGTGGCGCCGAGCTGGGCGAGGATGGCGCCGCGGGCACGCTGTTTGTCCGCCGGCGCCACGGCGTCCTCCAGGTCCACGATCACGGCGTCGGCCCGCTCGGCGGCCTTCTGGTAGCGCTCGGGACGGTCGGCAGGGCAAAACAGCAGGGCGGGGCCCATCAGGAAGCTCATGTGTCTATTCTGCCCTTCTGTGCAGGTTCTTTCCGGCCTGTCTTTGACCGCTGCAGATTCTTTCCGGACGGGTGTGCCTGCTGCGCGGCGGTGTGCGCGTCCCGGGTCCACATCAGGCAGCTGCGGGTGGCGAGGGCCACCACCTCGCCGTGCTGGTTCCGGCCGGTGTGTTTCATGGTCACAATCCCCTGGCCCGGGCGGGAGGAGGACAGCCGCTTCCCGGTCACGACTGTCTCCGTGTACAGGGTGTCGCCGTGGTACATCGGATGCGGGAAGGACACGTCGGTGAGCCCCAGCTGGGCGATGATGGTGCCCTGGGTCAGCTGCGGAACGGACTGCCCCACCACCGTGGCCAGGGTGAACATTGAGTTCATCAGGCGCTGGCCGAACGGCTGCTCCGCGCTCCAGGCAGCATCGAGGTGCAGGGCCTGGGTGTTCATGGTCATTGTGGTGAAGAGGACGTTGTCCGCCTCGGTCACGGTCCGGCCGGGCCGGTGCGCGTAGACCACGTCCTCCTCGAGCTCATCGAAGTACAGTCCGCGCTGTTCAATGACACGCGGTTCAGTCACGCGCTCCTGCAGGGGTTCGGTCGTCATACGGTCAGTTCCTGGTCTTCCTCGAAGAGTTCGGCGCCGGTGGCCGCGGCCACGTCCTCGGCCGTGACGTTGGGGGCGAGTTCACGCAGGACCAGCCGGGACGTGCTTCCCTCGGTCACGACGTCGATGACCGCCAGGTCGGTGATGATGCGGTCCACGCAGCCTTTGCCGGTCAGGGGCAGCGTGCACTGTTCCACGATCTTGGGCCTGCCGTTCCGGTCCACGTGCTCCATCATCACGATCACCTTCTTGGCGCCGAACACCAGGTCCATGGCGCCACCCATGCCCTTGACCATCTTGCCCGGGATCATCCAGTTGGCCAGGTCCCCGTTCTGGGCCACTTCCATCGCACCGAGCACGGCAACATCGACATGCCCGCCGCGGATCATGCCAAAGGAAGCGGCGGAGTCAAAGAATGCGGCGCCCTTGTTGACCGTGACGGTTTCCTTGCCGGCGTTGATCAGGTCCGGATCCACCGCGCCCTCCGCCGGGTACGGCCCGACGCCGAGGATGCCGTTCTCGGAGTGCAGGACCACCTCGACGCCGGCGGGGATGTAGTTGGGAATCAGCGTGGGCATGCCGATGCCGAGGTTGACGTACTGCCCGTTGCGCAGTTCCTGCGCTACCCTGGCGGCCAGTTCGTTGCGCGTCCAGCCCTTGCTCTCCACACCGGCAGGGTGTTCGACGGCGGCGGGCCGGTACTCGTGGCGGACCGCTTCGGGACGGGGCGGCGCCCCCTGCAGGCTGTTGGAATCCATGGCCTAGGCTCCTGACTGGTTTGCTGCTGTGGCTTCGGTGCCGGCAGCCGTGCCGGGTGAGGTGGCCGCTGCATTGCCGGGCGCGGACGCAGCAGCCAAGGCCACCGTCCGCTTCTCGATCCGCTTCTCGACCCCCGGTGCGAGCACCACGCGCTGGACGAAGATGCCGGGAATGTGGACGTGTTCGGGATCCAGTTCTCCCGGCTCCACGAGTTCCTCGACCTCGGCGATGGTGATCTTCCCGGCCATCGCGCAGAGCGGGTTGAAGTTCATCGCGGTGGCGTGGAAGACGAGGTTGCCGTGGCGGTCGCCCTTCCAGGCGTGCACGAGGCCGAAGTCCGGGGTCAGCGACTCCTCGAGGACGTAGTCGGTGCCGTGGAAGCCGCGCACCTCCTTGGCCGCGGAGGCGATCGCGACGTTGCCGTCGGCGTCGTACTTCTGTGGCAGGCCGCCGTCGGACACCTGGGTGCCGACGCCGGCCGGTGTGTAGAATGCCGGAATGCCCGCGCCTCCGGCGCGCAGCTTCTCCGCCAGCGTGCCCTGCGGGGTGAGCACCACCTCGAGCTCGCCGGCGAGGTACTGCCGGGCGAACTCCTTGTTCTCCCCCACGTACGAGCTGATGGTGCGGCGGATCCGGCCGTCCTTCAGCAGGATCCCGAGCCCCCAGTCGTCGACTCCGCAGTTGTTGCTCACGGTCTCCAGGTTCGTGGCGCCGCTTTGGTGCAGGGCCTCGATCAGGGCCACCGGGATGCCGCAGAGCCCGAACCCGCCGACGGCGAGCGAGGCGCCGTCGTGGATGTCCGCGACAGCCTCGGCGGCGCTGGCAACAACTTTGTTAATCATCGTTGATCCTTGTCTCGACGGTTGCGGCCAGCGGGCCGGTCAGAGCCCCAGTTCGCGGGCGATCAGCATCAGCTGGACCTCCGTGGTGCCCTCGCCGACTTCAAGGATCTTGGAGTCGCGGTAGTGCCGTGCCACGGTGAATTCGTTGATGAAGCCATAGCCGCCGAACACCTGGGTGGCGTCCCGCGCGTTGTCCATGGCTGCCTCGCCTGCGACCATCTTAGCGATGGCCGCCTGCGTCTTGAACGGCTTTCCGGCGAGCATCCGTGCCGCCGCGTCGTAGTAGGCCAGGCGGGCGGTGTGGGCCCGGGCTTCCATCCGGGCGATCTTGAACGCGATGGCCTGGTACTTGCCGATGTTCTGCCCGAACGCGCTGCGCTCCTTGGCATATTTCACCGACTGGTCCACGCAGCCCTGGGCCGCGCCGACGGCCAGCGCCGCGATCGCGATCCGGCCCTCGTCGAGGATGGAGAGGAAGTTGGCGTAGCCGCGGCCCTGGGCCCCAAGCAGGTTTGCCTCGGGGACGTGGACGTTGTCGAGCGTCAGCGGGTGCGTGTCCGAGGCGTTCCAGCCGACCTTGTTGTAGGCCTTCTCGGCCTTGAAGCCGGGCGTATCGGTGGGCACCAGGATGGTGGAGATTTCCTTCTTGATGCTGCCGTCCGGACGCTCCTGCTGGCCGGTCACCGCGGTGACGGTGACGAGGCGGGTGATGTCGGTGCCGGAGTTGGTGATGAATTCCTTGTTGCCGTTGATCACCCACTCGCCGCCGCCGAGCTTGGCGGTGGTCTTGGTGCCGCCGGCGTCCGATCCCGCTTCCGGCTCGGTCAGGCCGAAGCCTGCGAGCGCCTTGCCGGAGGCGAGCAGCGGCAGCCACTCCTCCTTCTGGGCGGCGTTGCCGAAACGGTGGATCGGCATGGCGCCGAGGGAGACTCCGGCCTCCAGGGTGATGGCGACGGACTGGTCCACGCGTCCAAGCTGTTCCAGGGCGAGGGCCAGGGCGAAGTAGTCGCCGCCCATGCCGCCGAATTCCTCCGGGAACGGCAGTCCGAACAGGCCCATGTCCGCCATCTGGGAGACGACCTCGTAGGGGAAGCTGTGCTCCTCGTCGTGCTTGGCGGACACCGGGGCCACCACCTGGTCGGCGAATTCGCGGACCGTGTCGCTGAGGTCCTGGTAATCCTCGCTGAGTTCAAAATCCGGCATGGTGACTCCTTTGTCTGTGGTGCTTGTCGGTGAAGTGGTGCTGAAGCTGCTGGGTGTTACTCCGCCGCGCCCATGGCGATGGCGGCTTCCTCGACGGTGTCTTCGGCTTTCGACGGTTCGACCGGCACGGCGGGGTGGATGGTCGCGAGGACCTGGTCCGCCTTCACCAGGTCACCGGAGCTGATGCTGATGTGCACGGTCCCGTCCAGCGGCGCCACCAGCTGGTGTTCCATCTTCATAGCCTCAACGGAGAGCAGCACTTGGCCGGCCTCCACGGTGTCGCCGTTGCTGACGGAGACGGAGACGACGGTGCCGGGCATCGGTGAGCGCACCGCCGGGTCGGCAGCGCCCTCCTCGCGGTCGATGGCTGCCAGCACCCGGGCCAGCCGGGTCTCGCGGGTCAGCACATCGAGCTTGCAGGACCAGCCCTCGTTGCCGAGGAAGAGTTCGGTGGGGACCCCCGGCGTCGGGTTGTCCCGGGTCGGCGTGACCGGTCCGGCGTAGACCGGGGCAAGGCGGTAGGCCCGGGCCGTACCGTCCACGGTCAGCACCATGTCGTTGCGCCGGCGGAACTGCAGGGACGCCCGGCGTTGCGGGCCGTCGCCGACCGCCACGGTCAGTTCAGCCGAGGTTGCGCTGCCGTGAACGTAAACGGAGGCGACGCCGCCGCCTGGTGTTCCCAGACTGACCATTCGTGGAGCCTGAGCGCCGAGACGCCAGCCGTCCCGCCGCCGCCACGGTCCGTCAACGGCGGCCGTGTTGTGCTTCTCCATGGCCAGGGCATATACAGCGGCGGCGACCAGTTCGAAGTCGTCCACACGCCGGAAGCCGAAATCGGGCATCTTCCGCTCGATCAGGCCGGTATCGAGCCGCCCGGCCCGGACGTCGGCATCGTTGATCAGCAGGCGCAGGTATTCGACGTTGGTGTCGATACCCAGTGCGGTGTACCCGGCGAGCGCCTCGTCCAAGGTGTCCAGGGCCGCGGTGCGGTCCTCACCCCACGCGATGACCTTGGAGATCATCGGGTCATAGCTCGACGAGATCTCGAGGCCTTCCACGAGGGCCGAGTCCACCCGGATGCGGCCTTGGCCGGCCGGGACCTCGGTCCGCTCGGGGGCGCTTGGCCGTGGTGCGGGGCCGGGCAGCTCGTCCAGCAGGAGGACATGTCCGGTGGACGGCAGGAAGTTGTTCTCCGGGACCTCGGCGTAGACGCGCGCCTCCACCGAGTGTCCGGTGAGCACGACGTCGTCCTGGCGGACGGTGAGTTCCTCGCCGGCGGCGATCCGGACCTGCCATTCGACCAGGTCGACGCCGGTGACCATCTCGGTGACCGGGTGTTCGACCTGCAGCCGGGTGTTCATTTCCATAAAGAAGAACTCGTCCGGGGCGTTGTCGGAGACGAGGAACTCCACGGTGCCGGCGCCGCTGTAGTTGACGCTGCGGGCGGCGTTGCAGGCGGCCTCGCCGAGACGGGCCCGGATTTCCGCGCCGTCGGGCAGGGATTCCAGGAGCGGGGACGGGGCTTCCTCGATGACTTTTTGGTGCCGGCGCTGCAGCGAGCACTCGCGCTCCCCGAGGTGAATCACGTTGCCGTGGTTGTCCGCGAGGACCTGGACCTCGATGTGCCGCGGGGTCAGGACGAGGCGCTCCAGAAAGAGGGTGTCGTCGCCGAAGGCGCTGGCCGCGACCCGGCGGGCAGTAACCAGGGTGGCTGCCAGGTCCTCGGGGCGTTCGACGATGTGCATGCCCTTCCCGCCGCCGCCGGCGGAGGGCTTGATCAGCAGCGGGTAACCGACGCCGGCCGCGGCCTCGATGAGCTGCGCGTCCGTCATGCCGGGTTCGGCGATGCCCGGGACCACCGGAACACCGTAGCCGGTGACGTGGTTCTTGGAGCGGATCTTGTCACCCATGACGTTGAGGGATTCAACGCCGGGGCCAATGAAGGTGATCTCCGCTTTTTCCAGGGCGCGGGCGAAGTCCACGTTCTCGCTCAGGAACCCGTAGCCCGGGTGCACGGCGTCGGCGCCGGTGTCGCGGCAGGCCTGGATGATTGCCTCGATCCTGAGGTAGCTCTCGGCCGCGGCGGCCGGGCCGATCCGCACGGCGAGGTCGGCCTCGCGCACGTGCCGGGCTCCGGCGTCGGCGTCGGAATACACGGCGACCGAGCGGATGCCCAGCGCCCGCAGGGTTCGGATCACACGGCACGCGATCTCGCCGCGGTTGGCGACGAGCACAGTGCCGAAGAGGGGCTTCAGGGAAGTTTTAGTCGGCGAAGAAAGAGTCATGGCTGGCTCACATCCGGAAAAGGCCGAAGGAGGTCTCCGGCAGCGGGGTGCGGGAGACGACGTCGAGCGCCAGTCCCAGGACGGTGCGGGTGTCCGCTGGGTCGATCACGCCGTCATCCCAGAGACGGGCGGTGGAGTAGTAGGGGCTGCCCTGGTCCTCGTACTGCTGCTTGATCGGGGCCTTGAATGCTTCCTCGTCAGCGGCGGACCATTCCTCACCGCGGGCCTCGTACTGGTCCCGCTTCACCGTCGCGAGCACGCCTGAGGCCTGGTTGCCGCCCATTACCGAGATCCGGCTGGCCGGCCACATCCAGAGGAAACGCGGCGAGTAGGCCCGCCCGCACATGGAGTAGTTGCCGGCGCCGAAGGACCCGCCGATGACGACAGTCAGCTTCGGTACGCGTGCGGTGGCGACCGCGGTGACCATCTTGGCGCCGTTCTTGGCGATCCCGCCCTGCTCGTAGTCCTTGCCGACCATAAAACCGGAGAGGTTCTGCAGGAAGACCAGCGGGATACCGCGCTGGTCGCAGAGCTCGATGAAGTGGGCTCCCTTGAGCGAGGACTCGCTGAAGAGCACCCCGTTGTTCGCGACGATCCCGACGGGGTGGCCGTGCAGCTTCGCGAAACCGGTGACGAGGGTGGTGCCGTAGTTCTTCTTGAATTCGTGGAAGCGGCTGCCGTCCACCAGCCGGGCGATAACCTCGCGGACATCGTACTGGGCGTTGACGTCGGTGGGGACGGCGCCGTACAGCTCCCCCGGATCCGCCAGAGGTTCGACGGCGGTGTCAATGTCCCAGGCGGGTGCGGCCGGGCGGGGCAGCGTGGAGACGATGTCGCGGACGATCTGGAGGGCATGCTCATCGTTCTCGGCCAGGTGGTCGGTGACCCCGGAAATCTTGGCGTGCACGTCACCGCCGCCGAGTTCCTCGGCCGTGACGATCTCGCCGATCGCCGCCTTCACGAGCGGCGGCCCGCCCAGGAAGATCGTGCCCTGGTTGCGGACAATCACGGTCTCATCGCTCATCGCGGGGACGTAGGCGCCGCCGGCGGTGCACGATCCCATCACGGAGGCGATCTGCGGAATCCGGGCCGCGGACATCTTGGCCTGGTTGAAGAAGATCCGGCCGAAGTGTTCCTTGTCCGGGAAGACCTCGTCCTGCTTGGGCAGGAACGCCCCGCCCGAGTCCACGAGGTAGATGCAGGGCAGCCGGTTCTCCAGGGCGATTTCCTGCGCCCGGAGGTGCTTCTTCACCGTCATCGGGTAGTAGGTGCCGCCCTTGACGGTGGCGTCGTTGGAGATGACCAGCACCTGGCGGCCGTGGACCAGCCCGATCCCGGCAATGACACCGGCGCCGGGCGAGTCGTCGTTGTACATGCCGTTGGCGGCGAGCGGGGCGATTTCGAGGAACGGGCTGCCTTCATCCAGCAGCTGGTTGATGCGTTCGCGGGGCAGTAGTTTGCCGCGGGCCACGTGGCGTTCCCGGGACTTCTCCGGCCCGCCGAGCGCGGCCGTGGCGAGTCGTTCCCTCAGCTCGCGGGCCAGCCCCAGCTGGGCCTCGCGGTTCGCGGCGAAGGCGGCGCTGGTGGCGTCCACCTGGCTGGCGATTGTCTCCATTGACTGCTTCCGTTCTCGGCCTTCATGCTGGGGACCTGCAGTGCGCCCGTTCCAGCCATTTCGGTTAGTACCGCATAACTGAGATTTAGGTTAGTCTCTATTAACTGTGATGTCCAACACGGCGCCAGATGAGCCACCAAATAAGTGAGACGAAGGATGTGCCGGTGAGCGAACCCAGCGAGACGGGCCAGATCGGCACCCAGCCTTCGGCAGCCCTGCCTAATGCAACCCTGGCCTCTGCTCCCCTGCCTGCCGCGGCGCTGCCGCCAACCACCCTGCGCAGCCAGGCCAAGGAGAACCGCCGGCAGGCGCTGCTGTCCTCGGCGGCCGCGCTGTTCGCCGCCGACGGGTTCAACCGCGTCTCCCTCGAGGACCTCGGCGCCGAGGCCGGTGTCAGCGGGCCGGCGGTCTACCGGCATTTCGCCGGAAAGCAGGCGGTCCTCGGGGCGTTGCTGCTGAGCGTCAGCCAGGAGCTGCTCGACGGCGGCCGGGGCGTGATCGCCGATTCCGACGGCGCCGCCGTTGCGCTGCACCGGCTGGTGGAGTTCCACGTGGATTTCGCGCTCAGCAACCCCGACGTCATCCGGGTGCAGGACCAGGACTTCAGCAACCTTGCCGACGAGGACCAGGCCGAGGTCCGCACGCTGCAGAGGAACTATGTGGAGCTCTGGGTCGAGGTCCTGGCCGGGCTGCACCCCGGAACCGATGATGCCGAACTCCGGATGCGCGCCCATGCCACCTTCGGCCTGATCAACTCCACCCCGCACTCGGTGCGCAGCCATGGGCGGCGGATTGCGGTCAAACGGGCCCGGCCGCTGCTGCAGAGCATGGCTTTGGCGGCCCTGATGGCGCCGGCCGTCCCCGAACCACTCGGCTAGCCAGCTCTCCCGCCACACAAAAAGGCTGCCGGCTGCTCCCTCAAGAGTGTGCAGCCGGCAGCCGTAAGCGCGGGGGCCGCTAGACCATGGCCAGGGCCATGCCCGGATCGGACAGCATGGCGCCGAGGTCCTGCAGGAAGCGTGAGCCTTGCTCGCCGTCGACCAGGCGGTGGTCGAAGGACAGGCTGAGCGTCATGACCTGGCGCAGGGCCACCTCGTCCTGGTACTCCCAGGGCATCTTCCGTACGGCGCCGAGGGCCAGGATGGCTGCCTCGCCCGGGTTCAGGATGGGAGTGCCGGCATCGATGCCGAAGACGCCGATGTTCGTGATCGAGATGGTGCCCCCGGAGAGCTCCGCCGGAGCGGTCTTGCCCGCGCGCGCCGTGTCCGTCAGCTCGGTCAGCGCCGTGGAGAGCTCCAGCAGGGACATCCGGTCCGCGTCCTTGATGTTCGGCACGGTCAGGCCGCGAGGGGTAGCGGCCGCGATGCCCAGGTTCACGTAGTTGTACTGGACGATCTCCTGCCTGGCCTCATCCCAGCGGGTGTTGAGCGTGGGATGGTTCTTCAGCGCGATGAGCACGGCTTTGGACACCAGGGTCAGCGGCGTGAGCTTGTAGCCGGCAAACGCGCGGCTGGCCTTCAGCTTCGCCAGCAGCTCCATGGTGGGAGTCACGTCAATGGTCAGGAACTCCGTGACGTGCGGCGCGGTGAACGCGCTGGAGACCATGGCGGCGGCGGTGAACTTGCGCACGCCCTTGATCGGTGTCCGGGTTTCCCGCTCACCCTGCGCCGGCGCCGGGCCCGGGGCGGAGACACCGGCCAGGTCCCGGGGTGCGACCGGGAGGTCTCCCCCGCCGACAAAGTTGCGGACGTCGTCACGGGTGATGAGCCCGAACTCCCCGGTGCCGGTGACCTGGGCGAGGTCGACGCCGAGATCTTTGGCAAGCTTGCGCACGGGCGGTGTGGACCGCGGGCGTTCCCCGGTGTGGGACGCAGGCAGGCTCTCAGCCCGCCCGGTCTCCGGAACCACCGGGGCGGCCACCGGCTCAGCCACCGGTACCACCGGGGCGGTGTCGACGCGCTCAGCCGCCGGCGCCGGCGCGGTTGCAGCGGCTGGGGCAGCGAAGGTGCGGGCGCGGCGGGCCGGGCGGCCGGAATTCTCGAGGACCGCGCCGTACCCGACGAGGTTCGGTTCGCGTTTGGCGGGCGCCTCTGCACCCCCACCTCCGGCGGTTCCGGAGCCGCCGGCGGGACCGCCGTCGTCGCCCTCCACCTCGAAGGAGACGATCGGCTTGCCCACCTCCACGACGGTGCCGGGCTGTTCGTGCAGCGCCGCGACCACACCGGCGAACGGCGAAGGAAGCTCGACGACGGCCTTGGCCGTTTCCACCTCAGCGATGATCTGGTTCAGCGTGACGGTATCCCCCACCGCGACCTTCCAGGCGACAATTTCCGATTCAGTCAGACCTTCACCGAGGTCCGGCAGCCTGAATTCCTTGATCATGGTGGCGCTCATCCTTCCAGCCCGCTCAGGGAGTTGGGGCGGCCCAGGGCGCGGTCGACGCCGTCCAGGATACGGTCCAGGCCCGGGAGGTGGTGCATTTCAAGCTTTGAGTACGGGTACGGGACGTCGAAGCCGGTGACCCTGACCGGGGCAGCCTCAAGGTGGTAGAAGCAGCGTTCGGTGATGCCGGCGGCCACTTCGGCGCCGATGCCGCCGGTCTGGGAGGCTTCGTGCGTGATGACGAGCCGGCCGGTTTTCAGGACCGAGGCCTCCAGGGTCGCGAAGTCCAGCGGGGCGAGCGAGCGCAGGTCGATGACCTCAACCGAGACGCCTTCGTCGGCGGCGGCGAGCGCGGCGTCTTTGGCCGTCTTGACGAGCGGGCCGTAGGCCACGAGCGTCACGTCCGTGCCTTCGGTGACGACGCGGGCCTTCTCCATCGACAGGGCAGCGCTGAGGTCCAGGGTCTCGTCCACCTCGCCCTTGTCGTGGTAGCGGCGCTTGGGTTCGAAGTAGAGCACCGGATCATCCGAGGCGATGGCTTGCTGGATCATGGTGAAGGCGTCCTGCGGGTTGGAGACGCTGATCACGCGCAGACCCGAGGTGTGGGTGAAGTACGCCTCCGGTGACTCGGAGTGGTGCTCCGGGGAACCGATGCCGCCGCCGAAGGGCACACGGATGGTGATGGGCATCTTGACCGCACCCTGGGTGCGGTAGTGCATCTTGGCGACCTGGCTGACGATCTGGTCGAACGCCGGGTAGATGAAACCGTCGAACTGGATCTCCACCACCGGGCGGTACCCGCGGTAGGCCAGGCCGACGGCGGTGCCCATGATGCCGGACTCGGCCAGCGGGGTGTCCACGACGCGGTGCTTGCCGAAGTCCTTCTGCAGGCCGTCCGTGACGCGGAAGACGCCGCCGAGGGCGCCGATGTCCTCGCCCATCAGGATCACCTTGGGATCGTTTTCGAGGGACTTGCGCAGGCCCGAATTGATGGCTCGGGCAAAGGTCATCTGCGTCATCAGCGTGCACCTTCTTCAGTAGCGGCTTCTGCGGGATCGCCGAAGGAAGCCAGGTAACGGGAATAGTGGTCCTGCTGGCGGTCCAGCGGGGAATGCGGCGTGCTGTAGACGTGTTTGAAGATGTCCAGCGGCTGCGGCTCGGGCATGTTGATGGTGCCGGTCCGCAGCGCCTTGGCGACGGCGTCCGCTTTGGCGGCGACGGCGGTTTCGAGCTCGTCGGTGAGCAGTCCCTTACGGTCCAGTAGGGACTTCAGCCGGGCGATCGGGTCCTTGGCGGCCCAGTCCTCGAGTTCGTTCGCGTCGCGGTAGCGGGTGGGATCGTCCGCAGTGGTGTGCGGGCCCATCCGATAGGTGACGGACTCGATGAAGGTGGGGCCGCCGCCATGGCGTGCACGGTCGATGGCGATCCGGGTGGCCGCCATCACGGCCAGGACGTCGTTGCCGTCCACCCGCATGCTGGGGATACCGAAGCCGGCCGCGCGGTCCGCGATCTGGATGTGCGACTGCAGCCGGACGGGCTCGGAGATTGCCCAGTGGTTGTTCTGGCAGAAGAAGACCACCGGGGACTGGAAGCTGGCGGCGAATACCAGGGCCTCGTTGACGTCGCCCTCGCTGGTGGCACCGTCGCCGAAGTAGGCCACAGCGACCGAATCGGCGCCGTCGTTCTGGATTCCCATGGCATAGCCGGTGGCGTGCAGGGTCTGCGCGCCGATGATGATCTGCTGGGTTGCGACGTTGACCGTGTAGGGGTCCCAGCCGGCCAGGGCGTTGCCCCGCCAGGCCTTGACGATGTCCTCGGGACTCACCCCGCGGCAGTAGGCCACACCGTTGTCGCGGTAACTGGGGAAAACGAAGTCGTCGTCACGCAGGGCCCGGGCCGAGCCGATCTGGGAGGCCTCCTGGCCCAGCAGCGGCGGCCAGAGGGCGAGTTCACCCTGGCGCTGCAGGGCGGTGGCCTCGGCATCGATCCGCCGGATCACCACCATGTCTTCGTAGAGCGCGCCAAGCTGTTCGTCACTGACGTCCTGGACCCAGGGATCGAATTCTGGATGGCTTACGCGTTCACCCCCGGGGGTGATGAGCTGGACGAGATCCCCGCCCGTCCGCCTGTTTGATTCTGCACTGTTCCCGGGGCCCCCGGCGGAAATGCCGCCCTTGCCCGCGTCGTCGGTAAACACAGTTGTACGCACCTTCTGACGTCGTCTGACCGGTGCCCGCGGGACTCGTGATCCCGGTGCGCGCCGGCCGTCCGGGCGCCGTTGCCCCGGATAGTTGTGACCCTACTCACAATGCCCATTGGGTACAACCACCTACGAATAAATTGAGCATTCTGCACTGTCTGGCAGCCAGCCACCGTGCTAATCTTGCGCATTATGCAACCCTTGGATGGCACTGACACCCGCCTGCTTTCAGCCATGGCCAGGGACCCACGACGGACCGTAGTGGCGCTGGCCCAGAAGCTGGGTTTGTCGCGGAATACCGTGCAGGCCCGGATGGCCCAGCTGGAGAAAAAACACGTCTTCCTTTCCTTTGAGCGCCGCATCAATCCGGTCTCGCTGGGCTACCCGCTGATGGCATTCATCTCGGTGCACGTCCAGCAGCAGAAACTCGGCACACTGGCGGTGGAACTGGCCGACATTCCGGAGATCCTGGAGGGCTACGGCCTGACCGGATCTGCGGACCTGCTGCTCCGGGTGGTGGCGCTCGACGCCGAGGATCTGTTCCGGATCAACGGCAAGATCCTGGCCTGCGACGGCGTGGACCGGACGGACACCGCCCTGGCCATGGGTGAACTGATCCCGTTCCGGATCCAGCCGCTGCTCGAACGCGGCTCCGCCGAGGGCTGAGGGTCCCCGGACACCAGAACGGCAGGAGCCCCCGTGCGGTTGCACAGGGGCTCCTGCCGTTTGTCAGCCGGTGTGGATCACCAGCGGTTGATGCTTAGTGGTCGGTGGCCTTTTCGGCGCCGACACCCGTGAGGGAGCGGACTTCCATTTCGGCCTGCTTGGTGGTGTCTTCCAGCTTCTTGTCCAGCACCGAACCGAGCCAGCCCAGGAAGAACGCGAGCGGGATGGAGACGATGCCGGGGTTGCTGAGCGGGAAGATCGCGAAGTTGGCGCCCGGGATCATGGACGTCTTGGCACCCGAGACCACCGGGGACAGCGCGATCAGGATGATCGCGGAGCCGAGCCCGCCGTACATGCTCCAGATGGCGCCCTGGGTGGTGAACTTGCGCCAGAACAGCGAGTACAGGATGGTGGGCAGGTTGGCCGAGGCCGCCACCGCGAAGGCAAGCGCCACCAGGAACGCCACGTTCTGGCCGTTGGCGAAGATGCCGCCGACGATGGCCAGCAGGCCGATGACGACCACGGTGCGCCGCGCCACCTTGACCTCGGTGGCGGCGTCGGCCTTGCCCTTGGCAATAACGCTGGCATAGATGTCGTGGGCGAACGATGCCGCCGCGGTGATTGTCAGTCCGGCGACGACTGCCAGGATGGTGGCGAAGGCCACCGCCGAAATGAAGCCGAGCAGCAGCGGCCCACCAAGGTGGAACGCCAGCAGCGGTGCGGCGGAGTTGACGCCGCCCGGGGCACCCTTGATCGTTTCAGCGCCAACCAGCGCCGCGGCACCGAAGCCCAGGACCAGGGTGAACAGGTAGAACAGGCCGATCAGCCAGATGGACCAGACCACGGACTTGCGGGCTTCTTTGGCGGTCGGAACCGTGTAGAAGCGCATCAGGACGTGGGGCAGTGCCGCGGTGCCAAGCACGAGGGCCAGGGCCAGGGACATGAAGTCGATCTTGGAGGTTTCAGTCTTGCCGTACTGCAGGCCCGGGTTAAGGAGGTTCTGGTTGCCCGAGGCTTCCACCGCGCCTCCCAGCAGGGAGGAAAGGTTGAAGCCGTAGATGGCGAGGACCCAGAGGGTCATCACGGCTGCTCCCGCAATCAGAAGCACGGCCTTGATGATCTGGACCCAGGTGGTGCCCTTCATGCCGCCGATCAGTACATACATGATCATCAGGGCGCCGACGACGATGATGACCAGCGCTTGTCCGCCCCAGTCGCTGATGCCCAGGAGCAGGGAGATCAGGGTGCCCGCTCCGGCCATCTGGGCCAGGAGGTAGAAGAAGCAGACCACGAGGGTGGAGATGGCCGCCGCGATGCGCACGGGGCGCTGCTTGAGCCGGAAGGAGAGAACATCGGCCATGGTGAACTTGCCGGTGTTGCGCAGCAGTTCGGCCACGAGCAGCAGGGCGACGAGCCAGGCGACCAGGAAGCCGATGGAGTACATAAAGCCGTCGTAGCCGTTGATGGCGATGGCGCCGGTGATCCCCAGGAACGAGGCCGCCGAGAGGTAGTCGCCTGCGATGGCGGTGCCGTTCTGAGATCCGGTGAAGGACCGTCCGGCGGCGTAGTAGTCGGCGGCCGTCTTGTTGTTTTTGCTTGCCTTGACCACGATGATCATCGTGATCGCCACGAACAGGGCGAAGATGCCCATGTTCAGCAGCGTGGTTTCCTTGAGATCCGCAACGATTACTGCGGGAACCATAAACGTCATTTTTGAACCCCACTGATCTGGTTGCCGTGCTTGTCGAATTCGTGGCCCTCGATTTCGTGGCGGATTTCCGCTGCGATCGGGTCAAGCTTCCGGTTCGAGTAGCTGACGTACCAGCCGGTGATGGCGAACGTGGTCACGAACTGAGCCAGGCCCATGATCAGGCCGACGTTGATGTTGCCCCAGACCTTGATGGACATGAACTCCACCGCGTAGTCGGCCAGCAGGACATAAGCGAAGTACCAGAGCAGGAATGCAATGGCCATCGGAAAGACAAACCTGCGGTGACGCTTGCGCAGTTCCTGGAACCGCGGCGTCGACTGGACTTCCTTGAAGTCCACGGCCGCCGTAGCGTCCGTTTCTTGGGCTTCGTGACCCATCGTTCCTCCTCATTGAGACTTTTGAGTCCACACCGGCTGCCTTGGCCTGCTCCGAACAGCCCTCCGGCCAATGTGACTACAATCACTGTCTCCCGTGACGCGGCCAACAGCCATATCCGCCCGGCCCTGCGTCGCTCAACGGTCGGGATGCTGCGTTCAGCGGTGCCTCCAGCACCGTCCGGCGCCCCGTAAGGCCCCTGCCCGGCAGGTGCCGCGATACGCTGGGCCCATGCCCGACTCTCCCCTGTTCATCGCCGCCGCTGTCGCCGTGATCGCGGCGGCGATCGCCGTCGTCGTCGCCGTGGGACTCAAGGTGCTCCGCTCCTTCCGGGAGCTTGGCACCGACGCCGAACGGGCCACTTACAAGACCCTGCACGCGGCGTCGCGCGCCGGCCAGCACCTGCGGACGGGCCTGAATCCTGCCGGTGCCGCCAAGGCCAGCCGGCAGCTGCGCAGCCTGCTGGGCTGCGACGCGCTGGCGATTACGGATACCAATGGTGTGCTGGCCTGGGACGGTGCCGGCGAGGAGCTCAAACCGCTGCTGATGGAGCTCGCGGCCGGAGTGCTCGACGGCGGCCATACCGCCGTGATCCCGGCCGGCGAAGTGCAGGAACTCGCCCAGGGCAAGGGCGCCGCGGCGACCCGCGCGGACGTGGAACGCGCCGCGGTAATCGCCCCGATCAGGGCCGGCACCCGGGTGGTCGGCGTCGTGGCGGCCTTCGCCCCGGCGGCCGGGGCCGGGCTGGTCCGGGCCACCAGCGAAGTGGCCGACTGGGTGGCGACGCAGGTGGAACTGGCCGAACTCGACGCGTCCCGCACGCTGCTGATGGAGGCCGAGGTGCGTGCGCTCCGGGCCCAGATCAGCCCGCACTTCATCTACAACTCGCTGAACGCGATCGCGTCCTTCATCAACACGGATCCGGTCCGGGCCCGGGAGCTGGTGGTGGAGTTCGCCGACTTCACCCGCTATTCCTTCCGCCGGCACGGGGACTTCACCACCCTCGCCGAGGAACTGCGCTGCATCGACCGCTACCTGCTGCTGGAACGGGCGCGGTTCGGCGACCGTGTGCAGGTGAGCCTGCGGATCGCCCCCGAGGTGCTCAGTACCGTGATCCCCTTCCTGAGCCTGCAGCCGCTGGTGGAAAACGCGGTCCGGCACGGCCTCGAGGCCAAGGAAGGCCCCGGCCATATCTCCATCACGGCCAACGATTCCGGCGCCTTCGCCGAGGTGACCATCGAGGACGACGGCGTGGGCATGGACCCGGAACAGCTGCGGTCTGTCCTCGCCGGGCACAGCGACGGCGAGCATGTCGGGCTGCGCAACGTCGATGCCCGGTTGCGCCAGGTCTACGGCGACGACCACGGGCTGGTCATCGAGACGGCGCCCGGGGAAGGCACCCTGATCACCATGCGCGTGCCCAAATCGCAGCCCCGCCACGATGCCTGATAGGGGCCCTACGCCTCCGGCGTTAGTCTTGGACCATGATTAACGTCCTCGTCGCCGACGACGAGCTGCCCGCCGTGGAGGAACTGGCCTTCCTGCTCGGCCGCGATGACCGGATCGGCACCATCCACCGCGCGTCCTCCGGGGCCGAAGCCCTGCGTGCCCTCGAGGCAGAGGAGGTCGACGCCGTGTTCCTCGACATCCATATGCCCGCACTTTCCGGCCTGGACATCGCCCGCGTCATCGCGCGGAGCAGCAAGCCGCCCGCGGTCGTGTTCGTCACTGCCGATGAGGACTGCGCACTGGAAGCATTCGACCTGGCCGCCGTGGACTATCTGCTGAAACCCGTCCGCGCCGAGCGGCTGGCGAAGTCGATCGGCAGGATCAGCGAGCTGCTCAAGGACGGCGCCCCGCGGCCGGAAATGATCACCGTGGACCTCGGCGGCACCACCAAGATGATCCGCCGCGAAGACGTCACGTATGTCCAGGCCCAGGGCGACTACGCCCGGCTGCACACCGCGGACGCAAGCTACCTCATCCGGGTCCCGCTGGCCGATCTGGAGCAGCAGTGGGCCGAAGCGGGGTTCCTGCGGATCCACCGGTCCTACCTCATCGCGCTGAACCATGTCAGCCACATGAAGCTAGCCGCCGCCCGGCCCAGCGTCACGGTGGCGGGGGCCGAGCTGCCCATCAGCCGGCGGCACCTGCCCTCCGTGCGGGAAAAGCTCGAGGCGACCCGGATCCGGCCGCAGGCATGACCCGCGTCCGCGTCACCGCCCCCCGCAGCATCACCCCGGAGAGCGGCGCGCTGCCCGACGCGCGGTCGGCGGCCGATTCGCGCGACGCCGCCGAGGAATCCGACGCCGGCCAGGTGTTCGTCCGCTCGTTGATCCGTTCCCAGCTGCGGCTGGCCGTGGTGGTGGCCGCAGGATTCCTGCTAATCCTGGTCGCGTTCCCGCTCATGCTGGGGCTGGTCCCCGGGCTGGCGGAGTCAACGATTGTGGGCCTGCCGTTCGACTGGGTGCTGCTGGGCGCCGGCATCTATCCGGTGATCGGGCTCAGCGCCTGGCTGTACATCCGGACGGCGGCCCGGAACGAGGCCCGCTACCGGGATCTCGTCGGGGACAAGTGAGGCGAGAGTGAACCCGGTCGTCGGCATTGCGGCGTTCGCCGCCGTCTCGCTCGCCACGGCCGTCATCGGTTTTTACGGGCTGCGGATCTCGCGCACCACCGGGGATTTCTACGTGGCGTCACGGACCGTCCGGCCCTGGTGGAATGCCTCCGCGATCGGCGGCGAATACCTCTCGGCGGCGAGCTTCCTCGGCGTCGCCGGGCTGATCCTGCTCTCCGGCACTGACGCCCTGTGGTTTCCGGTGGGGTACACCGCCGGCTACCTGATGCTGCTGCTCTTCGTCGCCGCGCCGCTCCGCCGCTCCGGCGCCTACACAATTCCCGACTTCACCGAGGCGCGGCTCGACTCCCGGGTGGTCCGCAGCGTCACGAGCGTCGTCGTCGTGATGGTCGGGTGGCTGTATATCGTCCCGCAACTCCACGGCGCGGCGCTGGCCATCCGGATCACCACCGGGCTGCCGGCGTGGGTGGGGATGGTGGCCGTGGTCGCCGTCGTGTGCGTCACGGTGGTGGCGGGCGGAATGCGGTCCATTACCTTTGTCCAGGCGTTCCAGTACTGGCTGAAACTGACGGCGCTGGCGGTGCCGATCCTCTTCATCGCCTTCGTGCTGGCGGACGCCGGAACGCCCGCCGAGGCGGAAGCGTACGTGAACCCGACGGGCGCGGCTCCGGCGGGGATGTACCAGAATATTTCCCTGCTGGTGGCGCTGCTGTTCGGGACGCTCGGGCTGCCGCACGTGCTGGTGCGCTTCTACACGAACCCGGACGGGCAGTCGGCCCGCCGGACCACCCTGATAGTCCTTGGGCTGTTGTCGGTCTTCTACCTGTTCCCGACGGCGTACGGGCTGATCGGCCGGATGTTCGCCCCTGAACTGGCGCAGAGCGGACAGTCCGACGCGCTGGTGCTGCTGCTGCCCGGAGAGCTGGTGGGCGGGATGGCCGGGGATCTGCTGTCCGCCCTGGTGGTGGCCGGGGCGTTTGCCGCGTTCTTGTCCACGACCTCCGGGCTGGTGGTCTCGCTCGCCGGTGTGATCAGCCAGGACCTATTCGGCGGCAGCGTCAAGGGCTTCCGCCGGGCGGCCGTGATTTCGGCACTGGTCCCGCTGGGCCTGGCGTCCATGACGGGTTCGCTCGCGCTGGCAGGCAGCGTGGGGATGGTGTTTGCGTTCACCGCCTCCACGCTGTGCCCGGTGCTCCTGCTGGGCATCTGGTGGCGCGGGCTGACCGACACCGGGGCGATCGCCGGAATGGCGACGGGAGCCGTGCTGTGCGGCGGGGCCATGGTGGGAGGGGCCGTGCTGGGTGCCGGCGGGTCCCCGCCATGGCTGGCGCAGCCCGCCGCCTGGACGGTGCCGGCGGCGTTTGCCGTTATGGTCCTGGTGTCGCGGGCCACCAGGACCCGTGTGCCGCGGGGCATCACCCGTCTCATGACGCGGCTGCACACTCCGGAGCGGCCGCTGGTCACTGAGCGCTGAGAACGCTCAGTCGATGGCGGCCATAAGTTCGACGACCCGGTCCAGGAAGGCGTCCACCTGGTTTTCCTCGTAGCCGTCCCGGCCGACGGCGGGACGGAAGACAGCGCGGCGGACGTTGTCCACACTCAGAGGCTTGTCCTGTTCGAGGTATCCGATCAGGTCGTGGCAGAGGTCGTCCACGTCAGTGGTGTTGTAGCTGCGGGCCTTAGCCTTGGCGGGGCGCCGGAAGCGCTCACCGTCGGGGCGGTGCAGTCGGCCGCGGAGCAGTCCGGCGATCCGGCCGATTTCGCGGAGCCAGGCTTCCTCGCCGCGTTCGGCCACGAGTTCATCGCGTTCCCGCATGGCCAGGGCGTCCTCCAGCCGGTCCAGGGCCGCGTCCACGCCGGCCGCTGCGTAGCCGCCCTTGACGGGGTCAAAGGAGACCGCCCTGACATCCCCGCTCTTGACCTGCCGGGCGGCCGACTGGGGCGTTTCAAATGACACCCGTGCGCGCTGCATGAACTGGTCGACCTGTTTGGCGTTGTAGCCGTACTGGTTCCGCTGCACGCGGTCAAAGGAAGCAGGAATCTGCCGTTGAATGTCCACTGTAACTTTTGTTTCCTTCAATGCCGTTCGGCTGGTTTGCCCGGCACCATTGTAGGGGCCGGTGGGTGAAACAGGGGCTGCCTTACGCGCCGGAAAAGACGGAGTAGAGGATGAATGCCGCCGGACACGCAAAGACGATCGAGTCCAGCCTGTCCATGACCCCGCCGTGGCCGGGCAGGATGCTGCTCATGTCCTTGATCCCGAGTTCGCGCTTCACCATGGATTCGGAGAGGTCTCCGGCGGTGGCCGCGGCCACCATACCCACGGCCAGGGCGACACCGACCCACCAGGGTTTGTCGAGCAGGAAGATGGCGGCGAGGACTCCGACCACCGTGGCACCGCCAATGGATCCGGCGAAGCCTTCCCAGCTCTTTTTGGGACTGATTTTCGGCGCCATCGGGTGCTTGCCCAGCGAGGCCCCGACGAGGTACCCGAAGGTGTCGTTGGCGACCACCAGCAGCAGGAGGGTGGCGATCTGCCACGCTCCGGGGGGAACAGCGCCGTCGGGCCACCGCCCCATCGGCGTCTCCCCCACGAAGGTGTGCAGCGGCAACACGGCGAAGCTGATCAGGAACGGGATCCAGGACAGGGTGAAGACACCGGCGAAGATGCTGCGCGCGGATCCGGCAGCGCCTTCCAGGGACCGCCAGATCAGCGCCGCAACGCTGCTGAGCAGCATCGCGAACAGGAGGCTTTCGGTGCCGCCGAAGTAGGCGGCGGCCGGCATCGCAACGGTGCCGGTCATTACCGGGACAATCGGCAGCCTGGTGCCGGTGGTTTCCAGCGCCCGGAAGACTTCCCAGACACCAAAGACCGCGAAGGCGGTGACGATGAGCACGAACCCCAGCGGAAGGAACAGCAGTCCGCCGAGGACAAACACGAGCATGCCAAGGCCCACCGCAATAGCGGCGGGAAGATTCCTGCCGGCTTTAGGCGTCGGGTTCCTCCGCTGCTTGCCCCGCACCCGGACGTCCGCTCCGGGGTCCCCCTGTTCCTGCGCCATCAGACCTCGAGCAGCTCGGCTTCCTTGCGCTTGAGCAGCTCGTCGATCCCGTCGACGTGGGCCTTCGTCATGGCGTCCAGTTCCTTTTCGCCGCGGCTGCCCTCGTCCTCGCCGGCCTCGCCGTCCTTGACCAGCTTGTCCAGGGCTTCCTTGGCCTTGCGGCGGATGTTGCGGATGGAGACCTTGGCATCCTCGCCCTTGGACTTGACGATCTTGACGTATTCCTTGCGCCGCTCCTGCGTGAGGTCCGGGATGGTGATCCGGATGACGTTGCCATCATTCGACGGGTTGGCTCCGACCTCGGAGTCGCTCAGCGCGCGCTCAATATCGCGCAGGGCGGTCTTGTCGAACGGCGTGATGAGGATGGTGCGGGCGTCCGGAACGGCGAACGAAGCCAGCTGCTGCAGCGGCGTCGGGGAGCCGTAGTAGTCCACGAGGACCTTGTTGTAGAGGCCCGGGGTGGCGCGGCCGGTCCGGATCGAGGCGAAGTCTTCCTTGGCTACTTCAACCGCCTTGTCCATCTTTTCCCCGGCTTCGAGCAAGGTTTCTTCGATCACGATCTCTCCTCAGAAATTGGTGCACCCGCCACTGGCGGGATGCTGCACGGTCTTGGCTGTGTTCCACCGGCCTGCCCCGGATCCGGGGAGTGGAACTGTCCTGAAAACATCCTAGCCGTTGCTAGGGGGTGACGACGGTGCCCAGGTCCTCGCCCAGAATGGCGCGGGTGACGTTGCCTTCCCCTTCCATGCCGAACACCACCATCGTGAGGTTGTTGTCCTTGCACATGGTCATGGCGGTCTGGTCCATCACGCGGATGTCGCGGCGCAGGGCGTCGTCGTAGCTGAGCCGTTGCAGCTTCTCGGCCGTGGGGTCCTTCTTCGGGTCCGCGGTGTAGACGCCGTCGACGCCGCTCTTGGCCATCAGGACGACGTCGGCGTGGACCTCCAAGGCGCGCTGGGCGGCCACGGTGTCGGTGGAGAAGTACGGGAGGCCGGCGCCGGCGCCAAAGATGACGACGCGGCCCTTTTCCATGTGGCGGATGGCGCGGCGCGGAATGTACGCCTCGGCGACCTGGCCCATGGTGATGGCGCTCTGGACCCGGGTCTCCACGCCGGCCTGTTCCAGGAAGTCCTGAAGGGCCAGGCAGTTCATGACCGTGCCGAGCATGCCCATGTAGTCGGCGCGGGAACGGTCCATGCCGCTCTGGGACAGTTCGGCGCCGCGGAAGAAGTTTCCGCCGCCGACGACGATCGCAACCTCGACGTCGGGAACTGCCGCGGCGATCTGCTTGGCCACGCCGCGGACGGTGTCAGGGTCGACGCCGAGCTTGCCGCCGCCGAAGACCTCGCCCGATAGCTTCAACAGGACTCGACGCCGGCTCTTCTTTGGCTGGGCTGAAGTGGTGACGGTTTCCATGGTGCCTTCCCGTTGGTGAACTCTGAAAAAGGGTATCGTGCCGGGGACCAAAGCCTGCATTCCGCCCGGGTCCGGGGCTGCACCGGGAAAGTCTCCCGGGTTTGTGACCTGCAGGCATTCCCTGCGTGCATGCAAAAGGGGCGGCCACCGCAGTGACCACCCCCTCAGCGTGTCTGACTAGTGTCTGACTGGTGTCTTGCTAGGAACCGACGCGGAAACGCGCGAATGCGGTGCCCTTGACGCCGGCCTCTTCGAGGACCTGCGCGACAGACTTCTTGGCATCCTTGGCGAATGCCTGGTCAAGGAGAACCTCGCCCTTGTAGAAGCCCGTGACACGGCCTTCCACAATCTTGGTCATGGCCGCTTCCGGCTTGCCTTCAGCCTTGGCAGTCTCCTCGGCGATGCGACGCTCGGACTCAACGAGCTCGGCCGGAACGTCCTCGCGGGAGAGGTAGTTCGGGGACATCGCCGCGATGTGGACGGCGACGTCGTGGGCAGCGGTGGCAGCTGCTTCGCCTTCGCCGTCAACAGCGAACAGGACGCCGACCTGGGCCGGGAGATCCTTGGAGGTCTTGTGCAGGTAAGCGTCGACCGTGGCGGCTTCGAGGCGGGCGATGCGGCGGACAACAACCTTCTCGCCCAGAACGGCGCCCTCTTCGACGACAACCTCGGACAGCGGCTTGCCGTCGACCTCGGTGGCCAGCAGGGTCTCGAGGTCGGCAGCGCCGGACTCGACGGCGACAGCCAGAACCTTGTCGGCGAGCTGGATGAACTTGTCAGCCTTCGCAACGAAGTCGGTCTCGCAGTTGACTTCAATCATCACGCCAACGCCGCCGGCGACCTTGGCAGCAACCAGGCCTTCCGCGGTGGAGCGGCCCTCGCGCTTGGTAGCGCCCTTGAGGCCCTTGATGCGGATGATTTCGATGGCCTTCTCGGCGTCACCGTTGGCCTCGTCGAGAGCCTTCTTGACATCCATCATGCCGGCGCCCGTGCGCTCGCGCAGAGCCTTGATATCAGCAGCAGTATAGTTCGCCATGTGAACCCCTCTGTCTAGAAATTTTATGTGGTGTACGGACTGACAGGACGGCAGCTCACCGGCGTGAGCGGCCATCCTGTCAGTTCCCTTTACGCGGAGAGCGTGCGGGGAGATCCGGATTTATTTGTCAGCTGAGAAAAGCAGTCGGTCTGACTACTTGGCTTCGCCGGCAGCGTCGTCAGCAGCCGGAGCGGCCTCGGCAGCCGCGGGTGCCTCTTCAGCAGCCGGAGCAGCTTCAGCGGCCGGAGCGGCTTCAGCGGCCGGAGCGGCAGCAGCCTCTTCGGTCTTGCTGCCTTCGAGGAGCTCGCGCTCCCACTCGGCCAGCGGCTCTTCCGGAGCTTCCGTGGTGCCGGTGGCGCGCTGGTTGCGGGCGATGAGGCCCTCAGCAACGGCGTCAGCAACAACGCGGGTCAGCAGGTTGACGGAGCGGATGGCGTCGTCGTTACCCGGGATCGGGAAGTCGACTTCGTCCGGATCGCAGTTGGTGTCCAGGATGGCAACAACCGGGATGTTCAGCTTCTTGGCTTCGTCGACAGCAAGGTGTTCCTTCTTGGTGTCAACGATCCACAGCGCGGAAGGCGCCTTGGTCAGGTTGCGGATACCACCGAGGTTGGTTTCCAGCTTGGTGAGTTCGCGGCGAAGGAGCAGCAGTTCCTTCTTGGTGTAAGCGGAACCGGCGACGTCGTCAAAGTCGATCTCTTCGAGTTCCTTCATGCGCTGGATGCGCTTGGAGACCGTCTGGAAGTTGGTCAGCATACCGCCGAGCCAACGCTGGTTGACGTACGGCTGGCCAACGCGGGTGGCCTGCTCGGCGATGGATTCCTGCGCCTGCTTCTTGGTGCCGACGAAGAGAACGGTGCCGCCATGTGCAACGGTGGCCTTCACGAACTCGTAGGCACGGTCGATGTAGGACAGCGACTGCTGCAGGTCAATGATGTAGATGCCGTTGCGCTCCGTGAAGATGAATCGCTTCATCTTCGGGTTCCAACGGCGGGTCTGGTGTCCAAAGTGGACGCCGCTGTCAAGCAGCTGGCGCATAGTTACGACGGGCATGCCGGCGCTCCTTCCGGCAGGTCATTCATGAGACAGCCCAAGGGCTGTCTTACCCTGCCAATAGTTGACGGTTGAATAGCACCACCCAGGCGGGCGGCACTCCTGGCATCCACTGCGCTTCTCCACCGGACCACAGGCCCGGACCGAAAGAAGCACAGTCCTCCGCACTCTGAAGAGTTCAAGCTTCGAATGAGGAGGGCTGGATACGCGTAGTCAGCCGCTGCTCCCCCGCACCCCTGAATGAGGCGTGCCGGCTTAGACAATTACCTTGCTAGCACAAAGACAGTGATCAAGCGTGAGGGCACAGCAAACTGCTCCACCAAGTGTACTACAGGGGCGGTGCCGGATTGGACAGTTTCCGGGGGCTGGCGGACGGGTGGCAGGGTCACTTTTGCGCCTCTGCAGGAGACCTGCGGGGCCTTGTCCCGTCCGGCCCGCGGCGCTAGCCACAGACGCCGGGCTGTCCACATGTACCAGGTTGTCCACATGTACCGGGCCGTCCACATAGACCGGAGGGACGCTTTCGCCGATCCGATGGCACCGGCAGGCTGGATCCATGAAAACTCCGGCGTCTGTTCCCGGCCTTGTTGCCGCACTGCTTCTGGCACTGTCCCCCGCGACGGCGTCCGCGGGCCCAGCGACGGTTCCCGGTTCCAGCACCGGCCCCCTGGACGGCCCCGGCACGGTGACCGACGGATGGAGCTGGCCATTGAATCCCCGGCCCGCTGTCCTGCGCGCCTTTGACCCGCCGGCCAGACCGTGGCTGAGCGGTCACCGCGGTGTGGATCTCCGGGCACCGCACGACGGCGCCCCGGTCACCTCGCCGGCGTCCGGCACCGTGAGCTTTGCCGGCGTTGTCGTGGACCGCCCGGTCATCACCGTCGACCACGGAAACGGGCTGCGGAGCAGCTTCGAGGCGGTTCGCAGCGATCTCGAGGCCGGCGCCGCCGTCGCCAAGGGAAATGTCCTGGGCTGGATCCAGCCCGGCCACTGCACGCCAGCGCCCTGCGTCCACTGGGGCGTTCGCCGCGGCGAGGAGTACCTCAATCCGCTGGCCTTCGTGACAGACCTGCGGCCCTCCGTCCTGCTTCCTCCCCTCGATCCCGCGCCCGGATAGGCGCGTGGGGGGTGGATATGGACGAAGGGCCGCGGGCAGTGATGCCGGCCCGGGCGCCGGCGTCTTGGGGCCGCGGTGCGCCTTGGGGCCGTTTCCTAGACGATCGCGGAGATGCCCGTGATCGCCCGGCCGGTGACGAGGGTGTTAATCTCGTGGGTGCCCTCGTAAGAGTAGATGGCTTCGGCATCCGAGAAGACCTTGGCCATCTCATAGTCGGTCACGATCCCGTTGCCGCCGAGGATGCCGCGGCCCAGGGCCACACTCTCGCGCATGCGGGCCGTGGTGAAGGCCTTGGCCAAAGCCGACTGCTCATCCTTGGCCTGACCCAGGTCCTCCAGCTGTGAGAGCCGGACCATCATGCCCATCGAGCTGACGGCGTTGCCGAGGATCTGTACGAGCTGGTGCTGGACCAGCTGGAAGGAAGCGATCGGGCGTCCGAACTGGCTGCGCTCCACGGCGTAGCGGCGGGCGACGTCGAAGGCGGCCAGCTGCTGGCCGACCGCCTGCCAGGCGACGGCCAGCCGGGTGACCTTGAGGACCTTGTTCGTGTCGCGGAAGCTGTTGGCGTTTGCGAGCTTGAAGAACTCGGGCACCACGACGTTGTCAAGGGTGATGTCAGCGTTCTGCACGGTGCGCAGCGAGATCTTGTTCTCGATCTTGGTGGCGCTGTAGCCCTCGGTCTTGGTGTCGACAAGGAAGCCCTTGACCTGGTTGTCGGCGAGGTCGCGGGCGTAGATGACCACCCAGTCGGAGAACGTGGCGTTGCCGATCCAGCGCTTGGCTCCGTTTAGGATCCAGCTGTCCCCCTCCTTGCGGGCCGTGGTGCGGGTGCCGCCGGCGACGTCGGAGCCGCCGAGAGGTTCGGTGAGGCCGAACGCGCCGATTTTCTTGAGCGAGTAGATGTCCGGCAGCCACGCTTCCTGCTGCTCCTGGGAGGCCAGCGCCTCGATGGAGCCGGTGAACAGCCCGTCGTGGACGCCGATGAAAGTCGCAATGGAGGTGTCGGCGCGGGTTGCTTCGGCGTGCAGGATGCCCGCGAAGAGGTTGGAGTAGCCCTGCCGCCGGACCGGGCTGACTAGGTCGATCTCGGCGAGCTTCGGAATCAGGTCCATCGGGAATTCGGCGCGGTTCCAGCAGTCGACGGCGATCGGCTTGACCTCGCGGGCCAGGAACTCGCGGACCTCAGCGAGCCGGTCCTGCTCCTTGCCCGTGAGCAGCTGCTCGAACGCAAAGAAGTCGCCATCGGCGTAAGGGAGGTTGTTGATATCGATGTCAGCTTTGGACATGGTCTTCCTTCACGAGGGATCAGCAGCGGCCATGAGGTCGCGGGGCGGTGCGTCGGCAGAATGTTACTCACGAGTAACTTACCGCAGTTCGGAAGGGCGCCGCAAGTGATGGAGGTCATTCGGAAGATGAGCGTGGGGCCGCGTTCGCCTGCGGAGGCATGGCGATCGGCTCGGGATCCGGATTAAAGGGCGGCCGGACAAAACAAAGGAGCCGGGACGACGTCCAACGTCGACCACGGCTCCCGTGGATGCGGTTTCCCGGACAGGGTTCCGCGGAAAGGTAGGGCTACTCGGACTTGAACCGAGGACCTTAGGATTATGAGTCCCGCGCTCTAACCAGCTGAGCTATAGCCCCTTACGCCCGGAAATCTTTCCGACCCTCGCGGGGCCGGAGGGTTTCCGGGCGAAAATCACTCTAACAATAGTAGTGGTCCGTTTCAGACAACGAGGTCGTCGTAGCTTGCGCCGCGGTACAGATCCTCGAAGGCCTGCAGGGTGCGTTCCAGGCTGTGGTTCTCCACCAGCCCCCGGCTCGCCTTGCCCATCGCCGCCAGCTCAGCAGCCGGGAGCGACAGCACGCGGACCATTTTGGCTGCGAGATCGTTGCTGTCATTGGGCGTGAACAGGTAGCCGTTTTCGCCGTCGTGCACCAGGTGCGGCAGCGCCATGGCGTCAGCCAGCAGCACCGGGGTGGAGGCGGACATCGCTTCGAGGGTCACGAGCGACTGGAGTTCGGCCGTGCCGGGCATGCAGAACAGGTCCGCCGCCAGGTAGGCCTGGCGAAGATCGGCGTCGCTGGCCAGGCCGAGGAACGTGACCCGGTCCTGCAGCCCCAGCCGGGCAACCTGGGCTTCGAGGGCCGGGCGCACTTCCCCGCCGCCGACAATTTCGAGGTGGACGTCCAGCTCCCGGGGGGTCTTGGCGACAGCGTCGACCAGGACATCGATGTGCTTTTCCTCGGCGAGCCGGCCGACGAACAGCACGGTGGGGCTTGAGTGGCGCTCCAACTCCTCCCCGGGTTTGAGTTCGTAGGCCGCGGAGTCGATGCCGTTGGACAGCGGGAGGACCTTGCGGAGGAAGGCGTGCTGGTGCATCGCCTTGGCTGCCAGCGGCGTCGGGGTGGTGACGACGTCGGCCTGTCCCATGACCTTGCCCATGTCCTTCCAGGAAATGCGGCCCACGATGTCTTTGAACCACTGCGGGAACGGCAGAAACGGGTTAAGGTTCTCCGGCATGAAGTGGTTGGTCGCCACAATCCGGATACCACGCTTCACCGCCTCGTAGAGCACGTGTTCGCCGATCATGTAGTGGCTCTGGATGTGCACCACGTCGGGCTGGATCCGGTCAAACAGCAGGCTGATTTCCTTCCTGATTTCCCAAGGGAAGGTGATCCTGAAGTATTCGTGCGTGGGAACTGAGTGCGAACGGATCCGGTGCACCGTACCCTCGTCGCTGAACTCGGTGTAGCTCTTGCCCTTGTCCGGTCGGCAGGCCAGGACGTGAACATCGTGGCCGCGCGCCTTCATACCCTTGGCCAGGCGGTAGCCGAACATGGCTGCACCGTTGACGTGGGGCGGGTACGTGTCTGCGGCAATCAGGATGGTCAGCGGGTGCTGGTTGTCAGGCATGGTCACGGGGAGAGCTCCTGGTGGTCACGGTGCGGGCAGCTGGGACTTGTGGTGGCCGGCTGGCCGTCGGCGCAGGCGTGCCGGGCCTACTGCTGAGGTCTGTTGACGTCCTGCGGCACACGCCCCGCGGCCTTCCGCGCGTCCTTCTTGCGCTTGGTGACTTCGGGATGGTGCCTGGACAAAGCGATCACTCCCACGATAGCAAGCGAACCGGCTGCCCCCATCGCTATCGCCGTCACGGCGTGGACATCAGGGCGCAGCTCGCCGAGGATCGTGATGCCGATCGCGATGCCAACGATCGGATCGATCACGGTCAGCCCGGCAATCACGAGGTCCGGCGGGCCGCCGGAGTAGGCGTTTTGGACGAACCACGAGCCGAGGACACCGGCGGCCACGATGGCGACCACCGAATACCACGGCACGTTCACGATGCCCAGGCCGTTCGGTTCCAGCAGGTGCTTGCCGATGATGCGGGTAAGGACGGCGACGAAGCCGAACAGGATGCCTGCGCCAAGGATGTAGATGAAGGCGCTCATCCGGTGCCTGAACACTAGGGCGAGTGTCCCGAACAGTCCGACAGCCAGGGCCAGCAGCAGCACAATGGTGAGTTCGTCGGAGGAACTGACCTGGTGGGTCTCCTGGGTCACGTTGACCGCCAGAATCACAAACAGGGCCGAGCCGGTGACACAGGCGGAGATGGCCACCACCGTTGCCCGGTTGATGCTCAGCCCCTGGTCTTTGGCGTTGACGATCGTGGTGATCACGAGGGCGATCGCCCCGATCGGCTGGACCACGGTCAGCGGAGCCATGACCAGGGCGACGGCGTTCATCGCCATGCCAACGGCCAGCAGCAGCAGGCCGAACACCCAGCGCGGGTTGCGGATCAGTCGGAGCATGCCGTGATTGCTGAGCGCCAGTCCCCCGGTGTCCGCCTTCACCGCACTGCCTTGGCGCTGGGCGCCGATCGCGAGGCAAAACGCGCCCAGCACAGCCAGCAGGACAGCGAACCACACCATTAGTGGGTGCCGCCGTCGGCGTCGAGCTTGCCGCTCTTGAGCTTTTTGCCTTTGCGGATGATGGCCCAGAAGTAGTTGTAGCCGGCGATCCAGTGCCCAACGAGCCCCAGTCCGAGGAAGATCCAGGCGGCGGTGAAGTAGACCTCGGTGCCCGGGACCGGGAGCTTCGAGAGCACGAGCAGCGGCGTGCCGACCAGCAGGAGCGCAGTCCGGATCTTGCCAATCCGGCTCACAGGGAGGTCGGGGTGGCCATGGAAGTAGTAGAGCGACAGGGCGAGCAGGATGGCGTCCGGGATCAGCAGCGCCGCGAGGTACCACCACTCCACGACGCCGGCGATCACGAGCGTCACGGCAACCGCGATCAGCGACAGCCGGTCCGCGATGGGATCCATGACCCGTCCAAGGTTGGACATCTGGTCGAACCGGCGGGCGACGTAGCCGTCCACCCAGTCCGTGCTGCCCATGATCGCCAGGACGAGGGCGGCGTAGCCGTATTCCTGGACACCGAGCACGAGCCAGATGAAGAGCGGTACGCCGAGGAACCGCACCACGGTCACCACGTTGGGGATGGTGAAAACCCTGTCGTGGTGGATCTGCGGCTGACCAGGCCGGGAACCAGCACCGATGAATTTCATCCAGTCCCCCTCTCCGTGGCCGGCAACGATCGAGCGTTGCGGTTCAGCGGGCTACCTAGCCCTTGATCAGTTTGCGTAGCAGGAACACCAGCGCGGCGGCTGAGGCGGTGAGAGCGACGAGCGGCTTCCACCGCTGGCCCAGCCGTTCTGCCACGCTGTCAACACCGGTCCCCGTCCCCGGCCGCTGCGCGCGGCGGCTGGCCGCGGCCCGGAAACTGACGACCTTGTCGCTGAGCTGTTCCTTGCCGTCCTGCAGCTTCACCTGGGCCACGGCCAAGAGCGCCTGGGCCTGGGTCTTGACGTCCAGTTCCTCGTTGAGTTCATCGCGGACTCCGGTGAGGTGGGTGCGGCGCTGGTCCAGTCGGCGTCGCAGTTCCGCTTCGGTGGGCGGCGGACCGAAGTCCGGCTCGGCGGCCTTCTTGGCTTCCTTCTCGGCCTTAGCCTTGGCGGCTGCCTCTGCCTTGGCGGTCTTCGCTGCCTTGTACTGCTCGGATTCCGGATCCAGCACGGCAGGATTGAAGGCGGAGCCTTCCTTGGCGATGCCGAGGTCGTACTTGAGGCCCCGGATGGTATCTTCCGGAACCAGCGGCATGGCCTTCTTGAACTTGCCGACCCCCAGCAGGCCGACGATCAAGGCGATCAGCAGGAACACACCGCAGACCAGGAGTGCCGCGAGCCAGGCCGGCATGATCGTCGCGAGCCCCATGATGGCGGCGACGACGAGGCCGATGACCAGGAAGCCAACGAAGATCAGCGCGACGGCCAGAAAGGCGGCGGCAACGCCAACCTGGATGCCCTTGCGCTTGATCTCTACCTTGGCGAGGGCAATCTCGTCGTTGAGCTGCCGCGGGGCCAGTTTGAAGATCAGCTTCAGGGTCCTGGGCAGCGCGGAGATCCGCAGCCCCCCGCTTGTTCCGCCGCTGTGACGTCCGCTCATCGGTCCCGCCTAACTGGTTACGTCTGTGATTCCGCTTCCGCGGGTTTGCCGGTGTGCGCAGCTTCACGCACACCCCGGTGTCAAAACTACCATTCAGGCCCCCGGCCGGGGCGCGGGAGCGGGCTGTGGCGCGCCTTCTGCTGCACACATGGTCGACTCTCGTGAGCCCTAGGATTGACCTCTGTGACTACACCCACCAATCCCGGCGATTCCCTGAGCCGCCGCCGCAAGCTTCTCTACATTCTGATGCTTGGCGCCCTGACCGCTCTGGGACCCTTCACCGTGGACTTGTACCTTCCGGCGTTTCCAGCGCTGGAAGAAAGCCTGGCCGTCTCGGAGGCGGCCGTTCAGCTGACGCTGACGGGCACCACGATCGGCTTTGCGCTGGGCCAGCTGGTGGTAGGCCCGCTGAGCGATAAGTTCGGCCGGCGGATGCCGCTGATCCTGGCGACGGCGGTGCACATCGTGGCCTCCCTAGGTGCGGCCCTGTCGACCGACATCACGACGCTGGGCTTCTTCCGGGTGATGATGGGCATCGGCGCCGCGGGAGGCGGCGTGGTGGCCATGGCGATGGTGCGGGACCTCTTCAGCGGCTTCGCCATGGTGCGGATGTTCTCCCGGATGGCCCTGGTGAACGGTCTGGCGCCGATCCTTGCTCCCGTGATCGGCTCGCAGCTGTTGCTGTTTATGCCGTGGCCGGGGATCTTCTTCTTCCTGGCCGGCTACGGCACGTGCGTTCTCATCGCCGCCGTCTTCGTGGTGCGCGAGACTCTGCCCCGGGAACTCCGGGGGAAAACTGGAATGACCGCCCGTCAAAGATACGGCGTGCTGTTCGCGGACCGGATCTTTGTCGGGCTGCTGCTGGTGGGAGGAATGAACTTCGCCGGGCTGTTCACGTACCTGTCCGCGTCGCCGTTCCTCTTCCAGGACGTCTACGGCTTCAGCCCGCAGCAGTACGGCCTGCTCTTCGGCGTGAACTCGCTGGGCATTGTGGCGGGGGTACAGAGCAGCTCGAGGCTCATCCGGAAGGTCCCGCCGCAGTGGATCCTGGCCTGCTCCACGGCGTGGATGTTCCTGATGGCTTTGTTGATCGTGCTCTTCGACCAGCTGGGCTTCGGGCTGTGGGGTGTGATGGTGCCGCTGTGGTTCTACATCCTCGGCGCCGGCTTCACGTTCCCCTGTGTCCAGGTGCTGGCCCTGGCCAAGCACGGCGCGCAGGCCGGCACCGCCGCCTCCCTGCTGGGTGCCGCCACGTTCCTGATGGCAGGCCTCATCTCGCCGGTGGTGGGCTGGCTCGGCGTCACCTCATCCACCCCGATGGGCGCCGTCCAGGCCGCGTGCATCTTCCTGGCCGCAGCCGCTCTCTGGCTGGTCGTCAGGCCCCGCACGGTCCCGCCAATTCAGTAGCCCCACCCCAAGCACTGGACATGTCCCCCCGGCGGCTCGAGGCAGCGTGCGCATCCCCGGGGAGGACATGCCCAGTCTTCGCGGCCAGGAGTGGGCATAGGGCCACTATGTCCACCCGCCAGCCCCACCACGGGACATGTCCCCCCGGCGGCTCGAGGCAGCGTGCGCATCCCCGGGGAGGACATGCCCAGTCTTCGCGGCCAGGAGTGGGCATAGGGCCACTATGTCCACCCGCCGGTCCCACCACGAAGCATGTCCACCACGGGGCATGTCCCCATTGGGGCAGGGCCGCCGAATGGGCATGTCCCCCGGGGGGCCGCGCAGTTGGGCGCCAGCCCTGTTGCCGCTCCACGGCGGGCGATAAAGTTATAAATGTGCACCACCGGCAGGATCCTCCGCGCTTACCGGCCACGTGGCAGCGGTGCGACACCGGAATCCTGCCTCTGTGGTGGGATCGCCTGTGCAGTCAGACCAGCCAGCAGTCGGCGGCCCTCTTCGCGGCCGGCCTGTTTGCCGAGGACCGCCGGCGCCCGATCGCCCAGTGGTACAACCCGGCCTTCGATTCGGCGCTCCTGGTCGCGCCCGAGACCTCTCCGGAGTGGCCGGTGCAGCGCTTCGGCATCTTCTACGCCCCGCCCGGCGGCGGCTTCACCCAGGTGCACTCCGCACCACACGAATGGCACCCCCGCGAACCCCGCACATCCCCCACGGAACTCGAAGCCTTCCGCGCGGCCGTGGCGGAGGCAGAGCGGTTCCTGCAGGTGGAGATGTATTTCGTCTGAGCACACCACAGGCCACCGTAAGAGGGCACAAAAAAGGTCCCGCAGCCTGTTATACACGGGCTGCGGGACCTGTCCGCTCCTCCTGCTGGACTTGAACCAGCAACCCTTCGATTAACAGTCGAATGCTCTGCCAATTGAGCTAAGGAGGAATGAAGCAGGTACGACATTAGCAAAGGTTTTGCCGCTTAGGAAATCGGCGGGCCCCCTCCCCGCCGCCGTCCACGAATACCCCCGTCGGGTATAAAAAAGTCCCCGTCCCGGCGAACCGGGACGGGGACTGCGCGCTCCTCCTGCTGGACTTGAACCAGCAACCCTTCGATTAACAGTCGAATGCTCTGCCAATTGAGCTAAGGAGGAATGAAGCGAATATAAGCCTAGCAAACACTCTGCCGGGAAGTGAAATTGCCCCCTGCGGGACAACACGGCGGGACTACCAGGCCGCGAAGTTCCGCCCCTGGAATCAGGCCTCCGAGCGCAGGGACCGTCTCTGCATCTCCAGTTGCATGAGCTCGCGGTTCAGCCGCTGGAATTCCTCCGGGTCGGCCGAGGCGTCCAGTCGCTGCAGCTGTCCCATCTTTTCAGCCTTGACTCTGGTGATCTGCAGCTCGAACAGGCGCGCCAGAATGTCCCTGCAATAGCGCAGGACACCGTCCGCGGTGCTGGCCGGCAGCGGGACCACGGCCAGCTCGGACACGAGCGGGCGCAGCGGCTCGGGCACCTCCTGCAGCAGCTGTTCCACCCAGCGCACCGGATCACCGGCGAACGCCAGACCGGTGGCCCGGATGGCCTCGTGGATGGCCAGGTAGGCCGGCGTCGAGAACCTCGCCTCGGAGAAACGCTGCCAGGTCTCACCTTCAAGCATGCCGGGCTGCTGGAGGGCGACCTCCAGCGCCTGCCGTTCCATCGCCGCCACGGGGTCGCGCGGGTCGGGACGGTTGAAGGACGGCAGCACGGCCGACGGCGGCAAAGGCGCCAGCCCGGGAGCGGATCCCCCGCCGGTCACCGTGGCGTACCCGGAGCCCGGGCCGCGGCCTTGGCTGTTGCCCTGCCCCTGGTACGGGCCGGAACTGCCCGACGGCGGCTGGGCCGCCCGCTTGGCGGCCGCGCCCACGGCGCGGCTGACTTCCTCGACCGGCATGCCCAGCCAGCCGGACAGTTCACGGGCGTAGGCGGGACGGATGCCGGCGTCGCGGATCTGGGCGACGACCGGGGCGGATTCCCGCAGAGCGGCGATCCGGCCCTCGACTGTGTCCAGGTTGTGCCGTTTCAGGGCGGCACGGATGGCGAATTCAAACAATGGGCGGCGGGTGGCGATCAGGTCCCGGACGGCGGCGTCGCCCTTGGACTGGCGCAGCTCACAGGGATCTGCGCCGTTGGGCTCCACGGCCACGTAGGTCTGTGCCACGAACCGCTGGTCCTCTTCGAAGGCCCGCAGGGCCGCCTTCTGGCCGGCGGCGTCGCCGTCGAAGGTGAAGATGACTTCCCCGCCGCTGCCGTCGTCGGAGAGCAGGCGGCGGGCAATCTTGATGTGCTCGGTGCCGAAGGCCGTGCCGCAGGTGGCGACAGCGGTCGTGATCCCGGCGAGGTGGCAGGCCATCACGTCGGTGTAGCCCTCCACCACGACGAGCTGCCGGTCCTTGGCAATGTTGCGCTTGGCGAGGTCGATCCCGTAGAGCACCTGCGACTTCTTGTAGAGCGCGGTCTCGGGGGTGTTGAGGTACTTGGGGCCCTGGTCGTCCTCGTAGAGCTTGCGGGCGCCGAAGCCGATGGTGTCGCCGGCGATGTCGCGGATGGGCCAGATCAGCCGGCCGCGGAAACGGTCATAGATGCCCCGGCCGCCTTCAGAGAACATTCCCGTGAGCTTGAGCTCGGGATCCGTGTAGCCCCGGCCGCGGAGGTGCTTGAGCAGCGAGTCCCAGCCCTGCGGGGCGTAGCCGACGCCGAACTGATCGGCTGCGGCGCGGTCAAAACCGCGTTCGTGCAGGAAGTTGCGGCCCTCGGTGGCTCCGGGGGTCAGCAGCTGGGCGCGGAAGAACTCGTCCGCGACCTTATGGGCATCGAGCAGTCGCTGCCGCCGGCCGACATCCTCGCGGTTCGGTCCGGAACCGCCGTCCTCGTAGCGGAGCTCGAAGCCGATCCGGGCGGCGAGCTTTTCGACGGCTTCGTGGAACGATGTGTGGTCCAGTTTCTGCACGAAGGAGATGACATCGCCGTCCTCACCACAGCCGAAGCAGTGGTACCTGCCCACCTGGGGACGGACGGTGAACGAGGGTGAACGTTCGTCGTGGAAGGGGCACAGGCCTTTGAAGGAGCCCAGACCCGCACCCTTGAGGGTCACGTAACCGTCGACGACTTCCTTGATGTCCGTGCGCTGGCGTACTTCGTCGATATCTTCACGTTTGATCAGGCCGGCCACAGTGCCATCCTAGTACCGCGCCCCGACAGGAACAGCGCATCGCAGGACAGGGCGGGCAAGGCCACCAGAGCCGTCACCACAGCGAGGGCAGGCTGCCCACGAGCCGCTCGTACATGGCCAGTGCGGAGCCGTCGGTCAACGACGCGACCTGGTCGATCACGACGCGCAGCCGCGCGCCGTCGTCCTCCGCGTCGCGCCAGTCGGCAGCGAACATCGGCTCCAGGTGACGGTCCCCGGTGGCGCTCAGGGCAGTCACGAGGGCGTGCAGGACCTCGCGCTGGCGTTCGTAAATGGGCTGCCGGTGTTCCGTGGTCATCACAAAGGTGGTGGCCAGGCCCTTCATCACGGCGATTTCCATCACGGTCTCGTCCGGAACGATCAGCTCGGCGTTGTAGCGGGTCAGGTTCTCCGGGCCATAGACAGCGCGGGTGGACGCCAGGGCGCTCTGGCAGAACCGGCCGATCAGCTGGCTGGTCATGTCCTTGAGGGCCGCCATCGACTTGCGGCTGCCATCGGCCTCGCGCACCCAAACGCTCGTGGCTTCCAGCCGGGCGAGGGCAGCGTCAATCGCCGCCGGGTCGTTGTGCGGCAGGTACCACTGCTTGGCGTAGCCGACCACCCGGGCACGGTGGTCCGGATTGTCCATCCAGCGCAGCTGGAAATGCCCGGCGACGATCGCGTCCTCGACGTCATGCACCGAGTAGGAGATGTCGTCGGCGAGGTCCATAACCTGCGCTTCGAGGCAGGAGCGGAGCCCCGGGGCGTCCTCGCGGATCCAGTCGAAGATCGGCAGGTCGTCCTCGTAGGCGCCGAACTTGCTGGTCCGCTGGCCGTGGAGGACGGGGGCGTTCGCTGCCGACCACGGGTACTTCGCCGCGGCGTCGAGGCTGGCGCGGGTGAGGTTGAGCCCGGCGGGGCGCCCATCCGTGGCGAGGACCTTGGGCTCCAGCCGGGTCAGCAGGCGCAGCGTCTGGGCGTTGCCTTCGAAACCGCCGATAGCGTGCGCGACCTCGTTCAGCGCCGATTCGCCGTTATGGCCGAACGGCGGGTGGCCGAGATCGTGGCTGAGGCAGGCGGTGTCCACGACGTCGGGATCGCAGCCCAGGGCGCGGCCCAGTTCGCGGCCCACCTGGGCGACTTCGAGGCTGTGGGTCAGGCGCGTACGGACGAAGTCGTCGGTGTCCGGGGCCACAACCTGGGTTTTGGCCCCGAGCCGGCGCAGGGCCGAGGAATGCAGCACCCGGGCCCGGTCGCGTTCGAAGTCGGAGCGGTACGTGGACTTGGGCGGCTCCTCCACCCAGCGGGCGGAGTCCCGAGCCACATAACCATCCAGCACGGGGGCGGTGGTCCTGGTTTCAGCCACCGGACACGTCCAGTTCCGCGTGGCTGATCTCACGCGACTGAGCGGCGTCCATGTTGCGGTCCAGCAGCCAGTCCTTGGGCAAAGCAGGCTTCTTGGGCGAACCGGCACGGCCGCGGGGGCCTTCGGCGTCAACACCGGGGTACGGCGAATCGAGGTCCAGCTGGTCCAGGGTGTTGCGCAGGACCTCGAGGCTGGTCACCATGGCCAGCTTGGTCCGCAGTTCGCTGCCGACGACGTAGCCCTTGAAGTACCAGGCCATGTGCTTGCGGATCTCCCGGAGCGCTTTGCCTTCATCGTTGCCGAATGTTTCGACCATCAGCTGCGCGTGGCGGTACACGCCTTCCGCCACCTGGCGCAGGGCCGGTTTGTGGCGCTCGTCGCTGCCTTCGAAGGCCGCCATGAGGTCTCCGAACAGCCACGGGCGGCCTTGGCAGCCGCGGCCCACCACCACACCGTCGACGCCGGTCTCGCGGACCATGCGGATGGCGTCCTCGGCGGACCAGATGTCGCCGTTGCCAAGCACCGGGATGTCCGGCAGCGCCTCACGCAGCCGGGCAATCGCGGACCAGTCGGCCTGCCCGGAGTAGAACTGCGCGGCGGTGCGGCCGTGCAGCGCGACGGCGGCGACGCCGGAATCGCGCGCGATCCGGCCGGCGTCAAGGTAGGTCAGGTGGTCCTCGTCAATGCCCTTGCGCATCTTGATGGTCAGCGGGACGTTGCCCTTGGAGGCTTCCTTGACCGCGGTCTGCACGATCGAGGTGAACAGGTCGATCTTCCAGGGCAGGGCCGAGCCGCCGCCGCGCCGGGTCACCTTGGGCACGGGGCAACCGAAGTTGAGGTCGATGTGGTCCGCCCGGTCCTCCTCGACGAGCATGCGGACGGCCTGGCCGACGGTGAGGGGGTCCACGCCGTAGAGCTGGACGGACCGGACTTTCTCGTCGTCGTCGTGCGCGATGATGCGCAGGGATTCCGGCGTGCGCTCCACGAGGGCGCGGGACGTGACCATCTCCGCGACGTACAGGCCGCCGCCGTATTCACGGCAGAGCCTGCGGAACGCGGAGTTGGTGATGCCCGCCATGGGAGCCAGGATCACGGGGGTGTCCACAGTGATCGGGCCCAGCTTCAGGGGCGGGAGTTCCAGCTTGGGGGCGGGAGGGGTAGCTACAACAGTCACCTGTTCATTGTCTCAAATCCGGGCAAATCGGCCGGATCCGCGCCTGCTATGTGGAAACCCGGGGTCAGTCCCGTGCCGCAGCGCGCCGCCCGCGGCGCCCGGGCGGCGCCGCTTCGAAGGCATCCTCCGGGTCGACGCCGCCCACCCCGGACCGGGGGCCTCCGTCGTCCGGGGCAGCGCTGGCAGGGGAAGCGACTACAGGGGAAGCGACGGCGGCCGTGCCGCCGGTGCTCCTGATGACCGCGTCCCTGATGCCGGCGCTCCGGCCCCCGCCCGGCATGCCCAGGGCCTTAATCCCGGTCGCCTTCACAACGAGCACCGCGATCAGCGTGGTGACCGGGATCGCCAGGACCAGCCCGACGGAGCCGACCAGGGTGCGGATCACTTCCTCGGAGAGCTCGGCGCTGGTGAGCGCATCACCGAGCGGCCGCTCGTAGAGCATCACCAGGATCAGCACCGGCAGGGCCGCACCGGCGTAGGCGAACGCGATGGTGTACACGGTCGAGGCGATATGGTCCCGGCCGATCCGCATGGCGGAGGTGAAGAGCTGGCGGGCGGAGGTTTCCGGGGCCAGTTCCCACAGTTCCCAGACTGCCGAGGACTGTGTGATGGTGACGTCGTTGAGGACGCCCAGGCCGGAGATGATGAGGCCGCACAGGATGATGCCGGAGATGGAGATGTTGCCCGAGATGTTCGCGAGGGTGGCGGAATCGTGGCTGCCGACGCCGGCGAGGTTCGCGGCGTCGGTGGCCCAGGCTGCCAGCAGCGCGGTAATCGCCAGGCCGAACATGGTGCCCAGCAGCGCCGTCGAGGTCCGGGCGGAGAAGCCGTGGGCGAAGTAGAGCACCCCGATCATGATCACCGTGGAGCCCACCAGCGCCAGCAGGAGCGGCGGCTTGCCCTCCACCAGGCCCGGGAGCATAAAGGACACCAGCACACCGTAAGCGCCGACGAGCCCGATCAGCGCGCGCAGCCCGCGCCAGCGGGCCACGGCGATCACGACGACGGCGTAGAGCACCGCTAGAAAGATGATCGGCAGGGTGCGGACAAAGTCGACGAAGACATAGGCGGGCGTGCCCTGGGCTTCAGCGCCCTGGACCCTGGAGAGGTTCAGGTAGCGGATGTTGTCGCCGGCCTTCACGCCGTGGGATTTGGCCACGTCGGGGTTGATGACGACCTTGACGGGGTTGCCGCCCTTGTCCGGGTCCGTGAACGCAAAAGTGCATTCCGATCCCTGCTGCGGGGCCGTGTCCGTCCCCGCCTGCCCCTGCGGGAGGGCATCCATGCAGCTGCCGGTGACGACGCGCTGGATCTTGCCGGTGTCGAACGTGACGCCCGGCGCGGCCGCGTAGGGGCTGGCGAGTGTGATCCCTTCTTTGCTGCCGGAGGGCCACAGCAGGGCCATCGCCACGAGGGTCAGCAGCGTCAGCGGGATCAGGATGGCTGCCAGGATGAGGTTGGCTTTCTTCCGGGCCATGAGTGCCTGGGGCGTCGGATCCGCGTGTCGTTGTGCGGTGTGTGAATGTCCGGCGCCCATCAGCAGTTCAACCTCATGCCGAAGACTTTACGGCGTTTCGCGGCCCTGTCCTGACGCATGACGGGCCGCGGTGCCCGGTGCGCGGCGCGGCGCGCACCGGCACCGGGCGCCGGGCACAGGGCGCCGCGGAAGCCGCCAGGCTACGCGGGCAGGATGTTCTGGTTCACATGGAAGAGGTTCTGCGGATCATATTTGGCTTTGACCCCGCGCAGTCGCTCGTAGTTCGGCCCATAGTTTTCCGCGACCCGGGGCTGATCGTCGCCGTCCATGAAGTTGATGTAGCCCGCATTCTCCGAGAAGGGCTGCAGCGCCGCGGCGTAATCCCGCACCCAGGCGATGTTCGCTTCGGTGTCCCCGGGATCCTCCCAATGGCAGGCGATGACCGGGGAGAATCTGGCATTCCGGTTGGGGAAGGCTGTGTCGTTGACACCCACCCGGTGCACCGCGCCGTCGATCGGGTAGATGTGCACTGCAGTCTGGATGCTGGGCACCCGGCTTCCGAACTCCAGGTGGGCGTTGATGGCCCCGTCGCTGAGCTCCGGCAGGAAGGCCGCCTTCCAGTAGGCCAACAGCCCCTTGGGGTACATTCCGTCGAAGGCCGAGTTCAAGGCCGGGTAGGGCATCGGCCCCACCATGGACCCCGCCACCGGCGCCGCGTCGAGGAACGGCTGCCAGCGGGCCGGCCCTTCGGCCGGGTCACCGGTCCACATGCCGACCACAACGCAGACCGGTTTCCCGTGCCACTCTTCCGGAAGGAAGGGAACCGGCGGCCCCTGGTGGAAGGCGAGGAAAGCGCCCAGCTCTTCAGGCGCTGCCGCCAGCTTCTCACGGTAGAACTTCGCCACGGTTTCGGCGTGCTCCACCGGATAGATGATGATGCCGGCGTGGACTATGTCCACCGGATGCAGCCGGAACTCCAGCGAGGTCACGACGCCGAAGTTCCCGCCCCCGCCGCGCAGTGCCCAAAAGAGGTCGTCATTCTCGCTCGTACTGGCCTTCAGGAACTTCCCGTCCGCGGTGACGACGTCGGCTGAGAGGAGGTTGTCGCAACTGAGCCCGTACTTCCGGTCCAGATAGCCGATGCCTCCGCCGAGGGTCAGCCCTGAGACGCCGGTCGAACCGACGATGCCGCCGGTGGTCGCCAGCCCGAAGGCGTGCGTGGCGTGGTTGAAGTCGGCCCAGGTTGCGCCCGCCTCGGTCCTCGCCGTCTTGTTGGCCGGATCAACCCGGACCCCTCTGGTGTTGGTGAAGTCGATGACCAGCGCGTCGTCAGCGGTACCAAATCCCGGTCCGCTGTGGCCCCCGCCGCGGACGGCCACAGCCAGGGCGTTGTCCCGGGCGAAGTTGACGCTGGCGATCACATCCGCCACCTGGGACACCCGCACCACCGCTGCCGGCCGCTTGTCGATCATGCCGTTCTGCACGGCCCGCGCCTCGTCATAGCCCGCATCGCCAGCGGTGATGACCTGCCCGCGGACTTGCTCGCGCAGGCTATCGAAGATGCTTCCATTCATTTTCTGTACCGTCGATTTCGTCGTGGTTTCCGACCCGGACGGTGATCTGTGCTCCCAGCCGGCATGTCGCCCGGAGGCTTACGAGCACAGGCTTACTCCTCCGCCCTTGCCCCGTCAAGGGGATCCGGCCGGCGCCGGACAGGCCCCCGACCGGCGCCCGCCGGCGCAGGAAGCGATCCGCGTCGGCCGTCAACTGTCCGCCCCCCATCTTTAGGGCCCGCCGCTCCGAATGTTCACTGCGGGCCCTGCGCCCTAAAGTTGGAATTGACGGACAAGATGTGGAGGATACGGCGTGGCCATACGCAAGATCGACGACCGCGAACCCGAGCCGGCGCGTCCCGGGGCGGACGCCAAAGCCGTGTTGAGCATTGCCGGGGCCAGCGGGAAAACCCGCGGCGTCGCCCTGGTGCTGCACGGCGGGCGGTCCAACAGCTTCGAATCCGTCCGCGGCAGGCACCTGAGCCCGGCCCGGATGCTACCCTTCGCCCGGGCACTGAGCTCTGGCGGCGGACGCCACGGGCTGGCCGTCTGGACCCTCCGGAACCGGTACCGGGGCTGGAACGGGAAGGACATGTCCCCCGTGCAGGACGCCCGCTGGGCGCTCGCCCAGATCAGCCTGGAGCACCCCGGCGTTCCCATATATCTCCTCGGCCACTCGATGGGCGGCCTCACCGCGCTCTGCGTCGCAGACCACCCGCAGGTGGAAGCCGTCGCTGCCCTGGCGCCCTGGCTCGATGCCCAGACCCCGGTGGACCGCGTGGCCGGCCGCCGGATCCTGATTGTCCACGGCACCGAGGACCGCTGGACCAGCCCCGCGAACTCGCTCGCCTACGCCCGCCGGGCCGACGGCGTCGCGGAGTCGGTGGACTACATCGCCCTCAAAGGTGCCGGGCACTTTATGTTCCGCCGGGTGGGCCTGTGGAACTCGCTCGCCAACGGCTTCATCCTCGATGCCTTCGCCGGCAGCGCAGGCCGCGACCTCCAGGGCAGCAGCGCCGACGCGTTCCGCAGCCTCCTGCCCGCCTCCGGCGCCAGCCTCCCGGTGGTACTGTGATGCCGGACTTTCCGCTCAGCGTTTTCCCGTTGGAGGCCTTCCTGGCAAGCCTCCCGTGGGTGGCGGCAGGCCTCGTGGTGCTGCTGGCGGTCACTTTCGCCATCGCCGTCCGCCAGAGCCGCCACTCCGTCATCGACACCGTCTGGGGGCTCGGCTTCGTCGTCGTGGCCGCCATCTCCTGGTTCCTCTCGGCCGGACACGGCGACGGCGGCCGCCGCCTGCTGCTGCTGGCGCTCGTGGCGGTCTGGGGCATCCGCCTCGGCCTCCACATTGGCCTCCGGGCCCGCGGTGGTCACGAGGATCCACGGTACGTGGACATGCTCTCCTCCGCCCCCGGGTCCCGCAACGTCTACGCGCTGCGCAAGGTCTACCTCCCGCAGGGTGTGATCCTGTTCTTCGTCTCGCTCACCGTCCAGGTGGGGATGTTCAGCACCGGGAGCCTCGGCTGGCTGGCCTGGCTGGGCGTATTGCTCTGGGTGGTCGGCTTCGTTTTCGAGACGGTCGGCGACTGGCAGCTGGCGCAGTTCAAGGCCGATCCGTCCAGGCGCGGCACCGTGCTTAACACCGGGCTCTGGCGCTACACCCGCCACCCGAACTACTTCGGCGACGCCGCCGTGTGGATCGGAATCTTCCTCGTCGCCGCTGATTCCTGGCCCGGGGTGCTGACTTTCCTCTCCCCCGTTCTGATGATCTGGCTGCTCGCCGGCAAGTCCGGCAAGCCGCTCACCGAGAAAGCCATGTCCGCCCGCCCCGGCTACAAGGAATACGTGGACTCCACCTCGGGCTTCCTGCCCCTGCCGCCCCGCAAGCCGCGTATCGGTGGCCACCAGCCGGGCGGTCGCTAGGATGCCGTGGCGGCCCCGGCCCAGCGACCGGTTCTACCGCGTCATTGTCCGCACCGGGCTGGCGCTGCACCGGCTGTTCCGGATCCGGGTCATCGTCACCGGGCGCGAGCACCTCCCGGCGCCGGAGCCCCGCAACGACGCCCCGCGCGGCGCGTCCCGCCGCGTCGTCCCGGGCCGGGGGGCCGTCGTCGCCATTACCCACTTCGGTTACCTCGACTTCGCCTTCGCCGAGCTGCTGCTGTGGTGGCACGCCAGGGCCCAGATGCGTTTCCTGGTCACCCAGGCCGCCGCCGACCACTGGTTTGCCGGGCCCGCGGTCAGCGCCGCCGGGCACGTCCCGGTGGGGTACGACTCGGGTTCCCATGCCTATGACGCCGCCGTCGCCCGGCTGAAGGCGGGCGAGTACGTCGCGATCCTGCCCGAGGCCGGCGTCAGCCGCAGTTTCCGGGTGCGTGAATGCAAAACCGGTGCCGTGCGGATGGCTGCCGAGGCCGGAGTGCCCATCATTCCCGTGTCCGTCTGGGGCGCCCACCGGCTGATGACCCGCTGCCACGGCTTCTCCCCGGCCCGTGCCTGGCGCGCCCTGGTCCGGATCCACGTCGGCGAGCCGGTGACCGTTGGCCCGGACCAGGACGCCCAGCAGGCCACCGAAGCGCTGCGCGGGATCCTCCAGGCCGGCATCGATGCCTGCATCGCGGATTTTCCGCTGGCCCCGTCACCGGGCGCCTGGTGGATGCCGGCGGACCTCGGCGGCGGAGCCCCCACCGAGGAGGAACGGCAACGCCTGGATAAGGCCGAAGGTCCGCGGCGCGCAGGCGGCCGGCGCCGGTAGCCTCACACCGCCGCCCGCCTTAAACGCCACTGACCCGCAGTAGTTCCCTACTGCGGGTCAGTGGCGTTGAGGGGCCTACGCCGGGTCGGAGACCACCAGGGTCTCGGCGCCCTGGACGCGGGCCTTGCCGCTCTCCAGCAGCGGCTCGACGACGGCGCGCAGCGCCTCCATCGAGTCGTCCAGTTCCAGCAGCACGGGGTGCTGGAACGCAATCAGCGCCAGCAGGTCCCGGACGGCGGCCCGGGCCTCGTCCGCAGCGAGTTTGGGTTCGTGGCCCAGGAACACGTCGGTGGGCTGGCCGGCCTGGGCAGCGCCCTCCGCTACAGCCGTGTCCCCTGTGGGGGCAAGCTCTGCGTAGCTGATGGCGAAGGCCTGGAGCTGGCCCTTCCTGCTCGCCGGGACGCCCTGGCCGAAGGCGCTGGCCTTCGGCGCCCGGAGCACAATGGCGCCGTGGGCGCCGCTGAGCTCGTCCAGGAACAGCCGCTGGACCGTGGCAATGCCGAGGTCGCCGGGGCTGTCCCAGCCGTGCACGGCCGTGTAGTACCGGCCCACGACGTCGCTGAGCTCCACCGAACCGGTGGCCAGGTCCTCGATCTGCTCGGAGGCGGCAGCCTCGGAACCATCACCGAAGACCGGCAGACGGAGGGCGCCGGGGTCGACGACGACGAGCCGGGAGCGCTGGATCGGGGCCAGCCCGGCGGCCTCGGCGAAGGCCGCCCCGGGAGTGCCCGGTTCCACCTTGGTCCGGAGCCGGGTGACGCCCGACGGCGACTGTGCCGCTTCGTGCCGCAGCATGGTCAGCAGCGTGGAGCCGACGCCGGTGCGGCGGTGGTGCCGGTCGACCTCGACGTAGGCCCAGAGCCGTTCCGGGTGCAGCGAGGCCTCGTGGACCACGCCGGCCGCGACCGGGATGGCCACGCCGTCGACGACGTCCTCGGCCACGATGCAGCGCCGCCACGGCGCGTTACCCGAGGGCGCCAGGGTGCCGCGGAACTGCCGGGCCTGCTCGGTTTCGGGCCCGCCCCACATTTCCAGCAGGGCAAGGTCATCGCCGTCGCGCCATTCGCGGTATGCGATCGCCATGATCAGGCGCCGATCAGCCGTGCGGCCAGGTAGCCCTCCACCTTGTCCAGGGAGACGCGTTCCTGGCTCATGGTGTCGCGTTCGCGGATCGTGACGGCCTGGTCGTCCAGGGTCTCGAAGTCCACGGTGATGCAGAACGGGGTGCCGATCTCGTCCTGGCGGCGGTAGCGGCGGCCGATGGCGCCGGCGTCGTCGAACTCGATGTTCCAGTTCTTGCGCAGCTGGGCGGCGAGGTCCTTGGCCTTCGGGGACAGGTCCTCGTTGCGGCTCAGCGGCAGCACGGCTGCCTTGACCGGGGCCAGCCGCGGATCGAGCTTGAGCACGGTGCGGATGTCGACGCCGCCCTTGGCGTTGGGTGCCTCGTCCTCGGTGTAAGCGTCGATCATAAACGCCATAAAGGAGCGGGTGAGCCCGGCGGCGGGTTCGATCACGTACGGGGTGTAGCGCTCGTTGGTGGCCTGGTTGAAGTAGCTCAGGTCCTGGCCGGAGGCCTTGGAGTGCGTGGACAGGTCGAAGTCCGTGCGGTTGGCGATGCCCTCGAGCTCGCCCCACTCGGAGCCGTGGAACCCGAAGCGGTATTCGATGTCCGTGGTGCCCTTGGAGTAGTGGCTGAGCTTTTCCAGCGGGTGTTCGAAGAAGCGCAGGTTGTCCTCCCGGATGCCGAGGCCGGTGTACCAGGACATCCGCTCCTTCATCCAGTACTGGTGCCACTGCTCGTCGGTGCCGGGTTCGACGAAGAATTCCATTTCCATCTGCTCGAACTCACGGGTGCGGAAGATGAAGTTGCCCGGGGTGATCTCGTTGCGGAAGGACTTGCCGATCTGGCCGATCCCGAACGGGGGCTTCTTGCGGGAGGTGGTGAGGACGTTGCTGAAGTTGACGAAGATGCCCTGGGCCGTTTCGGGACGCAGGTAGTGCAGGCCCTCTTCGCTGGCCACCGGGCCGAGGTAGGTCTTGAGCAGACCGGAGAATTCCTGGGGTTCGGTCCATTCGCCGCGGGTGCCGCAGTTGGCGCAGGCGATGTCCTTGAGGCCGTTCTCGGCGGGACGGCCCTTTTTCTCCTCGTATTCTTCCTCGAGGTGGTCGGCGCGGTAGCGCTTGTGGCAGGAGAGGCACTCGACCAGGGGGTCGGAGAACACGTCGACGTGGCCGGATGCTTCCCAGACCTGGCGGGGCAGGATGACGGAGGAATCCAGGCCGACGACGTCTTCGCGGCCGCGGACCACGGACTGCCACCACTGGCGCTTGATGTTTTCCTTCAGCTCAGCACCGAGGGGGCCGTAGTCCCAGGCAGAACGCGAGCCTCCATAGATTTCACCGGCCTGGAATACGAAACCCCGGCGCTTGGCGAGGGAAATGATCTGGTCGAGGACGGATTTTGCTGCCATGGGAACTCCACTTTCTACAGGGCCGCTGGGTGCGGTCCGCGGTTTCAGCCCCGTGACCCCGGCTGGTTGCCGGACGGGGCACTACAAAACGCAAATTTTAAGCACAAAACATGCACACGCACCAAGCCCACCCCGGGAGGGGTGCTGAATGATGGCGGTGCAGGAAGCTGCGCCTCCTAGCCTACCGGCCTGTTGGCTCCCGGCGCCCCCGCCCCAGGGCCCCCTTGGGCCAGGGCAGGCTCGCCAGCACAATCGCGGCGAGGGTCAACAGGGTGCCGAGCACGGTGGGCAGCGCCACCACGGTACCGGGCGCCGGGAACACCAGGTCCAGTCCCAGCGAGCCCAGCAGCTGACCCGCGATCATGCCGAGTCCGGTCACCAGCACGCCCAGGCTGCGGACCAGCAGGGCTCCGACGCCGATAAAAACACAGCCCATGGGCCCGCCCAGGTAGTACCACCACTCCCCCGGCAGCGCGCTGCCCGGTCCCGCGACGGCGATCTTGACCAGCCAGGCAGCCCAGAGCACCACCGCGCCGGCGACGAAGTTCATCAGGGTCGCGGCGATGGGCGTGCCGTAGTGCACGGCGGCGGTGCCGTTCATGGCCTGCTGGAAGCTCATCAGGAAGCCGGCAAGAACGGGAAGGAGCACCGGAACGACCAGCTCCGCCGGCCCTGGACCGGCGCCGGAGAACCGTGGCGATACCGCCCAGGCGACGGCGGCGACAGTCAGGATGCTGCCGATCACCCGGATGCCGGTGATGGACCTCCTGCCGGCCGGCCCGATCCCCATCCGGTCCACCAGCAGCCCGCTGAGGGTCTGCCCGGTCACGGTGGCGACGGTGAACAGGGCAACCCCCAGCAGACTCACCGTGAAGGACTGCGCGAAGACGAAGAACCCGCCGATGCAGCCGGCCAGGACGTAGTAGGGCGGGAACTTACGCCCCCGGACCGCCGGCAGGATCCGCCGCAGCCCGTCCCGGCCGCGTGGCAGCGCCAGCGACACGGCGATCATCAGCACCAGACCGGTGCTGAAGCTCACCACCGCGGCGGCGATTCCGTCCGCGAGCGCCACCCCGAGCGCGCCGTTGATCCTGCCCTGCACCGGCATGAGCAGCCCCGCAGCCACGGCGAGGGGCAACCCGGCGAGGAACGGAAGCCGGGGCTTGTGCGTCATTGCTGCCACCTTATGTCAGGCATCATTGCTTGTATGAGCAACCCGGAAATTGAAGAGATCCCCATCCGCGACGACATGATCCGGCTCGGCCAGCTCCTGAAGCTGGCCAGCCTGGTCGAGGACGGGGTGGAGGCCGCGGAACTGATCAAGAGCGGGCTCGTGAAGGTCAACGGTGAGATCGACGAGCGCCGCGGCCGCCAGCTCCACCACGGCGACACCGTCACCGTGAACGGCCGGACCGTGCGGATCGCAACGCCCGCCGGAGCCTGACTCCGGCGCTGGACGCCGGGCGGGCCGCCCGGCGTCGTGCGGCTACTTGTTCAACACCCCATGGGTGAGGAACTCGGAGACGTGCCCGATTTCCTGCTGGTTGATGCCGTGCCACATGCCGGTGTAGAGCACCTTGGTGAGCTTCACGTGCTTGCGCACCCAGCCCATTGTGAATTCGATCTTGTCCGGTGTGATCACCGGATCCTGCTGGTCGCGGCCCCAGAACACCGGCACCGTCCCGTCCAGGTCGGCGTCGTGGAAACTGGGGTCACTGCCGGCGTCGACCGCAAAACCGGACAGCCCGACGACGGCGGCGTAGTCCGCGGGCCGCCGCCGGAGCAACGTGGTGGCCAGCGCCATGCCCATCGAAAAGCCCAGCAGCGTCACGGACGGGTGGTTCGGCCGGACCGTGTCCAGCCAGTCCTCCACGTACGCGGCGGCATCCTTGACCGCGTCGAGGGAGTAGTCGACCGACGCTGTCAGCGGGAACCAGGTGAACCCTGCGCCGGACACCATCGGAGCGCGCACCGAGGCCACCACGAAGTCCTGCGGCAGCAGCTCCGCCAGGCTCAGGAGATCCTCTTCGTTGGCCCCGTAGCCGTGCAGCAGGACGAGGAGCGGCTTTCCGGCCCGCTCCTCCTCGGGTTTGGACCATAGGACAACGGGGGCGGGGAAGGCAGCGGCTTCAGTCATGGCTCCATTCTTACAGTTACCCGCGGGTAACAACCTACGGTGGCGTAGCTTTGCAGGAACAGGGCACGATATGAAGGTGAGCGAAACCGAAGCCATGGAGAACTCTCCAGAGAACCCCGTTACCCATCCCTGGACCCGCTACGTGGCCATGGGCGACTCCTTCACCGAAGGCATTGGCGATCCTGAGCCGGCGAGCCCGGGGGGCCACCGGGGCTGGGCGGACCGGGTGGCCGAGGAGCTGAGCCGCGGGCACGAGGACTTTGCCTACGCCAACCTCGCCGTCCGGGGCCGGCTCCTGCAGCAGGTCGTGGACCAGCAGCTGGCCCACTGCCTGTCCCTCCGGCCCGACCTCGTGACGCTGTCCGCCGGCGGGAACGACCTGATCCGCCCCGGCGGGGATCCGGATGCCCTGGCCGAGAAGCTGGACTCTGTGGTGCAGATCCTCACCCTGGCCGGCGCCACGGTGGTCCTTTTCAACGGTCCCGACACCGGCTCGTCCGTGCTGGGCCGGGTGCGCAGCAAAGTGGCCATCTACAACGAGAACCTCCGCACCATCGCAGCCCGCCATGACGCCATCATCGCCGACATGTGGTCCCTGCGGCAGCTGAACGATCCGCAAATGTGGGATGCGGACCGCCTGCACTTCTCACCGCTGGGCCATCACACCATCGCGGCCATGGTCCTGGATTCGCTCAACGTCGAGCACACCCTCGAACCGCTCTCCCCCAAGCCCCTGCCGCAGCGCAGCTGGCGGCAGGCGCGGTCCGGCGATCTGGTCTGGGCGCGCGAACACTTCGTGCCCTGGGTTGTCCGCCGGCTCCGGAACCGTTCCTCCGGCGACGGCATCACGGCCAAGCGGCCCCTCCCGGGGCCGGTCTTTGGCCCCGGGGTGCCGCTCGGCTCGGGCGAGGGTCCGCCCGGCGCCGAAGAGCCGGTGCGCTCCTGACCGGGGACCGGCCCGGGCACGCGTTCCCGGGTGTGGGCGTTAAGCTGGAAGAACACTTCCTGAGAGGCCCGGTACCGTGAACAGTATGTTCTTTTGGATCATCGTTTTGTCATTCCTGATCCCGATGGCGATGCGCTATTACAAGAAGTCGATGCGCGGCCGGAACCAGAACCAGGGCATGCCCGGCGGCCCGGACCAGTTCGGGCAGTTTCCCGGAGACACTCCCGGCCACTACCCGGGACCGCAGAACAAGCAGCCGCGTGACGGGTTCACCCAGCGGGACTACTACGGGGCCTTCGGCCAGCTCGGCGCCCCTCAGCAGCCCGCGCCGCCTGCCAACCAGCCGTACCCCGGCCAGCAGTACCCCGGGCAGCCGTACCCGGGCCAGCAGGGCTACCAGCCTCCCGTCCCCTATGAGGACAGCCCGGGTTACCCGGGCAACCGGCCGTCCAACACTCCGCAGTCCAACTCCTGGCAGCCCGACAGCCAGCAGCCGTCAGGCCCCGCGGTGCCGGCGCCGCCGTCGCCGTCGGCCCCGCAGGGCTTCCGGGCGCGCAAGCTCGCGGAACTGGACCAGCGGTACAGCGAGGGCGAGCTCAGCATGGATGACTACATGGCCCAGCGCGCGGAGATCATGAAGGGCTAACCCAGGAAACGCGTCACCACGTCCGACACGGTGACCACGTCCGACACGAAGGGACCCTGCAGCAGTGCTGCAGGGTCCCTTCGTTTTGCCGCCTGGCTTAGTCGACCTGGGGGAAGCCGAGGTCGATCACCGAGGTGGACGGGTCCGGCCAGCGGGTGGTGACCACCTTGCCGCGGGTGTAGAAGCGGATGCTCTCCGGGCCGTACATGTGAGTGTCGCCGAAGAGCGAGTTCTTCCAGCCGCCGAAGGAGAAGGTGCCCACCGGAACCGGGATCGGCACGTTGACGCCCACCATGCCGGCCTCGACGTCGAACTCGAACTGCCGCGCGGCGCCGCCGTCGCGGGTGAAGATCGCCACGCCGTTGCCGAACTCGTTGTCGTTCACGAGCTTGACGGCGTCGGCGTAGGTCTCGACGCGGACCACGGACAGGACCGGGCCGAAGATCTCGTCGTCGTAGACCTTCATGCCGGGCTTGACGTGGTCGACCAGGCTGACACCGATGAAGAAGCCGTTGGAGTCGAACTGCTGGTCCCGGCCGTCCACCACCACGGTGGCGCCTTCCTGGGCCGCGCCGGCGACATAGGAGGCGACCTTGTCGCGGTGCTCGGCGGTGATGAGCGGGCCCATCTGCGATGCCGGGTCGGTCCCGGGGCCGATCTTCAGCGTGCCCATCCGGGTGGTGATGGCCTCGACGAGTTCATCGGCGATGTTGCCGACGGCGACCAGGACGCTGACTGCCATGCAGCGCTCCCCGGCGGAGCCGTACGCGGCGGACACGGCGGCGTCGGCGGCCATGTTCAGGTCCGCGTCCGGCAGGACCACCATGTGGTTCTTGGCACCGCCCAGGGCCTGCACCCGCTTGCCGTGGTCCGCAGCGCGCTTGTAGATGGACTGGGCAATGGGCGTCGAGCCGACGAAGCTGATGGCCTTGACGTCCGGGTGTTCGAGCAGCACGTCAACGGCTTCCTTGTCGCCGTGCACGACGTTGAGGACACCGGCGGGCAGGCCGGCCTCGGCGAATACCTGCGCGATGAAGATGGCCGAGGACGGGTCCTTTTCGCTGGGCTTGAGCAGCACGGTGTTGCCGCAGGCCAGGGCGCTGCCGATCATCCACAGCGGCACCATGGCCGGGAAGTTGAACGGCGTGATGCAGGCGACCACACCGACCGGCTGGCGCACCGAGTGGACGTCGACGCCGCCGGCGACCTGCTCGGAGCGCTCACCCTTGAGTGCGTGGGACAGCCCGGTGGCGAACTCGATGTTCTCCAGGCCGCGGGTGATCTCGCCCTCGGCGTCGGAGAGGACCTTGCCGTGCTCGCTGGTCAGGAGAGCGGCCAGTTCGGGCCGGCGCTGCATCAGCAGTTCGCGAACCTTGAAGAAGATGTTGGTGCGCTTGGCAAGGCTGGTGGCGCGCCAGCCGGGCAGGGCGGCGCGGGCGGCCTCGATGGCCTCCTCGACGCGGGCGGCGGAGGCCAGGGCGACCTCCTTCTCCTGCTCGCCGGTGGCGGGGTTGAAGACGGGGCCGTAGCGCTCGGCGTCGGAAATCAGGGCGCCGTTGATGAAGTGCGGAATGCGTTCCATGGGGTGGGTCTCTTTCGTGTGGTGCAGGTTCAGGGTGTGCAGCGGGCTGCAGGGCAGGGTGGCTACTTGGCCGTGTCGAGGGTGCCGTCGACCAGCTTGACGATCGCGGAGCAGTCCATGCCGGCCTTGCCGGAGTCGATGAGGCGCTGGAAGAGCTGCTGGACGTGCTCGCCGATCTCCAGTGGGGTGCCGGTGTCCCGTGCCGCGCTGATGGCAAGTCCAATGTCCTTGTTGGCCAGTTCGGTCGTGAAGGTCGGGGCGAAGTCGTTGTTGGAGGCCGCGGTGGGGACGACGCCGGCTACCGGGTACCAGGTGCGCAGGGCCCAGCTGTCGCCGGAGGACACGGAGGCAATGTCCCAGAAGACCTGCTTGTCCAGTCCAAGCCGGTCCGCCAGCACGGCGCCTTCCGCGGTCGAGGCCAGGTTGATGAAGAGCATGAGGTTGTTGCAGATCTTCGCGGCCTGGCCGGTGGTGGCGCCTCCGGTGGGGATGATGTTCGCCGCCATCGGCTTGATGTATTCCGTGGCCTCGGCCACGGCACCTTCCTCGCCGCCGATCATGAAGGTCAGGGTGGCGGCCTTCGCGCCGCTCATCCCGCCGGAGACCGGGGCGTCGACGAAGCGGAAGCCGGCGGCAGCGGCGGCGTCGTGCAGGGCCTGGGCGGAGGCGATGTCAATCGTGGAGGAATCGACCAGCAGCGTGCGCGTGTCCGCGTGGGCCAGGACACCGTCGTCGCCGAGGTAGACGGCGCGGGCGTGCTCGCCCTTGGGAAGCATCGAGAAGACGACGTCGGCGCCGTCGACCGCTTCGGCGATGCTTCCGGCGGGCTTGACGCCGCCGGCGACGGCGGCGGCAACGGCCTCGGCATTGAGGTCGAACCCGCGGACGTCGTGGCCTGCCTTGACGAGGTTCACCGACATGGACCCGCCCATGTTCCCCAGTCCGATCCAAGCGATTACTGCCATGGCATAAGCTCCTTTGCTTTGCGTGTTGCTGTGCGTCCTGCTGTGGTTGGTGCGTGTGATCCGGCCTCTGGGCGGATGTTCCGTGTCAAGCATCACACCCTGTTACAGTGCAATCAAGGGAAAAAACTACAGATGGTATGTGCATGGATGCACATACCCTGGATCCAGAGGAGTTCTTGTGGACTTGCGGCGGCTTCCGAGTCCTGACGACCTGCTGATCCTGCTGACCGTGGCACGGCTGGGCAGGTTCAACGCCGTGGCGGAGACCCTCGGCACCACCCACACGACCATCTCCCGCCGGATCCTGGCGCTGGACAAACAGCTGGGCGGGCGCACCCTGGAGCGGAGCCCGCACGGCTGGGAGCTGACGGATCTGGGCCAGGAGGCCGTGGCAGCGGCCGAGGCGATCGAGGGCACCCTCGGTGCGCTCACGAACCGGATCGCGCAGTCCGAGGATGTGCTCTCCGGACTGGTCCGGATCAGTACCCCCGACGGTTTCGGCGCCGAGTTCGTCGCACCCGCGCTTGTCCGGCTGCAGCAGGGCCATCCGCTGCTCAACGTCGAGATCCTCAGCGCCACCCGCAAGGTCAGCCAGAACCGGTCCGGAGTGGACCTTGAGGTGGTGGTGGGCAATCTGGACGTCAGCAATGCCCAGGCCATCTTCCTGTCCAACTACTTCCTCCGGCTTTACGCCAGCCCGCAGTACGCCCGCGACCACGGCCTGCCGGTGACGCTCGACGACGTCCGGCAGCACGGCTTTGTCTCCTACGTGGAGTCGGCGCTCCAGGTCGCCGAACTGGGACACCGCTCCACGCAGCTTCCCGTGCCGCGCTCCAGCTTCCAGGCGACCAGTATCTTTGCCCAGCTGGAGGCTGTCCGGCGGGGCGCCGGGATTGGCCTGCTGCCGAACTTCCTGGCGGTCGGCGACCCGGATTTCCTGCCGGTGCTGCCGGACGATTTCCAGCGGCAGCTTCCGATCTGGGCGGTGGCACGCGCGGAATCGCTGCGGTCGGCCCCCGTGCAGGCCGTCCTCGAAGCGGTGCGGACCGAGATCCTCGAGCGCCAGGACGTGCTGGCAGGCTGAGCCGTCCCGGCCGACTGAGCAGCCCTGGCCGGCCGGGCCGCGCCAACGGCAACAGCCCGGCCCCCGCGTTGCGGGGACCGGGCTGTTGCTGGTTCTCATAACTTCTTAGCGGTTGCTGATTCGCCGTTACTTCTTGCTGGCGGCCAGCAGGTCCGCGGTGCCTTGGGCATCGGCGGCGTCAATGTCGTGCAGCGAGACGCCGCGGGTTTCCTTGAGGAAGAACACCGCCACCAAGGTGACCATGCAGGCGCCGAGCAGGTAGATGGCTACCGGCGTGGAGGACTTGAACTGGCCCAGCAGCGCTGCGGCGATGATCGGAGCCATCGAACCGGCCACGATCGAGGTGACCTGGTAGCCCAGGGAGACGCCGGAGTAGCGCATCCGGGTCGGGAACATCTCGGCCATGATGGCCGGCTGGCCGGCGTACATCAGGGCATGGAAGAGCAGGCCGATCGTGATGGCGGCGAGGATGATGAGGTCGTTCTTGGTGTCCATCATCGGGAAGGCGAAGAAGCCCCAGGTGCCGCCGAGGATGGCGCCGGCCATGTAGACCGGCCTGCGGCCGAAGTGGTCGGACATGCGGCCGACCATCGGCACCACGGCGAAGTGGATCGCGTGCGCCACGAGCAGCAGCAGCAGGATCCGGGAGGTGTCCGTCTGGACGATCACCTTCAGGTACGTGATGGAGAAGGTGACCACGAGGTAGTAGAGGATGTTCTCCGCGAATCGCAGGCCCATGGCGGTGAAGACGCCGCGCGGGTAGCGGCGGAACACTTCGGCGACGCCGTAACCCTTGTTCTCGACGGCGACTTCCTTCTGTGCCTCCAGGAAGATCGGGGCGTCGGTGACCTTGGTCCGGATGTAGTAGCCGACCAGGACGATCACGGCGGAGAGCCAGAAGGCCACGCGCCAGCCCCAGCTGAGGAAGTCGGCGGAGGACAGCGTGGAGGACAGCGTGAACAGCACGCCCGTGGCGAGCAGGTTGCCCAGCGGAACGGCGGACTGCGGCCACGAGGCCCAGAAGCCGCGGGACTTGCTCGGGCTGTGCTCGGCGACGAGGAGGACTGCGCCGCCCCATTCACCGCCGACGGCGAAGCCTTGGGCGAAGCGCAGGAACACGAGGAGGGCCGGTGCCCAGTAGCCGATCTGCTGGAAGGTCGGGAGGCAGCCCATCAGGAAGGTGGAGACACCGACCAGGATGATGCTGAGCTGGAGCAGCTGCTTGCGGCCGAACTTGTCGCCGAAGTGGCCAAAGACGATGCCGCCGATCGGGCGGGCGACGAAACCAACGGCGTAGGTGAGGAAGGCGGCGATGATGCCGTCCAGTTCCGTGCCGGAGTTGGGGAAGAAGATCTTGCCGAACACGAGGGTGGCCGCCGAGGCGTAGAGGAAGAACTCATACCATTCGACAACGGTGCCGGCCATGGAGGCCGTTACTACCTTCTTCAGTCCGGACGACTTGACGTCTTCCTCTTCTGGGCGCCTGGCGGCGGCGTTATGCGTACTCATTTCGACTCCTTCGGTGTCTCCGTCGACACCCTATGGACCTCTGGGCAATGGACGCGGCGTGATTTGCGACACGCGGCATCATTCTCAACGAGTATGGACGCTCCCGCCCGTGGCCTCAACGGCCATTAGTGCAGAGCGCATCTGCAAAAATGCACACCCGGCACCGATTTTTGACGAAGGATTAGCCGAAGAAGTAGTGCCGGAGCTGGCTTTTGAGCTGGCCGATCTCGGTCAGGAACCCGTCGTGTCCGATCGGCGCCTCTATGGTGTGCACGGCAACCTCGCCCGGCAGGGCGGCGGCAAGCGCGTGGGACTGGGCCGGGAAGTACAGCCGGTCCGAGTCGACGGCCGCCACCAGGAACTCGGCCGTCGCCGGAGCCAGCGCGTCGGCGAGGGCGCCGCGGCCCCGGCTGATGTCATGGCTCATGAGCGCCTCGGTGATGGCGATGTAGCTGTTCGCGTCGAAGCGGCGGACCAGTTTGTTGCCCTGATGGTCGAGGTAGCTCTCCACCTGGTAGCGGCCGCGGCCGGCCACGGATCCGGCTTCCAGCGGAGCCTCGGAGTCCTGCGCGTTCCGGCCGAAGCGTTCGTCCAGCTCCGCTGCCGAGCGGTAGGTGATGTGCGCGATCCGCCGCGCCAAGGCCAGGCCCGCTTCCGGTTCCGGACCTCCGTAGTAGTCCCCGCCGTTGAAGTTGGGATCCTGCCGGATGGCGAGCGTCTGCGCCTGGGCAAAAGCGATCTGTTCGGCCGTGCTGCTGGCTCCGACCGAGATCACGCCGCAGCGCCGGACCCGCTCCGGGTAGCTGACGGCCCACTCGAGGGCACGCGCCCCACCCAGGGACCCGCCCAGCACGGCGTACCAGCTCCGGATGCCCAGGGCATCGGCCAGCCTGGCCTCGGCCTCGGTGGTGTCCCGCAGGGTGACGAGCGGGAACCGCGAACCCCAGGGCTTTCCGTCGGGCGCCGCCGACGACGGCCCCGTGGAGCCGTAGCAGCCGCCGAGGATGTTGACCGAGACGACGAAGTACTCCTCCGTGTCCACCGGGGCGCCGGGGCCGGCGAGCTGCTCCCACCACCCCGGTTCCTCGCTGGCGCCGCGCGTGACGTGGGTGTCCCCCGTCAACGCATGCTCGATCAGCACGGCATTGGAGCGGTCCGCGTTGAGGGTCCCCCAGGTCTCGTAGCCGAGGGTGACGTCCGGCAGCCGGGCCCCGGATTCGAGCTCAAGGTCGCCGATCCGGAGGTACCGAACCGTCCCGTCCGGGACACCGCCGTCCGGGGCAGTGTCCACCGGGACCGGGGCATGGGGGTGGGAGGTCTTGCTTACAGGTGCACCCTGGCGGGTGACGGCAATCGTCATGTGAGGACCTAACTTCGCGCTTGCCCGCCGTCAGCTGACCGGCGGGCCAGGTCTTCACCCGGGGCACCCCGCCGCAAAAGGAGGGTTGCCGGCCAGCAAGCCGGGGCTGTCGCTGGCACTCATGACCTTTACTGAGTCTACGAAATGTGGCGGCGGAATGGCGAAGATTGTGACTTCCATGTGACAGCCGTACGCGTCAGCACCGCAGTTTCCCCACTTTCGAAGGTCGTGTCCGGCGGCTCGCCCCGAAGTATCGGCGATTCCCGGCGTCATGCCCGCAAAGGTGGGGAAATTCGGCGCTGACTTGGCTCAGGCGGTTTTGGCTGCGCGGAATCCGGCGTCGAGGTCAGCGAGGATGTCGTCGATGTGCTCCAGGCCCACGGAGAGCCGGACCAGGCCCGGGTTCACGCCGGCGACGGTCTGCTGTTCGGGGGAAAGCTGGCTGTGGGTGGTCGACGCCGGGTGGATGACCAGCGAGCGCACGTCGCCGATGTTGGCCACGTGCGAGTGCAGTTCGAGGGCGTCGACGAAGCGCTTGCCGGCCTCCGCTCCCCCGGCGATGTTGAAGGCGACGACGGCGCCGGTCCCCTTCGGGCCGTACTTGCGGCCGCGCTCGTACCAGGGGCTGGACGGCAGCCCGGCATAGGCGACCGATTCGACGTCGTCCCTGGCCTCGAGCCATTCCGCAACCTGGGTGGCGTTGGCGACGTGCCGCTCCACGCGCAGGCTCAGGGTCTCGAGGCCCTGGGCGATAAGGAAGGCGTTGAACGGGGACACCGCCGAGCCGAGGTCGCGCAGCAACTGGACGCGCGCCTTGAGGATGTAGGAGAGGTTGGCGCCAAGGGCACCGTCCTTGCCGAGGTCCCGTGCGTAGACCAGGCCGTTGTAGGTGGGGTCGGGGGTGTTGAAGCCGGGGAAGCGTTCCGGGTCCCTGCCGAAGTCGAAGTTGCCCGAGTCCACGATCACGCCGGCGATCGCGGTCCCGTGGCCGCCGAGGTACTTGGTGGCGGAGTGCACCACGATGTCCGCACCCCACTCGATCGGGCGGATGAGGTAGGGCGTGGAGAGCGTGTTGTCCACGATCAGCGGGACCCCGGCCTCGTGGGCCACCTGCGAGATGCCCTCGATATCCAGCACGTCCTGGCGCGGGTTGGAGACCACTTCGCCAAAGAACAACTTGGTGTTGGGCTGCACGGCGTCGCGCCACTGCTCAAGGTTGTCCGGGTCCTCCACGAAGGTCACGGAGATCCCGAACTTCTTCAGCGTGTGCGCCAGCAGGTTGTAGGTGCCGCCATAGAGGCTGGGGCTGGCCACCACATGGTCGCCGGCCTCGGCAACGTTCAGGATCGCGAGGGTCTCCGCGGCCTGTCCGGAGCTCAGCAGCAGCGCCGCCAGTCCGCCTTCCAGGCTGGCCACCCGCTGTTCCACGGCGTCCTGGGTGGGGTTCCCGATCCGGGTGTAGATGGGCGCGAGTTCGGCGAGGGCGAAGCGCTTGGCGGCGCTTTCGGCGCTGGGGAAGACGAACGACGTCGTCTGGTAGATCGGCAACGACCGGGCACCGGTGGCGCTGTCCGGCTCCTGGCCGGCGTGGATCTGGCGGGTTTCGAAGGACCAGGCACTGGACATCGGGACACTCCTTAGGGGACCGGGCACAGGCAGCCCCGGAGCCCCCTGGCCCGGGTCGGCACTGGCGCCGCGCTTGCCCTCCGGCGGGCGCCGGACGGCCAGGTCTTCACCCGGGGCACCCCACCGCGTGACGAGGGTTGCCGGCCAGCTAGCCGGGGCTGTGCGCTGGCACTCATGACCTGACCCCAGTCTAGGAACCGGTTGCGGGCCGTGGATAGCTTTGTGACGAAGATGAAGTTGCGCGGCCGGCGGGGCGCAAAAGACCGGCCACTTCCCCGCCGTGACGCGGGGCCGCACCCGGCGGGGAGCCCCCAAAAATGACATCCCACCACGGTTAGGAGAGCCTAAGCTGAGAGCCGCATCACAAAGTGTCAAGATGAGGGCATGCGCATGGATCACGTCTCTTACGCCTGTGAACAAGATGGCCTCGCTGCCACCACCGAACGAATTGCGTCTGCCCTCGGCGTAGAAGCCGTGAAGGGCGGAGTACACCCCCGATTCGGGACCCGCAACATGATCATCCCGCTCGCGGGACACAAGTATCTCGAGGTCGTGGAGGTCCTGAACCACCCCGCGTCCGACAAGGCCCCCTTCGGCCAGGCCGTCCGCGCCCGTTCCGAAGCCGGCGGCGGCTGGATGGGCTGGTGCGTCGAAGTCGACGACCTCGCCCCGTTCGAGGAACGGCTCGGCCGCGCCGCCGTCAACGGCAACCGCAAGTTCCCCGACGGCCGCGAACTGGTCTGGAAGCAGATCGGCATCCTCGGGCTGATCGCCGATCCCCAGGTGCCCTACATGCTCAAGTGGGAGGGCGATCCGGAACTCCACCCGTCCAAGGCCTACGAGAGCAATGTCAAGATGTCCGCCCTCACGATTGCCGGCTCGGCGGAGCGTGTCACCGAATGGCTCGGAGTCCCGGTCGAGAAGCCGCTGGAGGACGTGGCCGTGAACTGGCTCGCCCCCCGTGGGACGCCCGGCATCCTCTCCGTCACGTTCGAGACGGCCTCCGGAGCCGTCACCATCTGACGCTTCACCGCCCAACACTTCGGCCGCCATCAGCGGGTGCCAATGACGTCACCCACCGATGGCGGCCGATAACTTTTAACTCCCGGCGCGCCTGCCCGGCCCGCGGCTCAGCCCAACCCGATGGACCTGCCGAAGAGGCTGAAACCGACGAACGCCACGATGTCCAGCACGGCGTGGGCAATCACCAGCGGCATCAGGCGGCGGGTTTTGGTGTAGACCAGCGCGAAGATAACGCCCATGATGGCGTTGCCGATGAACGGGCCGAAGCCCTGGTAGAGGTGGTAGCTGCCGCGCAGCATGGAACTGGTGAAGATGGCCAGCGGCAGGCTCCAGCCGAATTTGCCCAGCCGGTCCAGCAGGTAGCCCACCACGATCACTTCCTCCACGATCCCGTGCCGGATCGCGGAGAGGACCAGCACCGGCACGGTCCACCAGTAGGCGTCCAGCGCGCTGGGGATGATCTCCGTCGTAATGCCCAGTGCCCGGCCCGCGGCGTACAGTCCCAGCGACGGGATACCGATCAGCGCCGCCAGGCCGAACCCCTGCAGCAGGTCCCTGCCGGGGCGGGCGAAGTTGAGCCCCAGCTTCTGGAACGCCGTGACGCCGTGGCTGCCGCCGCCGGACAGGCCGGACGTCCGGTGGTCGGTGAGGAAATAGAGTGCCAGGACCACCGGCACCAGGGCGAAGAAGATATCCAGCAGCTGGTAGGTGAGGTCGAAGTATTCGCGGCTGCTTTGCGAACGGTTCAGCGTGGAGGTCCCCTCCGCCAGCGGCGCCCGGGTCAGCTTGTCCAGCAACTGGACGACCGAGTACACGGCGGACTGCCCCAGGGACAGGCCCAGGACGATCCAGACTTCTAACCGCAGGCGGCGGCGGGAGGGAACGAGCATGTTCCTATCTTGCCCGGTCTTGGTTGGCCCTGCCTTACCGGCGTTGCCGCCTATGCTGGGGTTTATGAGTGCGCCCGGGAAAATCATCATGATCCGGCACGGCCAGTCCGCCGCCAACGCCGACACCTCGATCTACAACCGGGTGCCCGATTACCGGATTCCGCTGACCGAACTCGGCGCGGAACAGGCCCGGGCTGCCGGCGAGCAGGTCCGGCGGCTGCTGGACGGCCGTCCGGTGTGTGTGTATGTCTCCCCCTACCTGCGGGCCTACCAGACACTCGAGGCGCTCAACCTCGGCCCGCTGGTCGAGCGGGTGATCGAGGAGCCGCGGCTGCGGGAGCAGGACTGGGCCAACTTCCAGATCGCCGGTGAGATCGAGGACCAGAAGGAACTCCGGAACGCCTACGGCCACTTCTTCTACCGCTTCCGGGAAGGCGAGTCCGGCTCGGATGTCTACGACCGGATCTCCTCGTTTATGGAGACGCTGTACCGGCACTGGTCCAAACCCAGCTACGCCCCCAACGCCCTGTTCGTCACCCATGGGCTCACCATGCGGCTGTTCTGCATGCGCTGGTTCCACTGGTCCGTGGAGTATTTCGAGTCCCTCAACAATCCGGACAACGCCGAGGTCCGCACCCTGCACCGCACCGGGGAGGGCAAGTACGAGCTGGACAAACCGTTCAGCCAGTGGGAGGCCCGGCGTGTCGATGAGACGGTGCTGGACGCCCCGCCGATGTTCTTCTAGCAGCCGCAGTGCCGCCCGGTACCCGGGCTGTCACCTAGCGGGCGCGGACCCCCGCGCGCCAGACGGCATGGGTCAGCGGCATGCCCGGCCGGTAGGCCAGGTGGGTGGCGGACGGCGCGTTCAGCAGGTGCAGGTCCGCGCGGTGGCCGACGGCGATCGAGCCGACGGCGCGTTCGCCGTCGGCGTCGTTCCCGGACTCCCGGCCGAGGGCCAGCGCGCCGCCGTAGGTCGCGGCGCGCACGGCCTCGTGCACGCTGAGGCCCATCTGGAGCACGGCGGTGGTGACGCAGAACGCCATCGAGCTCGTATAGGAGGTGCCCGGGTTGCAGTTGGAGGCCAGTGCGATCTGCACGCCGGCGTCAAGCAGTTCCCGGCCCGGCGCCAGCGGCTGGCGGGTGGACAGATCGCAGGCCGGCAGGCACGTTGCCACCGTGCCGCGTCCTCTAGCCGCCCCGTCCCAGCCGGACCAGCTGGCCGCGAGGGCGTCGAGATCGTCGGCGGACAGGTAGTTCACGTGGTCCACGCTGGCCGCACCGAATTCCAGCGCGAGCCGCACGCCGGGGCCTTCGCCCAGCTGGTTGCCGTGCACCCGCAGGCCCAGCCCGGCGTCCCGGCCGGCCTGGAGCACGCGCCGGGACTGGTCCTCGGTGAAGGCACCCCGCTCGCAGAAGACATCGGCCCAGCGCACGAACGGCCGGACGGCGGAGAGCATGGCGCCGCAGACCAGGTCCGTGTACTCCTCGGCGTCCATGCCGGCCGGAACAAGGTGGGCCCCGAGATAGGTGACCTCGTCCACCACGGTGGAGGCGATCCGGGCGCTGCGGGCTTCGTTGTCGATGTCCAGGCCGTAACCGGTCTTGGTTTCGAGGTAGGTGGTGCCCTGCGAGACGGCCTCGGCCACGCGGCCCAGGGCGAGCCGGGTGAGGTCGAAATCGCTTGTATTCCGGGTGGCGCCGGTGGTCACGGCGATCCCGCCGGCGCTGTAGCTCTCCCCCGCCATCCGGGCCTCGAACTCGGCGGTCCGGTCCCCGGCGAAGATCAGGTGGGTGTGCGAATCCACCCAGCCCGGCAGCAGGGCACGGCCGCCGGCGTCGACTGAGGTGTCGGCGGCCGGGGCGTCCGCCACCCGCCCCAGCCAGGCGATCCGTTCACCTTCGATCACCACGGCTGCTCCCTTCAGGACCCGGTGGTCCGGGTCTTGGGTCATCAGCTCGGCGATGTTGGTGATCAGGGTGCTCATGAGTCCATTGTTCAGCGCCGGATGGACCAGCGCGTCGCAGCCAGCGCCTCCGCTGTCCGGGATGCCGGACCCGTGGCTGTGTTGCCGTCTGCGGCAGAGCCGGCGCCCTGGCCGGCGAGGATCAGCCCGGCAGCCAGTTCGGCGATGCCGGAGGAGGTCTGGAAGCCGTAGCCGCCCTGGCCTGCGAGCCAGAAGAATCCGGGGGCTTCGGCGTCGAACCCCACGACCGGGACGCCGTCGGCCGCTTCCGTCCGCAGCCCCGTCCAGGCCTGGCGGACGCCGCGGATGCCCAAGGTGGTGATGGTGTTGAGCCGGGCGACGAGTCTTTCGATGTCCCCCGGGTGCGGCTGCGCGTCCTCGGGTCCGCTCGGTTCGTGTTCCGACGGCGAGATCAGGACCTGCTCGCCGTCGCGGCGGAAGTAGAAGGAGTCGTCGGCGGCGGCCACCATGGGGCTGCCTTCCGGGAGGGGGTGCTCGACGTCGACGATCGCCGCGGTGCGCCGGTACGGCTGCAGCTGGACCTTCTCGACGCCGCTGAGCACGGCGAGCTCGTCGGCCCAGGCGCCGGCGGCGTTGACCACGACGCCGGCCTGGAAGCCCTCCTGCCCGGCGCCGAGTTCCCAGCCGGAGCCAAGGCGCTGGGCCGAGTGGACGCGGGCGCCGGTGATGATGTCCACCCCGTTGGCTTCGGCATGCCGGCGGTGGTCCTCGAGCAGCAGGGGCGCGTCGCAGGCGAAAGACCCGGTGTCCAGGCCGGCGGCGGAGAAGGAGTCCGGGAGCAGGGCCGGGCAGAGTTCCAGGGCCTTGGTGTGGGTGATCGGCCGCATGTGGCCGCTGGCTTGCTCCCGGACGGTGGCGTCGTCGCCGATCAGCAGAAAGCTGCGCGGTGAGAGCACCGGTTCCGGGCGGGTGGCGTCCCGGGCGGCGATCAGTGCGAGGGTGCGGAGGGTGAGCTCCTGGACCGCAGGCGGGCCGTAGCTGGGGATCAGCTGCCGGGCTGAGCGGGCCGAGGTGTGGTACGCCAGGGTCTGCTCGGCTTCCACCAGCGCGACGCTGCATTTTCCGGCCAGGGCCGAGGCAAGGGACAGGCCGGCGATACCGCCGCCGACAATCACGACATCGTAATTAGCTGACATGGGTCCATCCTTGCAGACGGAAGCGGTTGCGGCGCCGTTTGTGGCGCCGCAACCTCGTTTCTGCTTTTTCCGGTGAAGCCCGTTCAGCCGGCGACGGCGGCGCGGCTGCGCACGAAGGCCTTTACGCAGGCCTCCACGTCCTCGGCGCTGTGAGCGGCGGAGAGCTGGACGCGGATCCGGGCCGCGCCCTTCGGGACGACGGGGTAGCTGAACGCCGTGACGAAAACGCCGTGGTGCAGCATGGCGTCCGCCACCTTGGCGGCCATCACGGCGTCGCCGAACATGACCGGGACAATGGCGTGCTCGCCCGGGAGCAGCTCGAAGCCTTCCTCGGACATCCGGCTCCGGAACAGCGCGGCGTTGGCGAAGAGCTTGCTGCGCAGTTCGCCGGAGCTCTCCACGAGGTCCAGGGCCTTGAGCGTCGCCGCGACGATGGCCGGGGCCAGCGAGTTGGAGAACAGGTAGGGGCGGGCCTTCTGGCGGAGCATGGCGACGACTTCGCGGCGGCCGGAGACGTAGCCGCCGGAGGCGCCGCCCAGGGCCTTGCCGAAGGTGCCGGTGTAGATGTCCACGCGGTCCGAGACGCCGGCGTGTTCCGGGGTGCCCGCACCGCTGGCGCCCATAAAGCCTACGGCGTGGGAGTCGTCCACCATGACCATGGCGTCGTATTTTTCCGCGAGGTCGCAGATCGCTTCCAGCGGGGCGAGGAAACCGTCCATCGAGAAGACGCCGTCCGTGACGATGATCTTGCGGCGGGCCGGGTTCTCCTGGGTCGTGGCCTCGATCAGCTTGGATTCGAGGTCCGCCATGTCCTGGTTGGCGTAGCGGAAGCGCTGGGCCTTGCAGAGCCGGATGCCGTCGATGATCGAGGCATGGTTCAGCGCATCGGAGATGACGGCGTCTTCCGGGCCGAAGAGCGATTCGAACACGCCGCCGTTGGCGTCGAAGCAGCTGGAGAACAGGATGGTGTCCTCGGTGCCCAGGAACCTGGAGACGCGTTCCTCGAGGGCCAGGTGCAGGTCCTGGGTGCCGCAGATGAAGCGCACGCTGGCCATGCCGAAGCCGCGGTCATCCATCGCGGCCTTGGCGGCGGCAATAATCTCCGGGTGGTCCGCGAGGCCCAGGTAGTTGTTGGCGCAGAAGTTCAGCACGTCCGCGCCGGACTCGCCGATCTGCCCGGCTTTGATGTGGTTGGCCTGGGGCGAGTCGATGTGCCGCTCGGTCTTGAACAGGCCGGCGCCGCGGATCTCGTCCAGTTCGTGCTGCAACTGGTCCTTGATGGCTGAATACATGGGTTGTGCTCCTCAGCTGGTGGGGTCGGTGGGCCGAATCGGGAGGCGGGTTAGAAGCAGGTCCAGTCGAGGACCACTTTGCCGCCCACGCCGGCGCGGGCGATTTCGAAGCCTTTTTCCCAGTCGGTGGCGGGGAGGGTGTCCGTCACGACGGCGGAGATGTTGGCGTGCAGCACCGGGTTGGAGGACAGCATGGCGCTCATGGCGTACCAGGTCTCGAACATTTCGCGGCCGTAGATGCCCTTCATGGTCAGCATATGCGTGACCACTTTGCCCCAGTCGATGTCGATCGACTGGCTGGGCAGTCCCAGCATCGCGATCCGGCCGCCGTGGTTCATGTTGTCGATCATCTCAGGCAGTGCCGTGGGGTGTCCCGACATTTCCATGCCGATGTCGAATCCCTCGCGCATGCCCAGTTCGCGCTGTGCGTCCTTGACGCGCATCCTGGAGACATCGATCGCGAGGTCGACGCCGAGGGTCCGGGCCAGTTCCAGCCGCGGGGCGGAGACGTCGGTGATGGCGATCTTCCGGGCGCCGGCGTGGCGGGCGACGGCGATCGCCATCAGTCCGATGGGACCGGCGCCGGTGATCAGCACGTCCTCGCCGACGAGGGGGAAGCTGAGCGCGGTGTGGACGGCGTTGCCGAAGGGATCGAAGATGGCGCCGAGTTCCGGCGTCACGGAGGGGTCCTGGTGGACCCACACGTTGGTTTCGGGGATCACAACGTACTCGGCGAAGGCGCCGTCGCGCTGGACGCCGACGCTGACGGTGTTGATGCACATCTGCTTGCGGCCCGCGCGGCAGTTGCGGCAGATACCGCAGACGATGTGGCCCTCGCCGGAGACGCGGTCGCCGACTTTGACGTCCAGGACGTCCTCGCCGGTCCGGACGACCTCTCCGTAGAACTCGTGGCCGGCGATCAGGGGGGCGTTGATGATGCCCTGCGCCCACGCGTCCCACGACTGGATGTGCAGGTCGGTGCCGCAGATGCCGGTGGTCATGACGCGGATCTTGACATCCCCCGGGCCGGTTTCCGGTTCGGGCCGGTCCACGAGTTCGAATCCAGCGTGGGCGCCGGCCTTGTAGAGAGCCTTCATGGGCCTTCCTAACTGCGCCATTCCTCAGGCACGTGGGGATCCGCTGCGTGGACAGCTGATGTGGGACAACTCACCCCATTAGAGCCGCTGCAAAGCGTTAGCACAACCGGGATTTTCTCAATCGACGATTTAGCCTTTCCTTGCGCATAGACTGGGCGGCATGGAAATCCACCAGCTGGAGATGCTTCGCGAACTCGGGGCCCTCGGAAGTGTCAAGGCCGTCGCCGAAACCCTGCTCGTCACGCCCTCGGCGGTATCGCAGCAGCTGGCCGCCCTGCAGAAATCCGTGGAGGTGCCGCTGACCCGCAAGGAGGGCCGGAACCTGGTCCTGACCGAGGCCGGGCAGGTCCTCGCGGACGCCGGCGCCGCCGTCGTGTCCGCCATGGCGGACGCACGCACGGCGATCGGTGCCTATCACGGCTCCCCGGTGGCGGCGGTGACGCTCAGCGGGTTCCACAGCGCGGGGCAGGCCGTGTTCGCCCCGCTCGCCCGGCTGCTGGCCGGGCCCGGGCAGCCGCGGATCCTGCTCTCCGACGAGGACGTGGCCCAGCAGGACTTCCCTGCGCTGACGGCCCGCTATGACCTGGTGCTCGCGCACCGGATGGACCACAGCCCGCGCTGGCCCGGGGAGCGCGTCGCGGTGATTCCGCTTGCGCACGAGCCGCTGGACGTCGCCCTGCCGGCCGGGCACCGGCTGGCCGGCCAGCGGGCGGTGACGGCGGACGACGTCGTCGGGGAACCCTGGGTGACCAGCCGCACCGGCTACTCCCCCGCGGACGTGCTCTCCGCCGTCGCGGCCGTCTCGAGCCGGGAGCTGAACATCGTCCACCGGATCAACGACTACTCCACGGTGGCGGCGCTGGTGGCGACCGGGAGCGTGATCGGGCTGTTGCCCCGGTTCACGGCGCGGCCGGTGCTGAACCCGGGCATTGTGCTGCGGCCGCTGGAGGGCATCAGCACCCGGCGCCGGATCGACATCCTGGCCCGTCCGGAGAACCTTAAACGCACATCCGTCATGATGGTCTGCGAAGCACTGCAGACCATCATGACCGAGCTGGTCACTGACCGGCCCTAGGGGACTTTCCCCGCGGCCTTGTCCTTCCAGTGCCCGTTTCCGAGCTGCTTGCCCAATCCGTTGCCCAATCCCCTGCCCACTCCGTTGCCCGGCCCCTGAACGCCCGGGGCTCCGGCAACAATGTGCCCGGCAGTGATGCCGGATCCGTCCTTGACGCCTGTGACCCGCACCTGTTCTCCGGTCCTGAGGTCCGCTGCGGTGGCGGCGGTGGGCTTGAGCCGCTTGCCCGCGCTGTCTCTCGGGAGGGTGCCGTCGGCGGCAGCAGGGGGCAGTTTCGTGATTTTTGTTCCGGCGTTGAGGGCGTAGGTCTGGCTGAAGCCGTCCTCGCTCTTGATGGTGATCGACGCACTGCTAACGGCCTCGATGGCGCCCTGCTGCGTCAGCCGGGTCTCGAATCCGCCGTCGCTCTTTTTGACCACGTTTTCGCCATGCAGTGGCACGGCACGGTCTTTCTTCCGGGCCTGTCCTTCTGCGGGCGAATTACCGGGTGACTGGGCCGCCGAGGTCGTGGGGCTGGTTACCGGGGTCACGGACTGGGCGGTGCCGGCCCAGACCGCAGCCGCCCCGGCCCCGCTGAGGGCGACGACGATTCCGCCCGCCAATACGACACTTCGCCATCCGGTGCGCTGTGGAACCGCCATTGGTTCGCCCTTCCCCCCTGTGCCCAGCCCGTCATCGGAACCTTGGGCACCAGCATAGGCCCGAAGCGGCTGGCTGAACATGACCCCCGTTAACCCGACAAGCTCGCAGTTGGCGTCGTTCCGGTCAGAACGGCAACAACTGCGAGCTTGGTGGGTGGGGCCCGGCGTTGGACCTAGCCTTCGACGCCGAGGCGCTGCAGGATCAGCTCGCGGACGCGGCCGGCGTCGGCCTGGCCGCGGGTGGCCTTCATGACGCCGCCGACGATCGCGCCGATCGCCTGGACCTTGCCGCCGCGGATCTTGTCAGCGACGCCGGGCTGCGCGGCGAGGGCCGCGTCGATGGCTTCGAGCAGGGGCCCGTCGTCGGAGACCACGGCCAGGCCACGCTTGGCGACGATTTCCGCCGGGGTGCCTTCGCCGGCGAGCACGCCGTCAAGGACCTCGGTGGCCATCTTGTTGTTGATCTTGCCGTCCTCGACCATCGTGTTCAGTTCCACGATGGTCGCCGGTGCGACGCCGAGCTGGCCGGGGTCGACGTCGGCGTTCTTGGCGCGTCCGACGATCTCGCCCATCCACCACTTGCGGGCCACCGTGGCGGTGGCGCCGGCGGCGATGGTCTCCTCGATCTCGTCCATGACGCCGGCGTTGACGACGTCGCGGAATTCCAGGTCGGAATAGCCCCAGTCGGCCTGCAGCCGCTTGCGGCGCGCGGCCGGCGGCTCGGGCAACGTGGCCCGGAGTTCCTCGACCCACTCGCGGGAGGCGACGATCGGCACCAGGTCCGGTTCCGGGAAGTAGCGGTAGTCATCGGCGTCGGACTTGGGCCGGCCCGACGTCGTGGAGCGGGTGTCCTCGTGCCAGTGGCGGGTCTCCTGGATGACCGGTTCGCCGGAGTCCAGCACAGCGGCGTGCCGCTGGATCTCGTAGCGGACGGCGTGTTCGACGGCGCGCAGCGAGTTGACGTTCTTCGTCTCGGAGCGGATGCCGAAGCGTTCGCGGCCGTGCGGGCGGAGCGAGACGTTGGCGTCGCAGCGGACATTGCCACGTTCCATCTTGGCATCGGATACCCCGAGGTTCTTGACGATCTCGCGGACCGCGGCGACGTAGGCCTTGGCGAGCTCGGGCGCGCGGCTGCCGGCGCCCTCGATCGGCTTGGTGACGATCTCGACCAGCGGCACGCCGGAGCGGTTGTAGTCCACGAGGGAGTAATCCGCGCCCTGGATGCGGCCGGTGGCGCCGCCCATGTGGGTCAGCTTGCCGGCGTCCTCCTCCATGTGCGCGCGCTCGATTTCGACGCGGAACACGGTGCCGTCGGAGAGCTCGATGTCCAGGTAGCCGTCGTACGCGATCGGCTCGTCGTACTGGGAGGTCTGGAAGTTCTTCGGGGTGTCCGGGTAGAAGTAGTTCTTCCGGGCGAAGCGGCAGGTCTCGGCGATCTTGCAGTTGAGCGCCAGGCCGATCTTGATCGAGGACTCGATCGCGGTCCTGTTCACCACGGGCAGCACGCCGGGCATGCCGAGGTCCACCTCGTTGACGTTGGTGTTGGGCTCGTCGCCGAACACGTTCGGCGCGGAGGAGAACATCTTCGTCTTGGTGTTGAGCTCCACGTGGACCTCGAAGCCCAGCACGGGATCGTACTTCTCCATCGCCTCTTCGAAGCTGAGGGTTGCGTCAGACATTAGTGGGAACCTCCGTGGCTCGCGACGGTGTCAGTAAGGGCAGGGTCGGCCGGGGACGGGTCCGTCAGTGAAGGGGCCCGGTCCAGCAGGGGGCCGCCCCACTGCGCCTCGAGCAGGGATTCCAGCACCGCACCGACGCGGTACAGCCGGGCATCCTGGCGGGCCGGGGCCAGCAGCTGGACGCCGACCGGCAGTCCGTCCTCGTCGGCCAGGCCGCCGGGCAGGGAGAGCCCGGGGACGCCGGCCATGTTGGCGGGGATGGTGGCGACGTCGTTGAGGTACATCGCCAGCGGGTCGTTGAGCTTCTCGCCGAGCTTGAACGCCGTGGTGGGCGCGGTTGGGGAAATCAGCACATCGGCCTGGGCGAACGCGGCCTCGAAGTCGCGCTGGATCAGGGTGCGCACCTTCTGGGCCGAGCCGTAGTAGGCGTCGTAGTAGCCGGCGCTCAGGGCGTAGGTACCCAGGATGATGCGGCGCTTGACCTCGTCGCCGAAGCCGGCGGCGCGGGTGGCACCCATCACGCGTTCAATCGTCATCGGGCCCTCTTCGGGCAGCACGCGCAGGCCGTACCGGACGCCGTCGAACTTGGCCAGGTTGGAGGAGGCCTCGGACGGCATGATCAGGTAGTAGGCGCCCAGGGCGTACTTGAAGTTAGGGCAGGACACCTCAACGATTTCGGCGCCGGCGCCCTTGAGCAGCTCGAGGGATTCGTTGAAGCGGTTCTCGACGCCGGCCTGGTAGCCCTCGCCGTGAAGTTCCTTGATGATGCCGATCTTCATGCCGTGCACGTTGCCGATCGACGCGGCGGCGACGAGGTCCTCCAGCGGGTCCGGCAGGGAGGTCGAGTCGTGCGGGTCATGCCCGCCGATGACCTGGTGCAGCAGGGCGGAGTCCAGCACGGTGCGCGAGACCGGGCCGATCTGGTCCAGCGAGGAAGCCATGGCGATCGCCCCGTAGCGGGACACCCCGCCGTAGGTGGGCTTCACGCCGACGGTACCGGTGACGGCGCCGGGCTGGCGGATCGAGCCGCCGGTGTCGGTGCCGAGGGCCAACGGGGCCTCGAAGGCCGCGACCGCGGCGGCGGACCCGCCGCCGGAGCCGCCGGGGATCCGGTCAAGGTCCCAGGGGTTGTGCGTGGGGCCGAAGGCGGAGTGCTCGGTGGAGGAGCCCATCGCGAATTCGTCCAGGTTGGTCTTCCCCAGGATCGGCATCTTCGCGGCGCGCAGGCGCTTGACCACGGTGGCGTCGTAGGGGCTGTGCCAGCCTTCGAGGATTTTCGAGCCGGCCGTGGTGGGCTGGCCGACGGTGACGATCAGGTCCTTGACGGCGATCGGCACACCGGCGAGGGCGTGCAGCTCCTGTGCCGCGGCACCGCCGGCGGCGCGGATAGCGTCCACCTCGGCGGCGACGGCCAGCGCCTCGTCCGTGTTGACGTGCAGGAAGGCGTGGACCTTGCCGTCGACGGCGGCGATGCGGTCCAGGTGCGCCTGGGTGACCTCGACGGCGGAGACTTCGCGGGCGGCCAGCTTGCCGGCAAGCGTTGCGGCGGAGGAGCGGATCAGTTCGTTGTTCTCAGTCATGTTCTTAGCCCTCATCCAGGATTGCCGGGACCTTGAAGCGGCCTTCGTACGCATCGGGGGCGCCGGAGAGTGCCTGCTCGGCGGTGAAAGTGTGGCCCACAACGTCCTCGCGGAACACATTCGTCAGCGGGATCGGGTGGGACGTGGCCGGGACGTCATCACCGGCGGCTTCACTGACGGACTTCACTGAATCGACGATGACGGCGAGTTCGCCGGCCATCCGGTCCAGCTCTTCAGCACTCATCTCGATGTGCGCGAGACGCGCGAGATGCGCGACGTCGTCGCGGTTGATCGCAGCCATGGATCTCCCCTGCAAGTTCGGATTATTTTCCGTCCCAGTCTACGTGGGTTCGCCTGCTGTTACTGTCCGGCGCCGGGCCGCCGTCGAGCCTCCCTCACCAAAACGAGACTGTCCAGTCCGGAAAGTTTCCGGACTCGACAGTCTCGTTGTTGTTTCTCGTGGTGCTCCTTGACTTGTTAGCCGATGCCGATGGCTCCGGTGAGGACTCCGACGGCGAGCATGACCAGGGAGACGACGGCGGTGCGCCAGAGGACCTTCTTGTGGTGGTCGCCCAGGTCCACCTTGGCGAGGGAGACCAGGAGCAGGATCGCGGGGACCAGCGGGCTCTGCAGGTGGAAGGGCTGTCCGGTGATCGAGGCCCGGGCCATGTCTGCTGCGCTGATGCCGTAGTGGCTGGCGGTCTCGCTGAGCACCGGGAGGACGCCGAAGTAGAAGGCGTCGTTGCTCATGAAGAACGTCATCGGGATGCTGAGGACGCCGGTAATGATGGCCATGAACGGGCCCATGTCCGAGGGGATGATTGCCACCAGCCATTCGGACATGGCCTTGACCATTCCGGTGCCGTTGAGCACACCGGTGAGGACCGCGGCGGCCATGACCATGCTGACGACGGCGACGATCGAGGGCGCGTGGGCGATCAGCTGGGCGCTCTGGTCCTTGAGCTTGGGGAAGTTCACCAGCAGCGCGATGGCGGAGCCCACCATAAAGACGAAGGGCAGCGGCACGAGGTCGGCGACCAGCAGGACCATGATGGCGACAGTCAGGCCCAGGTTGAACCACTGCAGTTTGGGCCGCAGGGTGGCGCGGTTGGGGTCCAGTGCGGTGTCGGCCATGGCCGAATCACGTTCGTCAACGAGGTCCTCGGGGCGTTCCAGGACGGCGACGGAGGAACCTCCGGCTGCGGGGCGTCCGGCGGCGGAAACTCCCCCGGCAGGGGCGGAGCCCGTGCGGCCGAAACCGAAGCGGCCGGTGCTGCTGCCGCCGTCGGCGGTGCCGCCGTCGAACGTGCCAGCGGATTCCCAGATTTCCGGGGCGACGGCGCGGAGGCGGTTGCGCTCCTGCAGGCCCAGCAGCCAGGCGAAGACGAACACGACCGCCAGGCCGGCGATCAGGGAGGGGATCATCGGGACGAACACGTCGGAGACGCTGATGTTGAGGGCCGAGGCGGCGCGGGCGGTGGGTCCGCCCCAGGGCAGGATGTTCATGGTTCCGTTGGCCAGGCCGGCGACGCAGGTCAGGACCACGGGGCTCATCTTCAGGCGGAGGTAGACCGGCAGCATGGCCGCGGTGGTGAGGATGAAGGTGGTGGAGCCGTCGCCGTCGAGCGAGACAGCGGCGGCGAGGACAGCGGTGCCGAGGACCACCTTGGCGGGGTCGTTGCCGAGCCTGCGGAGGATGAACCGGACCAGCGGGTCGAAGAGTCCGACGTCGATCATCAGGCCGAAGTAGATGATGGCGAACATCAGCAGCGCTGCGGTGGATGTCATGGACTTCATTGAGTCGAGCACCATGTCGCCGATGCCCAGTCCGGCGCCGGCAAAGAGTCCGAAGACGGTGGGGACGATGATGAGCGCCAGCACCGGCGTCAGCTTCTTCGTCATGATCAGCACCATGAATACCGCGATCATGGCGAATCCTAGTAATACCAGCACGGCCGGCTCCTTCTTCATTGAATCGCACCACCCCGGTGTGATGCGTACTACAGACGTTAGAGTGGCGCGCGTCACGGCTGGGTCTTTGCCTCATTTGATTGGCATACTGCTTATTGGACGCATTTTGCGCATTCTGCTCACATCCGAAGGAGGACCGCCGTGACACGTTTGACCGGCAGGGCTCCCCTGCGGTTCTCCACCCAGACCCTGCTGCTGCAGCTGGGGGTGGTGGCCCTGGTGGTGCTGTTGACCAGCGCCGTCCATGGCTGGCTCACCTATGACCGGCTGGGGCGCGAGGCGGAGAACCAGGCCCTGACGCTGGCCCGGACCGTGGCATCGGACCCGGAGGTCCGGGCCGAAGTGCAGCAGATCAGCGCCCAGCCCGGGACTCCCCCGGCCGCGGAGTTACTCTCCGGGCCGCTGATGGCCGCCGCCGAGGGCGCCCGCACCCGCACCGGCGCCCTGTTCGTGGTCATCACCGACGAAACCGGCCTGCGGCTCGCCCACCCCGATGCCGAGCGGCTTGGCGAACGGGTCAGCACGGATCCGTCCGAGGCCCTGGCCGGCAAGGAAGTCACCACCCGGAACACGGGAACCCTGGGCCCCTCCGCCGGGGCCAAGGTCCCGGTGTTCGCCCCGGCCACGGAAAACGTGGTGGGTGAGGTCAGTGTGGGCTACTCGACGGAATCCATCAGCCAGAGTCTCTCCCGCGACATCGTCCCGATCGCCCTGATCGCCGCCGGCGCCCTGCTGGTCGGTGTGCTCGCCTCCTTCCTGCTCCGGCGCCGGCTCCAGCGGCTGACCCTGGGCCTGGAACCGGAGGAAATCAGCACCCTGGTCCACGACCAGGTGGCAGTCCTTCAGGGGGTTGACGACGGCGTGATCGGCATCGCCGCCGACGGCCGGATCAGCGTGTTCAACTCCGCCGCCCAGCGGTTGCTCGGCCAGCCCGACCTCACCGGAACACCGTGGGCCGAGGCCCCGGTGCCCGCCCAACTGCCCGCCCTGACCCGGGCCGACGCCGCAGAAGGCGACGCGGTGGAACTCGTCGCCGGCGGGCGCGTGCTGGTGGCGAGTGCCCGCAAGGCACTGCACGGCCGCGAGGACCTGGGCTGGGTGGTCATGCTGCGGGACCGGACCGAACTCCAGCAGCTCACCCGCCAGCTCGACGCCGTGGGCACCATGTCCACCGCGCTGCGGGCCCAGAGGCACGAGTTCGCCAACCAGCTCCACACCATCGCCGGCTTTATGAGCATCGGCCAGCACCAGCAGGCCCGCGACTACCTGGCCCGGCTCGCCGCCACCGGGCCGCTGAAGTTCCCGGTGGACCAGGCCGAGCTGCTCCAGGACCCGTACCTGCAGGCCTTCCTCGGCGCCAAGGGCGTGGAGGCGGACGAACGCGGCGTGACGCTGCGGCTCGGCCCGGAAACCCTGGTCCGGGGTCAGGTCACCGAGCCGCAGGAAGTCACCACGGTCCTCGGCAACCTGATCGACAACGCGGTGAACGCCGCCGTCGAGGGTTCCGCGCCGGAGCGCTGGGTCGAGGTGGAGGTGCTCGACGAGCCCGGCACCGGGGCGGACGGCGGGACGCTGCTGATCGTCGTCGGGGATTCCGGCGACGGGCTGCCTGCCGCTGACGCGGGCGGTGCGGACGCAGTGTTCGCGGAGGGATTCACCACCTCGGACCGCCCGGCCCGGGCGGGGGCCGGCCAGGGCCTGGGCCTCGCGCTGGCCCGGCAGCTGGCACGCCGCCGCGGCGGGGACGTGAAGGTGCTGGACCCGGGCTCCGCCGGCGGCCCCGGCGCGGTGTTTATGGCAACCCTGCCGGGGACGACGGCGCCCAATGCGACAGCGCTAAATGAGACGGCCCCCAACGAAAGGGACAACGATGTCTGAGGACTTCCGGGTGCTGATTGTGGACGACGATTTCCACGTGGCCAAACTGCATGCCGCCTACGTGGACTCGGTGGCGGGATTCCTGGCGCTGCCCCCGGCCGGTTCGGCGTCGCTGGCGCTGCAGGCCATCCACAGCCTGCGCCCGGACCTGGTACTGCTGGATGTCTACCTGCCGGACGCTTCGGGTCTGGACCTGCTGCACCAGCTGGACGTGGACACGATGATCCTGAGCGCCGCCTCGGACACGGCCTCGCTCCGGCTCGCGTTCCGGCGCGGGGCGCTGGGCTATCTGCTCAAGCCGTTCACAGCCGAATCGCTGTCCCAGCAGCTGCGCTCGTATGCGCGTTACCGGCGGATCCTGGCCCAGCCGGGGAACGTCACCCAGGACACGGTGGAACGGGCCAAACGCGCGCTTATTCCCGGAGACGTGATTCCCTCGGCCAAACCCCGGTCAGCCACCGAGGCCGCCGTGCTCGAGTCGCTGGAACCGGGCGAACAGTATTCGGCGGCCGAGGTGGCCACCCGGGTGGGCGTCTCCCGGGCCACCGCCCAGCGGTACCTCTCAGCACTCGCCGACGACGGCGCCGTCGACATCCAGCTGCGCTACGGCACCACCGGCCGGCCCGAGCACCGTTACGGACTGCCGCCGGCAGCAGGCGGCTGAGCCCCCACCCCGCATTGGAGTTAGGTGCTGATGTCCCGGTTCTTGCGGAAGGCGTTGCGGCGGGCGTGCTCGTGGACACGGCTGAGGGCCTCGATCTGGGACCGGGCGTCGTCCGCGAGAGCGGTGAATGTGGCCTTGTCGAGTCCGAGTTCGGGTGCCAGTTCCTCCAGGGTCTGCCAGCCCCCGAGCTTCCCCAGGACCGCGGCGCGCATCAGCTCGGCCTCCAGCACCATGGTCATCGGAGACCGGCTCACGATGCGCCCGTTGAGCTTGAGCCGGCCGGCGTGCTCGGCGAGCCAGGCGGCAGCCTGGCGGTGCGGGCGCTGCCGCACGCCCAGGTCCTGGATCAGGCCGCGGAGCACGTCACGTTCCCGGGTGATTTCCGCGCTGACCCGGGACAGGTCGGCGGCCACCGGGGTGTCGGCGAAGGCCTCGGCCATGCGCTGGATCCGTGAGACACCGGCGGTGGCGCCGGTCAGGTGGTCCGAGAGGTACAGACCGAGGAGCTTCTCGTCGATTGAGCCGGGGATGTGCGGTGCCATGGATCCTCCAGGTTGCCTTGCCTGCGTTTCGATTGCCCCAAACCCTACCCCACGGCGGCTCTTTCCCCGGGGGTAGTGCCGTTCTCCGGGCTTACAGCTCCTGCCGGTAGACCAGCAGTTTGATGTCGGTGTCCGGCACGACCCAGTCACGCTCGGGGGCCCGCTGGAAGCCGGTCTTCTGGTAGAGCCCGTGGGCGCTTTCCCAGGTCAGGCCGGTGGTCAGGGCGACGGCGTTGATGCCGGGCAGCGACCGGGCATGGTCCAGGATGGCGTGGACCATGGCCTTGCCGGCACCGCTGCGCTGCACGGCCGGGTCCACAACGAGCATCCGGAATTCCAGCTCGTCGAACTCGGCGATGTCCGCGTAGGGTTCGCCGGCGACGGCGAGGGTCACGGAGCCGACGATGTTTCCCGCGCGTTCCGCGACCCAGATGGTGGCCTTCGCATCCCGGCGGGCCACGTCCTGGATCTGCCGCATGTACGGGTGGTCGGCGCTCTCAAAGTAACCCGCAGCCAGGTAGGCGTCCCGGGTGATGCGCGCGATGGCGTCGTAGTCGGCCGGAACTGCGGGGCGGATCAGGATCTGAGGATGCACCTGTCCATGGTACGGGCGGGCGCCCCGGAGGGATCACGGATCGCCGGTTTCCGTGACTGAACTATCACATCGGCGCTGCCCGCCACGGCTGGGCTAGAGCGGGAACTTCCCGGAGAGTTCCAGCGTCCCGGCGCAGGTCCAGGCCGCGAGGCGTTCGTCGTCGGAGGGGCCCCCGGCCAGCGGGCTGGTCAGCCGCGGACGGCGCACCCAGCAGCCGGCCTCCTCGGCGATCAGGGCGCCGGCGGCGAAGTCGTGTTCGTTGAGGCCCCGTTCGCCGTAGGCGTCGTGGGTGCCGTCCGCCACGAGGCAGAGGTCCAGGGCGGCGGAGCCGAGCCGGCGGACGTCGGCGAACCCGTCCATGATCCCGCCCAGCGCGGCCGCCTGTTCGGCCCGGACGTCCGGGTCGTAGCTGAAACCGGTGGCCAGGATCTGCCCGGCGCGGCCTGCTACCGGCCCGGTCAGCTGCGTCAGCCGGCCGCCTTCCTCGAGCCAGGCGCCCTGCCCGCGGAGCGCGTGGTACCTCCGCCCCAGCGCCGGGGCGTTGACCACGCCGGCCAGCCAGACGCCGTCGGGGTCGGCCACGGCCACGGAGGTGCCGTAGTAGACGATGTTGCGGATGAAGTTGGTGGTCCCGTCGAGCGGGTCGATGGACCAGCGGTAGCCGCTGGGCGACGCCGGATGGACGGTGCCGCCTTCCTCTCCGGTGATGATGTCGAACGGCCTCGCCGCGCTGATGACGTCCCGGACGGCGGTTTCCGCGGCGAGGTCGAAGGCGGTCACCCAGTCCCCGGAGTCGCCCTTGTTGCTGACGTCCAGTTCGGCTGCGTTCCGGCCGGCCAAAACCGCGGCCCCGGCCGCTGCGGCCCGCTGCGCGAGTTCCAGCAGCGCGGCCGGCAGGGACCCGGCGGTCAGGTCAACGGCGTCGGCGCTCATTCGGTCACCACTTCCTGGTGGTCTTCTTCGGCATCTTCACGGGCGCCGTCGCCGACGTCGTCCTGGTCCCCGGTGGCCCCGGGTTCCGTGGAACTTCCCGCCGGGCCGTCGGCCAGCAGCGCGCGGAAGCCGTCCTCGTCCAGGACCGGCACGCCGAGCTGTTCGGCCTTGTCCAGCTTGGTGCCCGCGTTTTCGCCGGCGACGACGTAGTCCGTCTTCTTCGAGACTGAGCCGGCTGCCTTGCCGCCGCGGATCAGGATGGCTTCCTTCGCCTCGTCCCGGCTGAAGCCTTCCAAGCTGCCGGTCACCACGATGGTCAGTCCCTCCAGGGTCCGGGGCATGGATTCGTCGCGCTCGTCCTCCATCCGGACGCCGTCGGCCGCCCAGGTGTCGACGATCTCGCGGTGCCAGTCCTCGGTGAACCATTCGGTCAGGGCCGCCGCGATCACGGGCCCGACGCCGTCGACGTGCGCCAGTTCCTCTTCGGAGGCCTGCCGGATGGCGTCCATGCTGCCGAACGCGGTCGCGAGGGCGCGGGAAGCCCGCGGGCCGACATGCCGGATGGACAGCGCCACGAGGACCCGCCAGAGCGGCTGGGTTTTGGCCTTCTCCAGTTCGCGGAACAGCTTCTCCGTGGTGGCCGTGGGCTTGGACGGGGTCTTGGCGGTGCCCTTGCTGAAGAAGTACGGCACCAGCTCGAACTCTCCCGTAGCCACGCCCTTGGACCGCTTTTCCCGCCGGATGCGGACGTCGGCGAGGTCCGCGGGGGTCAGCCGGAACAGGTTCGCCTCGGTGGTCAGCGGCGGGGTTTCCGGCTCGGCCGGCTGCGTCAGGGCGATGGCGGCTTCCCAGCCGAGGGCCTCGATGTCGAAGGCGCCGCGGCCGGCGAGATGGAACACGCGTTCGCGCAGCTGCGCCGGGCAGGAGCGGGAGTTGGGGCAGCGGATGTCCACGTCCCCTTCCTTGGCCGGCGCCAGCGGGGTGCCGCAGGCGGGGCATTCGGTGGGCATCACAAAGTCGCGGACCGGCGGATCCTGCTGCTCGCGCAGGGCCAGGACGGGCCCGACGATTTCCGGGATGACGTCCCCGGCCTTGCGCAGCACCACGATGTCGCCGATCTTGACACCCTTGGCCTTGACGACCTCCTGGTTGTGCAGGGTGGCCATCTCCACGGTGGAGCCGGCCACCTTGACCGGTTCCATCACGCCGTACGGGGTGACGCGGCCGGTACGGCCGACGTTGACCGCGATGTCCAGCAGCTTGGTTTGGACTTCCTCGGGCGGGTACTTGAATGCGACGGCCCAGCGCGGAACCCGGGAGGTGTAGCCGAGCGCACGCTGGGTGGCGAAGTCGTCGACCTTGATGACGATGCCGTCGATTTCGTGGGTGAGGCTGTGGCGCTTGTCGCCGTAGCGGGTGATGAATTCCAGCACGTCCTTGAGCCCGGGGAGGACCTCGAAGTACGGACTGGTGGGCAGCCCCCACTCGGCAAGCTGACGGTAGGTGTCCGACTGGCTGGCCGTGTCGAGTCCCTCGCGGGCGCCGATGCCGTGCACGTACATCCGGAGCGGGCGCTTGGCGGTTTCCGCCGGGTCCTTCTGGCGCACCGAGCCGGCGGCGGCGTTGCGGGGGTTGGCCAGCGGCGCTTTGCCGGCCTCGATCAGGGCCTCGTTGAATTCGGCGAAGGCCTTGGACGGGATGAAGACCTCGCCCCGGACCTCCATTTCGGCCGGGAAGCCCTCGCCGCGCAGCTGCTGTGGGATTTCCTTGATGGTGAGCACGTTGTGGGTGATGTCCTCCCCCGTGGTGCCGTCGCCGCGGGTGGCGGCCCGGATCAGCACGCCGTCGCGGTAGAGCAGGTTCACAGCGAGGCCGTCGATCTTGAGTTCGGTGAGCCAGGCCGGCGTCCCGTTGCCGAGTTTGGTGATGTTCGCTTCCGCTTTGGCGATCCACGCCTCCAGCTCCTCGAGGGAGAAGACGTCCTCCAGGCTGTACATGCGCTGCAGGTGTTCGACGGCGGCGAAGGCGGCGGACACCTCACCGCCCACCTCCTGGGTCGGCGAATCGTTGGCCACAAGTTCCGGGTGCATGGCCTCGATCGTTTCCAGCCGCCGGTAGAGCTCGTCGAACTCGGCGTCCGAAATGATCGGAGCGTCCTCCTGGTAGTACGCGAAGCGGTGCTTGCGGACCTCCTCGACGAGGACCTCGTACTCTTCGCGCACGGCCTCGGAGGGGGTGTGTGTTTCGGCTTCTGCTGCAGTGTTCCCTGTGCTCACAGACCTATCCTGCCCTAGATCGCCGACATTGTCCGGTCAGGCATGTGTGCCCGGGACACCGGTGCGGGGGGCCTTCGCCAGCGTGGCGATGTGCCGGCCGTTCTGGCGCGCAAAGTCGCGGGACCGCTGGCTCGACAGGGCGATAATCAGGAGGATGTCCAGCGACAGTCGCAGAACTCAGAGCCATGGCCGCCAGCCGGGAACGGTTGCCGCCGCGAAGAATGAACCAGGCCAGCATGACCTCGGTGATCCCGAAGGCGGCGAGGACCACAGCGACGGGCGGCAAGAGGGCGTCGGCGTCGATCCCGGCCACCACGGCGGGAATCCCGCCCCAGGATGCCCTGTCACTTGTGGTCCTTCTGAGTGCCGGATAAGGGCCACACCTGATAGGGCAACGGGGTTAGTTCCGGTTTTCGGGAGGCAGTGCGACCTGGAGCTTGCGGACCTTGCCGCGGCCCACGATGTAGCCGCGGCCGGGGATGAAGTCCGTGCTGATCCGGCCCAGTGAGGTGCTGAGCAGGCTGTCGCCGTCGATGTCGCCGGGGTTCAGCAAAAGGCCGCGGCGGCCGGACTTGAACGGCTGCGCGAGGGACCATGCCGAGGACCAGGTGGAGGTCTCGGATTCGCCCACCACCCACTGTTCGGCCTTGATCGAGGCGGTGATGAGCCGTTCGATGCCGGATTCCGCTCCCGTGTCGGTGAAGTCGGTCAGCCCCTCGATGAAGATCGCGAGCTTGCCCGGCGTGCCGGTGGAGTAGTCCACCAGCTCGTCGAGGGCTTCCTCGACGTCATCCGCGCCCACCACGGAGCGGTCCCAGAGCTTCAGGGATGCCGCGGCGGAGCGCCGGGAGCCGATGTACAGCAGTTCGACGCCGGGGTTGGAGCGGCGCAGCGCGTAGGCCAGGGTCACCAGGGCCACGGTGCGGCCGGAGCCGGGCGGGCCGGCCAGCAGCAGCGGGCCCTTGGCCAGGATCTCGGCGGGCTGCAGCGTCTCGTCGTCGACGCCGATCACCGGCAGGTCCGGGCTGCCGGCGGGCAGGATGTCGAGGTCGATCTGGTCCGGCAGGCGCTCGATCTGCGGGGCGCGTTCGACGCCCTGGCGCAGCATGGCCTCGGTGAGTTTGTGCACTTCGCGGGCCTGCACGGCCAGGTTGGAGTTGCCGCCCAGCACCGCGAGCTGCACCTCGAGGTTGCCCAGCAGGCCGCGGCCGGGAGGCGAGGCCTGGCCCAGGACGTCCTTGGGCACATCCATCGACAGGTAGTCGTCCTCGGAGGAGAGGCGGAGCACCAGCCGGCGCTGGATCGAGGCCAGCAGCGACGCCGGCACGGAGTTGGGCCGGTCCCCGCTGACCACGAGGTGGATGCCCAGCGGACGGCCGTCGGTGGCGAGCTGCAGGAAAATGTCCCAGAGCGCGGAGAGCTTGCTGTATTCGTAGGCCTCGCGGAAGGCGGACATACCGTCCACCAGCACGAAGATCCGCTTTTCCTCCGGCCGGTCCGCCAGGGTCCGGTACTCCACGATGGTCGACGCGCGGACTTCCGAATAACGGGCCGCGCGGTCGTCGGCGAGGTCCCGGAGCCAGCGCAGCAGCCGGCCGACGCGTTCGACGTCGTCGCCGCTAATGATCTCGCCGACGTGCGGCAGCTCATCGAGCATCTTGAGCCCCGAGGATCCGCAGTCGATGCCGTAGACGTTCACCGGCCCGCCGCGCGGGGTGACCGCGGCGGCGATCGCGATGCCTCGCAGGGCCGCGGACTTGCCCGAGCCGCCGGTGCCGTGGATGGCCATGTTGCCGTCCCGGTCCGGTTCGTAGAACACCGTGGGCTGGTCCTGGTGCGCCGGGTCGTCCGCCACGCCGAGGAGCAGGCGTTCGTCGGTGCGGGGGTTCGGCAGCCGGGAGAAGTCGTAGGTCGTGGCGAGTTCGTCCAGCCAGGGCTTGCGCGGCGGGTCGATGGAGAGCACGTCGGCGGCCTTGATGATGTTGGCCGTCATCTGGGCGATATCGTTCGGGCCTGCCGCTTCTTCCTTCACGGGGGTCTCGGGCGCCGGGGCGGCCCAGGCAGGGCCGGAGCCGAAGGCCATTTCGACGATCTCGATCTGCGGCCGCTGCGGTTTCTCGGTGGTCCAGCCGCCGGCGTAACCGGTCTGGAAACCCTGGATCCGGCCGGGGCCGGTCTTGGCGGCGCCGCGTCCGGGGATGGAGGGGTCGAAGTAGGCAGCCGTCGGCACGCCGAGGATGTCGATGGCGTCATCCTCGTCGGCCATCCGCAGCGCCACCCGCAGGTTGGTGTTGGCGCGCAGGCTTTCCTTGATCACGCCGGCCGGGCGCTGGGTGGCCAGGATCAGGTGCAGGCCCAGGGAACGGCCGCGGGCGGCGACGTCCACCACGCCGTCGACGAACTCCGGCACCTCGGTGGCGAGGGCGGCGAACTCGTCCACGATGATGATCAGGTAGGGCGGCGCGTCCGGGTCCGCTTCGCGCTGGAGTTCCAGCAGGTCCTTGGCCTTCTTCCGGTTCAGCAGCCGTTCCCGGTAATGCAGCTCGGCCCGCAGCGAGGTCAGGGCCCGGCGTACGAGGTGCGGTGAGAGGTCGGTGACCAAGCCCACGGTGTGCGGCAGGTGCAGGCAGTCCGCGAACGCGGCGCCGCCCTTGTAGTCGACAAAGAGGAAGCTCACCCGGTCCGGGCTGTAGGCCGCGGCCATGCCCATCACCCAGGACTGCAGGAACTCGGACTTGCCGGCGCCGGTGGTGCCGCCGACCAGGGCGTGCGGCCCCTCGTTCTTGAGGTCGAGGTAGAGCGGTTCGATGCCCTTGGAGCCGACCAGGGCCCGGAGCGTGCCGTTGTCCTTGCGGTTGGGCACGGCGGAGGCCCGGACCGAGTTGTTTTCGGTCCAGCGTTCGGCGACGGCCGCCGGGTTGTCCAGGAAGTCCTTGCCGATCAGGGTCGCGTAGGACACGGCCCGGGGCAGGTCGGAGTCGTCCTCCAGCGGTTTGCCGACGTCGACGACCGGTGTGAGCATCCGGGCCAGCTGGGCGGCGAGGCCGGCGTCGAGGCTTTCGCAGCTCACCGGGAAGGTGTGCCGGCCGAGCCGGACCTGGCCGGTGGTGGTGCCGTGGTCGCCGTCGACGGCCATGAAGTCCCGGCAGGCGGCCGGAAGCTGCTGCACCGAGGACGCCACCCACATCACGTGAACGCCGGAGTCCGGGCCGCGCTCAAGGACCCGCGTGAGCCGGCCGCGGTCCACCGGGGCGTCGTCCTCGACGACCACCAGGACGGTGGGCAACAGCGGTTCGGGAAGGTCCGAACCGAGCGGGTCGACGCCGGGCCGCAAGGCCGGGCGCGGGCCCTGGGAGGCGGCCTCCCGCTGGTCGATAAGGTCTTCCAGCCGGGACAGCAGGGCCGAGCCGCCGCCGGGGCCGGCGGCGAGGTGGTCGCCGCTGAGCGGGCTGTGGCCGGAGCCGACGTGCGGGAGCCACTGCAGCCATTCCCAGCGTTCCTTCGACTGCGCCGAGGTGATGGCGGCCAGGACCACCTCCGCGGGCGAGTGCAGGCCGACGAGCTGCAGGACCATCCCGCGGGCCACATCGTCGACGAGGCCGCGGGAGCCGGCGAGGCCGAAGGAACCGGCGGAGCGCAGCTGCGAAACGATCGGCACGCCCTCGATGTCTCGGAACTGCGCCATGCACTCCTGGATTTCGGCCATGTACCCGGCCTCGGTGTCGCTGCTGTTGGGCTCCTCAAACTGGATCCGCGAGGGCGCGGTGCCCAGGCCGAAGCGCAGGCCCAGGAAGCCGGTGTGCTCGGGCCGGTGGGTCCAGAGCAGCGGACCGAGCTTGTAAATCGAGTCGACCGTGTCGCTGACCGAGGGGGCTTCCTGCAGCCGGACCGAGCGTTCCACGTTCTGCAGCCTGGTGATGTCCGTCCGGAAGGCGGCCATGGACTCGCGGAACTGCTTGAGCTGTTCCTTGCGCTCCCGCTTGGCCTGCAGCTTCTGGTCCACGTAATGGCCCACGATGAACAGCGGCATCATCAGCATAAAGACAACAGAGAGCACGTTCTGCGTGACGGCGAACAGGATACCGCCCATCATCAGCGGCGCGAGCAGCATGATGTACGGGAAGGCGTGGTGCTCCTGGCGCTTGGGCCCGGCCGGGAGCATCCGTTTCTGCAGCTCGAAACGCGGCACCACCCGCGGCGAACGGTTGAAGTCGATCAGCGGCGAGCTCGGGGCGGAACTGTGGCCGGTGCCGAGCGAGACCACGGAGACAGTGGTGTCGCCCAGGGCCACAGTGTCCGAGGAGTTCAGCGTGGCGCGGGTGACCGGCAGCCCGTCCATCAGCAACCCGTTGGCCGAATTCGTGTCCACGATCTCGACGGTCTCGCCGACCGTGATGCGGGCATGCCGCTTGGAGGTGAGCGGGTCCGTGAGCCGGATGTCGACGTCGCGGTCCCGGCCGATGTAGCTGGTGCCCGACGGCAGCGAGAATTCGCGGCCGACGTCGGGCCCGGACAGCACGCGCAGCGTCGCCGCTGCCGGTCCCCGGTTCGCGCCGGGCGTCGCGAACTGCTCACTGAGCTGGGTCAGCGAGACGATGGAGCCCGGCCGGAGCCCCGATTCGAGCAGGTTGTCCTTGCGGTCCAGAATGCTGCCCTTCATGCCTCCGGCGGCGAAGGCCTCCTCGATGCTGAGCGAAAGGTTCGACGGCGGCGGGGTCCCCCGCCGTGCCGGATCGGCCACCCAGAGCTGCGTGGCGATGTCCGCCACGGTGGCGAGCCCGTCAACGGTGACGGCGAGGTCTTTGGCGTCGGCCGGGTCGCGGCACAGCGTCAGTCGGATTCTCACGATTCGTCGGCTCCAGTCGTCACGTCAGTTTTCCGCGGTTCAGCGGACTGCTTTACGGCGTTGTGCCTTACGGTGTTGTGCCCTTCGGTGTTGTGCTTTTCAAGCAGGTGCAGGTCCGCGGGGGTCACGAGGTGTGAGGTGACGGCGTGTTCCACCAGCCGCGCGCGGCGGTTGGTGGCGAGTTTCCCGCCGCCGCCGCGCAGGCCGGCGACCCCCACCTTGTCGAGCTTGTCGCACACGTTGTCCAGCTTTCTGTTAAACCGGGTCAGGGCCCAGCCCAGGGTTTTGGCGGCGTCAGCCGAGGACGGGATGGCACTGAAGCCGGTCCCTTCGCGGCGCAGCATGGGCTCGGCGAGGGCCACGATCAGGGCCTTCTGCGAGTCGGTGAAGAGCACCGGGCCGATCGTGGTGTCACCGCCGCTGTCCTCGTCGCGGGATTCCTGCCGGAACGCGGGGGTCCGCAGGTGCACAGCGAACTCGTACGTGGTGGGGCCCGCGGTGAAGATGACGTTGGTGTGGCTGAAGACCAGCGGAATCCGGGCGCCCGGCGATAGCCACGCCTGCATTCCGCCGGAGGCATCGGCGATCGTCGCCGAGAGCATACTGCCGACGTTGCTCAGCCACCAGATGCCGTCGTAGCGGGCGATCTGCAGGAACTGCCGGTGCAGGTACGGGTTGTCGTCCACCTCAAGGTCGCCTTCGCGGCCGATGCTGAAGATGTCCTGGTCCGAGGGTTCATGCCACTCGCCGCAGAAATCTATTGCCAGATCCCCCATAATCCGTGCCTTCCTGGAAAGTCGTTGGTGATGCTAGTTCGGGACGCAGGCGATGGAATCCGGGCCCAGCGGCGAGGAGGCCCCGTCGCTGCGGACGATCATGACCTGGATGCAGCTGGGTTCGGCCGGGTTCGCCGCGATTTCAGCGGCGGGCCCGGCGGACGACTGGTACTCTCCGCCGCCTTTGAGCGTGTGGACCCGCCATTTGTAGCTGTCTCCGGGTTTTGGCTGCGGGTTGGTCCAGGTGAAGCTCACTTTCCCGGCCGGACCGGCCACCCCGGCCAGCCCGGTGACGTCCGGCACGGAGCCGTTGTCCAGGGCGTCCGCGGGCGGTTTGCTGACCAGGTCGGTGGCCTTCGGCGCCGGCTCGGGCCGGGTGGTGCCGGCCACGATCCCGAGGGCGACGGCGGCCACCAGGACCGTGCCGCCGATAATGGAGAGCAGCAGCTTGCGGCGGCCGTGGCCGGCGGGCTGCTCCCCCCCGTCCGCGTCCGCGTCGCGTGCGGGCGCCGCCGCGCTGGAACGGTTGACCGTGGCCGCGAGGTCGTCGTCGGGGGCCGGAGTCGGGCCGGCGGGAGTCCGGGCGTTGCGGGGCGCAACGGTGCCGGGCACAGCGAAGCCGGGCAGTGCCGGGCGCGGGACTGTTGCGTTGTTGAAGGCCCTGGCGTTGTTGAAGGTGGTGGCGTTGTCGACCGTGGAACTGGTGTCCGCGCCGGGGAACCTGGCCGGGAAGGTGGAGGCGTTGCCGGTGGCGTCCGGGTCGATCGCGGCGACGCTGCGGACTCGGGTCTCCTCGAAGCCGTCGTCGGGGTGGTTTTCCTCGGCGCGCGGCTCCTCCAGGACCTCGAACGGCGTCACGGAGAGGTTCAGTTCGGCCTGGATCCGCTGCAGGGCCAGGGCGAAGGCGTGCGCCGAGGAGTAGCGGGAGGAGGCGGACTTGGCCATCGCCGTCGAGAGCGCCAGTTCCAGGGATTCCGGCACGTCGGCGCGGCCCAGAATAGGCACCGGCAGGTTGGTGATGCGCGAGATCAGCTCACGCTGGGAGTTGTCCGCTCCCGGCAGCACAAACGGGGAACGCCCGGCCAGCAGGGTGTAGAGGGTGGCGCCGAGCGCCCAGACGTCCACCAGGACGCCGTCGACCTGGTGGCCGGTGAACTGTTCCGGCGGGGACCAAGGGATGGACATGCCCGCGTCCTCGTCCGTGTCCCCGGCCAGGGTGCCGGAGATGCCGAAGTCGGTCAGGGCGGGGCGGTTGTAGTCCGTGACCAGGATGTTGGCGGGCTTGATGTCGCGGTGCGCGATGCCGGCCCGGTGGGCGGTCTCGACGGCGGACGCCACCTGGATGCCGACGGCGAGGACCTCGTCGACGCTGAAACGCTGCCGCCGGTAGCGGACGTCCAGGCTGGGCCGCGAGCAGTACTCCATGGCGAGGTAGGAATGCCCGGTGTCGGTGATCTCGGCTTCGAAGATCGTCACGATGTACGGGTGCGAGGACAGCTGCGCCATCAGGTTTGCTTCGGATTCGAAGCGGCGGCGGGCGCCCTCGGCCAGGTGGTTGGAGAGCAGCACCTTGACAGCAACCTTGCGGCGCGGCCGGTCCTGTTCGTAGAGATAGACGTCGGAGAAGCCGCCGGAACCGAGCAGGCTGATGTAGGTGAAGCCCGGAATGACTGGCGGCGGGGCTACGGGCCGTTTTGAACTCACGGGATCTCCTCAAAGCGCAGAGAGATGCCGTCGCCAACCTCGGCAATGTCGCCGTCAAGCAGGATCGCCATCTCACCCTGGGCCAGCCGGCGCGGGGAGTGGCCCTCGCGCACCAGCACGGTGCCGTTGGTGGCCTTGAGGTCGCACAGCATGACGTGCCAGCCTTCGAGCCGGACCTCCACATGCGAGCGGGAAATGTCGCCGCTGGGGCTCGCCACCTGGACCAGTTTGGGCATGACGGCGCCCTGGACGCGCGACACCGAGGGCTGGCGCCCCACGATGAGCGACTGGTCGAGGTCGATCAGCTCACCGGTGGACAGGCGCACCCGGCCCAGGCGCGGGCGCCGGACCTGGACGCCGTCGCCGGGCAGCGGCTGGCCGCAGCGGCCGCACTGTGAGTACGTGGAGGGGTTGGCGTGGCCCTGCGGGCAGACGCGGGCCAGCACCATGGGTCCGGTGGCCGGCTCGGTATCCGGTCCTGCGGACGGGCGCGGCGCGCTGGGCGGCCGCGGGCTGGCCCCGGCCAGGTCGCTCTTCATGATCGTCTGGCCGTCGTGGTCGGCGTCCGGTGCGGGCTGGCGGGCAGGCAGTTGCAGGACAGGCGGCTGCGGGGCAGACGGCGGCAGCGGCGCCGGTGAGGGCGCCACCGCGGACGCCAGGGACGCCAGGGACGCCTGGGACGTCTGTGACCGTCGGTCGCCGCCGGTCCGCCAGGGGACGGAATCGATCAGCCCGGTGGGCAGCGGCGGGGGTGGCGGCGCGGGCAGTTCCGGCGCGGGCGCGGCTTCGGTTTCAGCGGCCTCCGGTGCGCCGGCCGGCGCCGGTTCAGGTTCTACGCCGGCGGCCTCGGGGCCGGAGGAGTCCGGGGCAGACGCGACGGCGGGTTCGGCGTCGGGGTCCTCGCGGACAGCGGCGTCTTCAATGTTCCGCATCACCGTCTGTTCCCAAAGGTGGTCATAGCTGCCGGTCGGCTCCTGTTCAGCCGGTTCCGGTGACCCGTCGGGCTGCTGCGCGGACGGCACGGCGTCAAGACCCGCCGCCGCGGATTCGGCCTCTGGTTCCGGTTCTGATTCCGGTTCTGGTTCCGGTTCCGGTGCGTCGTGCAGGGTGCCGTCGAGCTCGAAGTCCTCACCGGCGAACTCCAGCACGGTCTCCGCGGAGGCACCGTGCTCGCTCAGTTCGGCCGCAATGTCGGCTTCGGCTGCCGCCAGGACTTCGTCCTCCACCGCTGCCTCCTCCGCCGCTTCCTCATGAGCCGCAGCCCCGGTGTCCGCCGCAGCGAGCCCGGGTGCAACGGCCGCCGTGGCCGCCGCTGCAGGGACCGCCACAACGGCAGACGGCGCGGCAGCACCGGTGAAGTCCACCCGCAGGCCCCGGAGCAGGACAACCCCGTCAGCCAACGGAAGGTCCGACGCGGTGCCGGAGGAGCCCGCGGCGTCCGCACCGGGCACGGTCAGGCTGAATCCGTCAGCCGCAGCCAAGCGCCGCTCCGTCCAGGTGGTGACCTCGCGGCCGCTCAGGTCCACCGGGCCGGACGGCAGGTCCACGGTGAGGTCGATCTCGCCGCGCAGGAACACCTGGATGGGGCCGCGGCTGGCCACGATCGCGAACCACGGCAGCCGGGAGAGCGAACCGCCCGAGGCCGAAGACACGGCGTCGAGCACCTCGTGCGCCTCGGGCCCGGTGGCGAGCAGTTCCCACAGCGAGTTCACCAGCGCCGGCGCGCTGTCCGGGCGCAGCAGCACCACAGTTCCGGAGCGCACCACACCTAGCCAGCTGCCGGGCGTGTAGCGAGCGGCAGCGGCGGGGTTACTGCTTGCCATCATTCGGGTCCTTGCCCTGTCCTTCGAGGACCTGTCCCTCAGAGACCGGTCCGCCGGCGGCCGGTTCCCCGTCGGGAGCCAGGTCCAGTGCATCGGTCCGCGGCAGGGTGTCCTCGTCCTCCGCTGCGGCGGCGCTGCGCGGCGAGGTCCGGGCGGCGCCGTCGTCGTTATTTACATTGGTGGCGTCCACCACGATGCAGGTGACATTGTCCCGGCCGCCGCTGCGCAGGGCCGCCTGGATGAGTTCGTCCACGGCCGCCTGCGGGTCCGCCTGGGAACGCAGGATATTGGAGATGTGCTCGTCGTCGAGTTCACCGTTGAGCCCGTCGGAGCAGACCAGGACCCGGTCCCCCTCCTCGATGGGCAGCAGCCAGTAGTCGGCCTCGATCTCGTCCCCGGTGCCCAGCGCGCGGGTGACGACGTGCCGGCGCGGGTGCACGGCGGCCTGCGCCATGCTGATTTGTCCGGCGTCCACGAGTTCCTGGACCTCGGAGTGGTCGACGCTGACCTGCTTGAGCTTGCCCTGGCTGAGCCGGTAGGTCCGGGAGTCGCCGATGTTGAGGACCAGCCAGTACGGGACCCCCATCTGCTCCACCACCACAACGCCGGAGAGTGTGGTCCCGGCGCGCGAGCCGGTGGCCTCGCGGATGCTTTCGTCGGCCATCAGCAGGTGTTCCTGCACGACGCCGGCGGTGGCGTCCCGCTCGCCGCTCGCCAGCTGCGGGATCCGGGCGAGCGTGCGGACGCAGATGCCGCTGGCGATCTCGCCGGCCTCGTGCCCGCCCATGCCGTCCGCGACGGCGAAGACGGGATCGGAGGCAATAAAGGAGTCCTCGTTCATTTCGCGGCGCAGGCCGCGGTCGGTGCCGTAGCCGGCGTTCAGCCGGAGGCCCGGGGGGCTGCCCAGGGCCGGCACGGGGGCGGTGTCGGAATTGGCTGGGGTGGGAACGTCGGCCGGCTGGGGAATCATGCCTGTCCTAGGTAGAAGGAGCGGTCACCGAAGTGCACGGTGGACCCGGGGCGGACGTGGGTGGGCTCCCCCGCCGCGAGGGCGGTGCGGATACCGTCCGGGGTGGTGACGGAGCTGCCGTTGGTGGAGTCCCGGTCCGTGACCCAGATTCCCCCGTTTCCGGCCAGCAAATACAGGTGGGTCTTGGAAATAGAACGGCCGGGATCGGCAACCGGGATGAGCTGCGCGGCGTCCTCGCCGGGTTGTCCGGCAGGGTTCCGGCCGACCAGCACGGTGCGGTCCAGTTCGATGTCGCGGCCGTCGTCCAGCCGGATCCGGAGCATCGCCACGGTGACCGGGGCGTGAGTGTCGCCGCGGACCTGGGTGCGGTCGTGGTCATCGTCGGGGTGCTGGGCCGGCTGGAAAGCCACATCCGGGGAGGGGGACGTCCGGGCTGGCTGCGCGAACGAGGCCACTTGGGCGGGCTGCGGCGCCACCGGCGGTTGCCACTGATTAGGATCGAGCACCGCCGGAGCCTGCGTGGCAACCGGGGCAACCGGGGCAACCGGGGCAACCGGGGCAACCGGGGACGCCGGAGGGGCGGCAGGAGCGGCAGGAGCGGCGGCTGCGGCTGCGGCCGCGGCACCCGCCAGCGGCGAAACGACCTGCTGCACCGGCGGGAGGTCCAGCGGCGCGAAGCTGTACGGGCCCTGGATGCCGCCGGTGGTGATCGGATTGCGTCCGGCTTTGACGTCGAACACGAGGGTCTTGGCGGCCGTATCGTGCCAGCCGCGGAGCTGGCCGTTGCGGTCCCAGGCGCTGGAGAGCACCACGAGGACAGCCCAGGCAGCGCCCAGGAACAGGAGGGGGCCCAGCACCAGCAGGGCCACGCCGAACCACTGGAAGATCACAACCGCGGCGGCGGCGACCACGGCTAGCAGCACGCCGGCGCCCGTGATGAGGCAGCGGAGGAACACCGCTCCCCCGCCCGGGGCGTAACCGTCAGCATCGGTGCTGCGGATGCCCATCAGCCGGTTGCCCGGGGTCGCGCCGGAGCGGGCTTCAAGCGTGGCCACGACCGCGGTGTAGATCAGGGTGAGGCCTGCGCCGATGCCGCCGAACAGCACCAGGGACGAAGTGTCATAGACGATGAAGCCCCCGCTTTGGCTCCTGGTGACACCGGCGAAACCGATCGCCCCCAGGATTGCCAGGATGGTGACCGGCGGCAGCCAGTCCAGCACGGCGGCCCCCAGCCGCTTTCCGGCAGCGGCCGGCACCAGGTCAAGCTTGCTTGGCATCGATGGTCCTCCCCCTGGTCCGCGGCCCGTGGCTGGGCCCCGCGATACGGGGATACTACCGGGGTTCAGGCCGGTGTGCCCGGCGGCCGGGCTCCCGGCGACCGCGCCGCCGGGACCCTGCGGGTGGATCTCCTGCGGGCCCCCGGCCGCGGGAAGCTCCCGCACGTTGCGGATGTTCCGGGCGGAACGGTTGCTCAGCGGCGTCCCGCAGGAGGTGCAGAAAGCGGCCCCCTGGCGGAGCGGCTGCTGGCAGCGCGGGCAGCGCTCGGCGTCGTCGGTCATGGCTTGTGGCGGTTCTTCCTGACGGTCTGGCTGGCGTCGGCCGGGGTGTCGGCAGCAGCATCAAGGTGGGCTGCCGCCGCCGGACCGGACTCCACTGTACCTGCCGGCTTTTCCGGGCCTGCGGGCGCCGCGCGCTTCCGGCCGGACCGGTCGGGCTTGAAGCCACGGAGCGTGAGCGCGGCCCTGCCGTCGGCCAGCAGGGAGCGCGGCGAGAACCGGGCCCGCTGCCGTCCCCAGAAGCCGAGGGTTCCGGTCATTTCCTTCAGCGAGCCGTCCACGATCTCCCAGTACTGCCTCACCTGGTCCTCGCTCGGCTGGCCGGCGCCGAAGATCGCGGCGTCGGCGCGGTTGGCGAGCAGCGTGGTGGTTCCGCCGGCGGCCGGGAACGCACCGGCGAGCACGACGGCGGATTCCCGCCGGGTGGCGCGGGTGTCCACGCCGGCGCCGAGGTCCGTCGCGAGGCTGACGACCTCGTTCCAGCCGCCGCCGACGCGCTGCGCCGGCGGGCCGTCGCTGAACCGGGCCTTCCGGCGCCGGGACTTGAGCAGGGCGATCAGCAGCAGCGGCAGCGCCAGGATCGCGATTGGGATGAGCGCCAGGCCGATCGCCGTGAGCAGGGGTCCCCAGAAGAGCCAGGGGTTGTTCTTCTTCTCGTCGGCGTCGAGCGCATCCGGTGAGGAGTCGGGCGGAAGGTCCGCGGGCTCCTGCGGCGGCGGCGGCGGTTGGAGGACCTGCGGCTTGGGCTTGGATTTGTTCTCCGGGTCCGGAGGGATCGGCACATTGTCCTTCGGCGGGGTGGGATCGAAGGGCACCCAGCCCACCCGGTCGAAGGCGACTTCGACCCAGGCGTGGACATCCTTGCCGGTGATGTTGACTTCGCCGGCGCCGTTTTCCGGGCTTTTGGGGTCCGGGTAGAACCCCATCACCACGCGGGAGGGGATGCCGAGGTGGCGCAGCATAAGGGACATCGAGACGGCGTACTGCTCGTCGTCGCCGAGCATCTGCTTGGCGGTGAGCAGGCTCCGGACGCGGTTGGCGCTGTGGCCCGAGACGCTGGGCAGCTGGCCGTCGGCGATCAGGCCGTTGCTGAAGGCGCCCTTCTTCTGGAAGTGCGCCTCGATCTGGCGCACCCGGTCAATGGCGGTGGGGGCATCGGCGGCGAGGTCGTTCGCCTGGGATCCGACGACGGGCGGCACCTCGGCGGGGTCCGGGAGGGACAATCTGGCGAAGTCGTACTGCGTCAGCTGCCCGTGTTCCAGGGTGGCGGGATCGGCCACCTGGACGCGGTAGGCATCGCCCTTCGCCAGCCCCCTGGTGGTCACGGCCGTGTCCGTGCCGGCGTTGAAGTAGAGGCCGGACGCAGCCCCGGAGCCGTCGCGGGCAAAGCTGATCCCGGTGGTCTTGCGGCCGCCGGGCAGGAAGTAGCCCTGGTAGTCCTCGATGGTGATGTCCAGGGTGTAGTTGTTGCTCGGCACGATCCCGGTGGTGTCGGCCAGGGTGTTGAGGGATTTTGCGTCGCCCACCTTGCTGAAGCTGCCGGAGCCGTTCGGGTCCATGTTGTAGTTGGTGCCGTTGAAAGAGTCGAGCGCGGCGAGCCGCACCCGGGCATCCTTGGGCAGGCCCTTGACGACGAAGAGGTTGTCGTCTTTTTTGTCCTTGACGAAGTTGCGGAAGCTCGCCAGCGGAGTCACGTAGTCCTTGGGATCGAACGGCGGGACGATCGTGTTGCGCAGCACGCGGCGGTCGTCACTGGCGGTGACCAGCGGGGACGCGACGGCGGTGACCGCCACGGCGACGGCGATCACTGCGGCGGCGGTGCCGAGCCGGCGGAGCGTGGCCGCGCGGGCGGTGGCCTCCTCCGCCTCCAGCCGGTTGACGGAGACCTTGCGGGTGTCGCTGCGGCGCAGCGCGTCGCGGCGGAAGGCGGCCCAGGCGATCGCGACCACGGTGAGTGAGATGCCGCGTTCCACCGTGAGGAAGCCTGCGTTGGTGCTGAAGGCGATGCCGGTGACGAACAGCACCAGCACCGGCAGCAGCGGCCAGTAGGGGCTTTTGAGCCGCCAGGTCAGCATCCCGGCCGCCAGTGCGGTGAGGAGCGAGCTCAGGAACGGCACAATCAGGGTGCCGCCGGCGGTGCCGACCGGCACGCCAACGGTGAGCATGTCCTTCCAGGCGAACACGACACCGAGCAGCAGGGTGCGCAGCGAATCAAGGGTGGGGAGCACGCCGGCGAAAGAGGCCTCGGGGACTGCCAGGGCGGTGCCGAAGACGAGGTACACCCCAAGCGTGAGGGCTGCGGTGATCAGGAGCCCCAGCCGGAAGTGCACCGCGGCTGCCGCCAGGGCCAGGCCCAGCAGGATGCCGCCGAAGCCGGCGATCAGGTAGTAGGGATCGCCGCCGAAGCTGAGGCTGAAGCCGAGCACGCCCAGGCCGAGCAGCACGGTGAGGGCGCCCGCGTCGAGGCCCAGGTGCCAGAGCGGCTGGCCGAAGGCAAAGCCGGAACGTTTCGCGGCTGCCGTGTGGTTGCGGGAGCGGAGCGGGGTTGCGGTGCTCATGCTGCCGCCTTCCTCAGCACGATGGCCAGGTCCGAGAGGTCGCCGAGGGTCAGCACCGTCAGGTCCCCGATGGTGGCCCGGGCCGGCGCGGCGCCGGACTGGAGCCGGACAGCGAGGGTGCGCACGCCCACGGGCACCGCGGCCGAGGCGGAGCGCAGCTGGGTGGCGGTGACGTTGCTGCCAACGATCAGGAACACCACGGAGGCGTTGGGGACGGTGTCCGCAAGGCTCCGGGCCAGGTCGACGGCGGTCTTGCGCTGGGGTGCGCCGACGATCCGTGTCATGTCATCGAGCATGTTGCGGCCGGTTTCGCAACGCAGCGGGCCCTTCTGGGTAAGCACATCGAGGTCGCGCTGTTCGCGGATGGCCTGCCGTCCGATCGAGGCGGCGGCGGAGATGGCCAGCTCGAACTCCTCTTCGGAGGCGTATTCGTCCGTGTTGATGGACAGCGAAATGGCGAGGTGCGCCCGGCGGGTTTCCTCGAACTGGCGGACCATAAGCTTGTTGGTGCGGGCCGTCGTCTTCCAGTGGATGTGCCTCCGGTCATCGCCCGGCACGTAGTCGCGCAGCGCGTGGAAGGACACGTCGGCGCTGGACAGGTCCGTGGTGGGCATGCCCTCGAGGTCGCGGATGAATCCGGCGGCCGAGCCGGCCAGCGCCGTGGTTTTCGGGTGCACGAACAGGTCCTCGGCTTCGGTCCAGAGCACCTGGCGGCGCAGCAGGTGCAGCGGGTCGGCGCGGACGGAGCGGACCGGGCCCACCACAATCACGGCGCGGCGCGCGGTGGGGATGGTGAACAGGTCCTCGTGGACCTGCTGGGGTTTCATCCGGGGCAGGTGGAACACGGCGGTGGCGGCCCCGACCGGGAGTTCCAGGTCCGCGGGCAGCAGGGGCCGGGCGGAGGTGTTGGAGACCGCGATGCTGCCGACGGCGCCGTCCCCCACCGCCACCCGCGTCCGGGCCAGGTCCAGCACGACGCCGTAGGAGGAACGGCCCAGGATGAAGCCGACTGCGAGCACGAACAGGACGAACGCGGCGATCGCTGCCGCTTTGGCTTCCTGCCAGCCGAACGCCTGGCCAACGGTCCAGAGCAGGATCGATGCCGCCAGCACGAACCAGCCCAGGACGCTCACCACGGACAGGACAGGCCACACATAGCGCAGCCACAGCGCGCGGACGGCGCGCCAGGCCGGGGCGAGGGCCAGGCCTGCGGTGCTTCCGGCCTCGGTCCAGAGGGAGCCGGGATGCAGCCGGGTGGGCCTGCCGTCCCGGTGGAAGGGCCGTTGCAGGCGTTCAGCAAGCCGGCTCAGCGGAGTGCTGGAGGACATATGGGTGCCTCTGTTCGTGCTGGGTTTCTGGTTTAGACGGTGCGCTTAGACAAGGGAAGCGCGCTGCTGGGGTGCGGCGACCTCGGCCAGCACGCGCTTCAGCACGGCCTCTGCGGTGGCGCCGGAGAATTCGGCTTCCGGGTCCATCACGAAGCGGTGGGTCCAGACGACGGCGGCGAGGTCCTTGACGTCGTCGGGGAGCACGAAGTTGCGGCCCTGGCTGGCGGCCCAGACCTTCGAGGCCCGGACCATGGCGAGGGCGCCACGGACGGAGACGCCCAGCCGGGTCTCCGGTGCGTTGCGGGTCTCCTCGCAGAGGCGGGAGATGTATTCCAGCACGGCGGTGTCCACATGCGTGGTCGCGGCAAGGTCCGCCATGTCCGCGATCGCCTGGGTGGTGATGACCGCGGTGATGTCCTTGGAGCGGTCCTTGAGGTTGGAGCCGCCGAGCAGCTGCACCGTGGAGGCATGGTCCGGGTAGCCGATGGAGGTCTTCATCAGGAAGCGGTCCAGCTGGGCCTCGGGCAGCCGGTAGGTGCCGGCCTGCTCGATCGGGTTCTGGGTCGCCATCACCATAAACGGGCGGCCGGCCTCGTACGTGGTTCCGTCCACGGTGACGCGGGATTCCTCCATGACCTCCAGCAGTGCCGACTGGGTCTTGGGCGAGGCACGGTTGATCTCGTCGGCCAGGACGATGTTGTTGAAGATGGGCCCCTTGTGGAACTCGAACTTCTGCGTCTTCTGGTCGTAGATGGTCACACCGGTCACGTCCGAGGGCAGCAGGTCCGGGGTGAACTGGATGCGGTTGTTGGAGCCCTGGACGGTCGCGGCAAGGGCACGCGCCAGCGAGGTTTTGCCGGTGCCCGGGGCGTCCTCGAAGAGGACATGCCCCTCGGCGAGCATCGCGGTGAAGGTCAGGCGGATGACGTGGGACTTGCCCAGAACGGCCTGGCCCACGTTGGCGACGAGCGTCTCGAAGGTGCCGGCAAACCATTCGGCCTGTTCGGTGGTCATGGTCATGGGGTGATCCTCTTCTGTTCTGGATGAAAAAGCGGGGCAAGTTTAGGCGTTGGATCCGGGTTGGGTGTCATCGGCGGGGCATGCCGGCCGGAGGCGTTGAACCCAGGTTCGTGGTGTTCCCGCGGACGAAGTTCCCCGCGACCGCGCCGGTGGTCACGTGGTACCAGACACCGCTCGGGTTCTTGTCGGTCTGGTACCAGACCACGTAGTAGTCCGTCTTCGCGGGGGAGCCGGGGTTCATCCACTTGCCGGCACCCACACAGTCGCCGCCCTGGAAGCTGTCGGTGTTCTTACTGGGTTCCGTGCAGCTGCGCACCGGGGTGGCCTCAACGCTCCAGGTCGTCGGGACCGGCGGCGGTGGTTCCGACCCGCTGCGCGAGGTGTCCTGGCCGATCCGGCCGGGCTGGCCGCCGCTGATGGCACGGACTTCCAGCTTGTGCGTCTCGCTGAAGCCCACGCTCTTGGAGAAGGACCGCTGCTGAGTGTCCTGCCAGCCTCCGGCGCCATCGAGCCGGTACTGGTAACCGGTCACGGGGCGCCCGTTGCCGTTCGCCGCGTTCCAGGTCCACGACACCGTTTTGTCCCCGACGCCGCTGCTCTTGGATCCGGTGACGGCCGGCGCGAAGGCGAGTCCGTAGGGGTTCACCGAATTCGAGGCGGGGCTGGCGTCGCCGGTGCTGGAGCTCCGCGAGGAGACGGCCCAGACCACCACGGCGGTGGCGGTCCCGTTGGGGGCGGCCACCACCCCGCCGCCGGCCGGGATGTTGCCGCTGCCGGTGCCGGAGGTGAGCTTGTACTTGTAGGTGATTTCAGCGGCGCTGGAGCCGTTGCGCTGCTCGGCGGTGAGCGGGGTGAAACGGACGTCGATCCTGCCGCCGTCGCCGCCGGTGTCCATGAGGGTCGCGGACGGCTGGCCCACCATCGCCGGTTTGCCCACGGCGCGTACGGCGGCGGACTGGGCGCTTGTTCCGGACGTTCCGGCCTTGTTCGTGGCGGACACGGTGAAGGTGTAGCCCGCTTCCGAGTTGTCCACCGTGACGTTCTGCGTGGTGCCGGACACCCGCTGGGTCGCCACGGCGGCGCCGCCCCGCAGGGTGGTGAGCGTGTAACTGGAGATGGCGTCGCCGTTGTTGTTCGGGGCCGTCCAGTTCACCTTGAGCTGGCTCTGGTTGCCCACCGAGCCCGCCGCCGTCGCATTCGGTGCCGCCGGGGTGACGGGCACCCCGGCAGGGGTTTCCGCCGCCGAGTAGGCGCTCCATTCGGAGGGCTCCTTGGCGCCATTGCGGGCCAGGACGCGCACCTTGTAGGCCACGCCGTTCTTGAGGCCCTTCCAGACGTAGCTCACTGAGCTGAGGTTCTGGATCTGGGCGTTCTGCCCGGCCGGGGCCGGGGATATTTCCAGGTCGTAGGACTTGACCGGTGAGCCCTTGGACGCCGGGGCCACCCACGTGACCGTAAGCTGCGTGTCGCCGAACTTCACGGCGGGCGCGGCCGGGGTGTCCGGTTTGACGTCCGGGCGTACCTCGGCCGAGGCCGGGGACCGCTCGGATTCGCCCAGGGCGTTGGTGGCCGTGACCTGGAAGTGGTACTTGGAGTTGTTGGTCAGGCCCGTCAGGGTGCAGGAGTTGGCCGGACAGTCCTGGCGGTAGCCGCCTTCACCGTAGACCGTGTACTTGGTGATGGCGGATCCGCGGTCAGCCGGGGCGGTCCAGTTGAGCAGGGCGGTGCCGTCCCCCACGCTCGCGGCCTGGGGTGTGGTCGGCGCCAGCGGCTTGTCCTTGACGGTCAGCCAGATCCGGGCTGTCGCGTAGCGGGATTCTTCCCCGGTCTTGTCCGCCACGGTATAGGCCACGATCATGGTTCCCGAGAACCCGTCGGCCGGTGTCACGGTTACGGTATCCCCGGTGGCGGCGGCGGAGCCCTGGCCGGTCTCGGTCACGGTGGACACGATCTTCAGCGCCGTTTCCGGGAACGGATTGGCGTCGTTGTCCAGCACCCGCACGGTGACGGGTTTGCCGGCCGCGGCATTGGCTTCGACATCGTCGTTGGCCACGGGCTTGGGCCGGTTGGAGGCAGTGACGGTCAGCTGGTAGGTCGCGGTGGCTTCGAGCCCGCGGGGGTCCGTGGCCTTGACCTGGACCGCGCCGCTGGCTCCGGCGACCGCGCTGTCCTTGGCAGAGGCCCTCAGGGACTTGCCATCGATGCCGGCGTCGAACCCTGCCGGAACACCGCCCACCAGTTCGTACTTCATCCGGTCCGCGTCGCCGTCGTCCGGGTCGGTCGTCAGTTTGGCCAGGTCGGTCGTGGTGGAGTCCGCCTTGGGCACCTCCACCTGGCTGCCCAGCAGCACCGGCGGGTTGTTTCGGTTGGGGTCAGGGAGCACCTTGGTGCGGATGCTGAGCGTGGACTTCAGCCCGGCGGCGTCGTCCGGGCCGGAGCCGTCGGTGACTTCGAAGCTGAGTGAGCCGGGGCCCACGTAGTCCTGGCCGGCAGTGTATGCCAGGGCGGTGCCGTTGCCGGCCACGGGGTCTGAACCGTCGGCGCCGATCAGTTTGATCCGGTCGGTCTGGGTCAGGCGCGGCGAGCGTCCGTCGCGGACCTTGACCCATTCCTTGAGGTCCACGCTGACGGACTGTCCGGCGACGACTTCAATGACCTCATCCTTGGCCAGGGTGGGGACCTGCTGGCCTAAACCGGGGACCCAGATGATGGCGGTGGATTTCTGGCCGTCGAGGTCCTCCACCGTGTAGGGGATGAGCTGCGGCTGCTCGGTCAGTTCCACGATCATGGTGCCCTCGGCGCCGGGCCGGGCGGTCTCGGCGTCGGTGGCGATCTTGAGGTTCTCGCCGACGCCGTCTGGGTCCTCGTCGTTCTTGAGGACGGGGACGTCGACAGCGGTCTTGCCGAGCGTCTGGGCGGAGGTCACCCGGTCGTCCCGGGCGATCGGGGCCTGCAGCGGCACGTCATTCTGCACCTTGACGGCGATGGCGGCCTGCGCGGTGGCGCCGCGGTCGTCCGCCATGGAGTAGCGCACGTTGGCGGTGCCTTCCTCGCCCGGGGCCAGGAGGATGATGCGGGAAGACTGCTTGCTGACGGTGGCCTGCAGTTCCGGAGCGGCCTCGATGCCGTCGCTGATGATCCGGATCGGGTCGCCGTCGGGGTCGGTGTCGTTGCCGGTGGCGTCCACGGCGATCTGCCGTCCGGGGCGGACCTTGACCTCGTCGTCGACCGGCGTGGGCTTCTGGTTGGTGTCCCCGCGCGGGGCGATGCCCACGGTCACGGTGCCGATGTTGACGGCACCTTGCCGGTCCACCACCTTGTAACGGAAGGTGTCCGTGCCGGCGCCGTCTCCGGCTGCCGTGAAGTCGACGAAGTTGCTGCCCACCGTGGCGGTGCCCATCGCCGGGGTGCTGTCGATTCCGGTCAGCTGGACGGAGTCGCCGTCGGGGTCGATCCCGTCGAGCTCCACCGGAATCCGCACGGACCCGGCCGCCACGACACGGGCGGTGAGGTTCCTGGGCTGGGGCCGGGAGTTTTCCGCGCCCTCCAGCGGCAGGATGTGGATGGTGACGGCCGCGGCGCTCTTCTGGCCCTGCGGGTCCACGGCGTTGTAGATCGCGCGGACGGACTTGGGCTCCGCGCCGGCGATGAAGCGGAGGGTGTTTTCGGAGACGAAGCTCTTCCCGTCCGTTTCGGGGACGGGCTGGGGCAGGACTGCATCCACGCTGAGCTTCTCGCCCTGGGGGTGGGTGTCGTTGGCCAGCACCGGGATGGTGACGACGTCGTTGACGCGCACGTTCACCTCGTCCGGCTTGGGCTGCGGGGCCTCGACCACGGCGGGGGCCGGGACGGGAACCACGGAGACACTGCCGGTGGCCGACTTGGTGCCGTTGGACATGGTGTAGCGGAAGGTGAACGGGTCTTTGGTGCCGACGACGTCGGTGATCCGCAGGACGCTGTGGTCGATCACGCTGACCGAGGCGGTCGCGTTCTCGGGCAGCTGGACGGATTGCAGCACCAGCACGCCGCCGGACGGGTCCGAGTCGTTGGCCAGAGGATCCAGGAGGACACTGCCGCCGACGGGCAGCAGGGCGACGTCGTGTACGGCCACCGGGTTGCCGGCGTCCTGGCCGGATTCGACGTCCACCCGGATCAGGCCCTGGCTGCTTTGCGGGCCGTTGCTGGCGATATAGCTCAGGTAGATGGGGCCGGGGGTGACGCTGCGGAACGTGAAGGTTCCGCCGTCGGTCACGGGACCAAGTTCGGCGGTGCCGGCGGCCTCGACCTGGGCGAGGCGCAGCGCGCCGCCGTTGGGGTCGACGTCGTTCTTGAGCGGGGCGATCACGAGGTCCTGGCCGACCACGGCGGTGACGTGGTCGGCGTTGACCACTGGCGGCAGGGCGCCGGGAGGCTGGACGTTCACAACGACCTTGCCGGTGCTGGTGGCCCGGCCGTCCCAGACGGTCACGGTGACGGACTTCTTGCCGGGAGCGGCGCCGGAGTCCTGGTAGGTGAGCAGGCCGTCGCGGCGGACCTTGACCTGGTCCTGCTCATTGTCCGCCTTGGCGTCCATCAGCACGAGGTCGTCGCCGTCGGGATCGGTCCAGTCGGTGAGGATGTTCTGGCTGACCGTTTTGCCCTGCTCCACCAGCATGGTGGTGGGCTCGCCGCGCTTGAACAGGGGTGGTTTGTTCTCGTCCGGGCCGACGACGTTCAGCGTGACGCTTCCGGCGGCGGACAGGCCGCGGCCATCCGCGGCGTTGTAGCCAAACGTTTCGGTGCCGGGCTTCGCGTCGGCCGGGACGGTGATCTGGAAGGCGGTGCCGCCGTAGATGTTCTCCAGGCTGCCGGACGCCGGGCCGTTGTCGCCCGCGGAGGCGGTGAGGACATCGCCGTCGGGGTCCGAGTCGTTGTCCAGCACGGAGAGGATGGTGGTGCGGCCCGGGCGGACGCCGACGGCGTCAGGCCTGGTTTCCGGGGGCCGGTTGGGTTTGGTGCGGTCCGGCAGGACGTTGACGGTGTTGTTGTCCGCCGACTCCTCGTCCTGGTCATCGGACTGGTTCTTGGGCGGGATGACGTCGTCCCAGTTGTTGACGAGCTGCATGTTCTGGTTGACCAGCCAGACATTGCCCGAATTCACATCATTGAGGACCACCAGGTCCCGGTTCACCCGGAAC
>NZ_JBWZCK010000008.1:0-237686 GCF_059383555.1 Pseudarthrobacter sp. MDT1-56
TTTGTGTTGTTGTTCCTGTCCCTGGCGCTCTGGTGGGCGCTCGGGACCCTGATCGGGCTGGGCTGGTCCGGTGTTGTTGTCGCCGTTATCTGGGGCATTGTCGCCGCGGTCCTGGCCTCCCGGGGCCGCAAGGAACTCAACGCGATCAAGGGCATGCCCCAGACCGCCGAGACGCTCCAGGAAATCCCGCCCACGCTCAAACCCACCCCCTAAACACAGCGAGGAAAACACGATGAGTGAAAACCCGGATGTCATCCGAGCAGATATCGAAGCAACCCGCGCACGCCTTGGCACGAACGTCGATGCCGTCGCGGACAAAGTCACCCCGTCCCACATCGTCCAGCGCCAAACCGACAAGGTCAAAGACGCCGTGTTCGGCGTGAAGGAGAAAGTCATGGGAGCTGCCGAGCACACCACCGGCAATGTCCACTCCGCCACCGGGACCGCCGGGGCGCACCTGGGCGACGCCGGCGCGGCGATCGGGGACGCCCCCGCACAGGTCAAAACCAAAACCCAGGGCAACCCGCTCGCGGCCGGGCTGATCGCGTTCGGCGCCGGGCTGTTGGTGTCCTCCCTGATCCCGGCCAGCCAGAAGGAACGCGAAGCCGCCGATGCGCTGAAGACCGCGGCCGAACCGCTCACCACGGAACTCACCGAGGCCGCCAAGCACGTCGCGGAAGGCCTGAAGGAACCGGCCCAGGAGGCGATGGAGAACGTCAAGGCCACCGCCGCTGACGCGACCGGACACGTCAAGGCCGAAGGCCAGGGCGCCGTCGCGGACGTCAAGGACCGCACCGCCGAGGCCAGGGACAACGTCCAGCAGGCCTGACCCCCGCCGGCACCCGGCCGGCCGTCCAGCGCTCACGCGCCGGGCGGCCGGCTGACGCACTTAAACCCCCGAAGGAAGAACCGCCATGTCCCAGAACCCCGCCGCGGCACCAAACCCCGCTGATGCCGAAACGCAGGAGAGCAGCACCGCGAAGTCCCGCACCGCGCCCGCACCGGATGACGGACGCAAACCCGACAGCCCCACGGACGTGAGCAAACCCTCCTGGCAGTACATCGCCAAAAAGACTTTCCGCGAATTCACCAAGGACCAGTGCCCGGACCTCGCCGCGGCCCTGACCTACTACTCCGTGCTCTCCATTTTCCCGGCGCTGCTGGCCCTGGTGTCCCTGCTCGGGATCTTCGGCCAGCCCGAGAAAACCACCGGGGCGCTGCTGGAGATCATCCAGGGCTTCGCCCCGGGCGAGACGGTGGACGCGATCCGCGAACCGGTCCAGCAGCTCACCAGCTCCTCCGCGGCCGGACTGACCCTGGTCCTCGGTATCCTCACCGCCCTGTGGTCCGCCTCCGGCTACGTCGGGGCGTTCGGCCGGGCCATGAACCGGATCTACGAAATCGACGAAGGCCGGCCCTTCATCAAACTCCGCGGCACCATGCTCGCCGTCACCATCGCCACCGTCCTGATCGTGGTGCTGCTCGCCGCGATGCTGGTCCTCAGCGGCCCGGTCGCCGAGTCCGTCGGCAACGCCCTGGGCCTGGGCGGGGTCGTCCTGACCGTCTGGAACATCGCCAAATGGCCCCTCATCATCGTGCTCGTGGTGGCCGCGATCGCGATCCTCTACTACGCGACCCCGAACGTGAAACAGCCCAAGTTCCGCTGGATGAGCCTCGGATCCCTGATCGCCCTGGTCATCTTCCTGCTCGCCTCCCTCGCCTTCGGGTTCTACGTCGCGAACTTCAGCAGCTACAACGAAACCTACGGCACCATCGGCGGCGTCATCGTCTCCCTGCTCTGGCTCTGGATCCTGAACATGTCACTGCTCTTCGGCGCCGAATTCGACGCCGAAATGGAACGCGGCCGCCAACTCCAGGCCGGCATCAAAGCCGAAGAAACCATCCAACTCCCACCCCGCGACACCAAACAAAGCGACAAACTCCAGGCAAAAGAAGAACAAGACATCCGCCACGGCCGCGAACTCCGCGAACGAAGCAACACCGCGGACACGGAGGCCGCCACGGACTCCCGGTCCGCACGGGACGAGAATCCCCGCAACCCGCGGGACCAAAGCCCCTAGCCCTTTCCGGGGCCTTGCGTTCTACTGGGGCAAAGTGCCGCCCGGGGGCGGACGTGGCTGACCGGGAGGACGCATGACGGCACCCGCCGCAGGGGACGAACGCACCACCGTGGCAGTGGGCTACGACGGGTCCGAGGCAGCGCAGGCGGCCGTCCGGTGGGCTGCGGAGTACGCGGCCGCCGGCGGGTACCGGCTCCGCGTGGTGCAAGCCTGGGTCTGGCCCCTCTTCACCAAGAAGCTCGGACCGGTCAAGGGCGTGGAAGGCAGCGGGCTGCGGCACGCGGCCGAGGTGGTCCTGGCGGAGGGTGTTGAACTGGCCCGCGCGGCCGTCGCCGCCGCGCAGGGCCGGTCCGCGCAGGGCCCGGCCGCCACAACCGCCGCGGCGCCCGGCTCCGGCGAAGCAGTTGCGGAACCCGCCGCGGAAGCAGCATTGGGACCCGATTCCGGCGTCGAGGGTGTCATGGAAACCGGGCTTCCGGCTGCGGTTCTGCGCGATGCTGCCCGTGATGCCCGCCTGCTGGTGGTCAGCAGCCGCGGACTGGGCGGCGTTCTGGGGCACGTGGCCGGATCGGTCTGTCTCGACCTGGCCGGCTCCTCGCCCTGTCCCTTGGTGGTCATCCGCCGCCTGCGCAGCCCCGGCCAGGCCGCCGGCCCGGTCGTTGTTGGCATCGACGGGACCTCCCGGAGTTCCGCGGCGCTGGCCGGGGCCGTCCGGCTGGCGGGGATGCTTGGCACCACCCTGCAGATCGTCCACATCGACCAGACCCGCGGCGGCGCCCGGGAAGGCCACGGACGGCATGGCCCGCTGCGCGGCCGGGAACTCCTGGACCGCACCCTCGAGGAGGCCCGCAGCCTGGCCCCGGAGCTGTCGATCTCAGGGGTCCTGCGGGATGGCCACGCGGCGTCCAAGGAACTGCTGGCCGCCGCCGCTGAGGCCGAGGTACTGGTCATTGGAACCCACAATCGTGAGGGCGGCCCGGGCAATACTGTCACGGCCATCCTGAACAAGGCGCGCGGCAACGTCCTGATAACGCGCTGACCCCGCTCCACCGGACCACCGCCTTCAGAGGGGAGCTGGAGGTTTTAGCAGAGGAGGACGCTCGTGCGAGCCTGGCGGGTAGGACAGCCCGGGCCGATGAGAAGCGGCCCCCTGGTCCCGGACGAGTGCCCCGATCCCCGGCCGGGCCCCGGGGAGGTGCTGTTGCGGGTCCGGGTGTGCGGAGTCTGCCGCACCGACCTGCACCTGGCCGAGGGCGACCTCCCGCCGCGGCGCCCCGGCGTCATTCCGGGACACGAAGTCGTCGGCGACGTCATCACGTGCGGGGCCCGCGCCACGCGGTTCTCCCCCGGTGACCGGGTGGGAGTCGCCTGGCTCGGCAGAACCTGCGGCAGTTGCCGCTTCTGCCTGCGCGGCCAGGAGAACCTCTGCCTCTTTCCCGTGTTTACCGGCTGGGACCGCGACGGCGGCTACGCCGAACTCATCACGGTGGCCGAGAACTTTGCCTACCGGCTCCCGGCACGCTTCACGGACGACGAGGCCGCGCCCCTGCTGTGTGCGGGAATCATTGGCTACCGCGCGCTATGCCGGGCCGACCTGCCCATCGGCGGACGGCTGGGAATCTACGGCTTCGGCGGGTCCGCGCACCTGGCGGCACAGATCGCGCTCTTCCAGGGCGCGCGCGTGTACGTGATGACCCGGTCCGAGGAAGCGCGCGAACTCGCCCTCGAACTGGGGGCGACCTTTGTCGGCGGCGCCGAAGATCAACCGCCGGATCCGCTGGACTCCGCCATCCTCTTCGCTCCAGCCGGCAGCCTGGTTCCGGTGGCCCTGCGAGCCCTGGACCGGGGCGGCACGCTCGCCGTCGCCGGCATCCACCTGAGCGACATTCCGCCGCTGCACTACGCCACGGAGCTGTTCCAGGAACGCCAGCTGCGCAGCGTCACCGCCAATACCCGGGCCGACGGCGAGGAGTTCTTCCGCGTCGCCGCGGAAATTCCGCTGCGCCCCACCACGGTGTCCTATCCGTTCTCGGCCGCGGACAAGGCCCTGCTGGACCTGTCGGAGGACCGGGTCACCGGAGCAGCCGTGCTCCGGATGGACGCCCCGTAGCCGGCCTGGCGCGCCAACCGGGTCAGCTGTCCTTGCGCAGGAACACCTGTTCCTGGCCGGCCCTGAGCAGCACCCGTTGGACTCCCACGCGTACCAGCACCGGGGCGGCGTCACCGGGGGCCGCCGACACCGTCAGCCGGTCGCGTTCCAGCTGGATGGCGAGCATCTGGTCCCGGTAGCGGACCTGGAAATCCACCCGGCTGAGTTCGGCCGGCAGCCGGGGCGCGAAGGCAAGGGCGTCGCGCGTGATCCGCAGCCCGGCGAAACTGCGCTGGACGACGTCGATCGTCCCGGCCATCGCACCCAGGTGGATCCCGGAGCTGGTGGTTCCGCCCTGGGTGTCATCCAGGTCCGCGTCCAGGGCCTCCCGGAACACCGCCCAAGCCCGCTCGGGGTCCCGCTGCGCCAGTACGGACGCGTGGGCCACCCGGCTGAGCGTGGATCCGTGGGCCGTCCTGGCCAGGTAGAAGTCCACCGTGGCGGCCATCTGAGCGGGAGTGACGGCGTAGCCCATCCGGGCCAGGAATTCGATGAGCTGGTCCTCGCCCAGGACGTACAGCAGCATCAGGACGTCGGCCTGCTTGGCCAGCCGGTAGTGGTTGGTGCTGTCCCCTTCCGCCTCCAGGATCAGGTCCAGCCGCTCGATAAGTCCGTAGCTGCGGCGGTAATGCTTCCAGTCGAGTTCCCGCAGCGCGCCGTAGCCGTCGAACTGGCTGATGACGCCGTCGTCGTGGAACGGAACGAACATGCGGCGGCTGAGGTGCTCCCAGGCCCCGATCTCGGCGCCGGTGACCAGCAGCCTGGCTCGCAGTTCCTCCATGTCGAACCCCTGGACGGAATGCATGATCCAGACGGCCTGGTCGAACACCCATGCCGCCATGATGTTGGTGTACGCGTTGTCGTTCAGTCCGCCGCCGGGGTCGCCCGGATAGCCGGTGTGGTATTCATCCGGTCCCATCACGCCCCGGAGGTGGAAGCGGTCATCGGCCGCGTCGAACTCCGCCATCGACGCGAACAACCGGGCGACCTCGACGATGATTTCCGCGCCGTGCTCGGTCAGCCAGCCGCGGTCTTGGGTAACCTCGAAGTACTGCCAGGCGTTGTAGGCGACGGCGAGGCCAACGTGCCGTTGGAGCCTGGAATGGTCCTGAATCCAGTGCCCGGACCGCCGGTTGAACAGCAGCTTCGGCGTCTGTTCCGTGCCGTCGCTGCCGCTTTGCCACGGGAACATCGCCCCCTTCATGCCCGCGGCCCGGGCCGCGTCCCGTGCTGCCCCGAGCCGCCGCCACCGGTAATCGACCAGCTCCCGCGCGAGCGAGGGCAGCCTGGAGTTCAGCAGCGGGAGAACGAAGAGTTCATCCCAGAAGACGTGTCCCCGGTAGCCCTCGCCGTGCAGTCCGCGGGCCGGTACGCCCGCGTCCAGTTCGGCGGTATGGGTGGTGAGCGTCTGCAGCAGATGGAAGACGTGCAGGTTGAGGATGAGCTGCGCCTGCGAGCTGTCATCCAGCTCGATGACGAAAGGCTTGAGCAGGATCGCCCACGCGGCCTCGTGCTCGGCCTGCAGCGCCGCGAAACCGCCCGCGGCGCGGGCCAGGACGGCCCGGGCTGCGGTCAGTGGCGAGGAGATCGCGTGATCGCGGGAGGACGCCACGGCCACGGTTTTGAGGACCGTCAGCGGTTCCCCCGCAGCCACGGAAAGCTCGAAGCGGTGGGTGTACAGCCCGCCCAGCTGTTAGGGAATTCCGTGCCCGGCCGGTCCGCCGGCCCCGGACACCTCCGTCCGGAGGGCGAGGGCGATCCCGATCCCGCTGGTGACCGTCCGGGCTTGCACGGTGAGGCCGGCGGCTCCCGGACCGGCCCCGCAGTTTTCAACCTTGACGGACCCCAGGTGCCGGCTGGACAGGGCCGCGTCCTCGGGGACGTTGGAGTTGGTCACGTCCGTGTCGCAGCCGCTGCGGATGCTGACGCCCCCGCTCCAGCCGACGGCCGTGATGACGGTTTCCAGGGCGGCGAGGTTCGGCGTGGCCATGGACACGAGGCGGCGCTGCAGCAGCCGGAGCTGCCGGCCGGCGTCGTCCTCCAGGACCGCCTCCCGGGTCAGCACCGCCCGTTTCAGGTCCAGGGTGCGCCGCTCGCTGCGGAGCGAGAGCCCGCCCGCGGACCACCAGGCGCCGTCGCCGATCCGGAGATCCAATGGCAGCCAGTCGGGGATGTTGACGATGTGCTCGTCGTCGGATTCCTCGCCCTGGACCACACTGTGCAGGCTGTTGTAGACCCCGGCGAGATAACTGCCGGGATAGTGCACCGCGCCGGCCCGGTGCTCCGGCGCGGCTCCCCGGGTGGCCAGGTAACCGTTGCCCAGGGTGGTGAGGGCTTCCCGGTGGCCCTCGTGCGCCGGGTCGAAGCCCTCGTAGACCAGCAGCCATGGGTGCTTGATGACGAGGCCGATGTCCAGTTGGCTGACATCCTCGACGACGACGTCGGCGCCCGCCGCTTCCAGCGGATCCCGGCGCCCGGCCCGGTCGATGCCGACCACCAGCCCGAAACCGCCGCGCCGGCCGGCCTCCACCCCGGCGACTGATTCCTCGATGACCATCGCCCGGGCGGGCGGGATCTCCAGCCGGCGCGCCGCTTCCAGCGGCAGCGCGGGGGCCGGTTTTCCCGCGACGTCGCGCTCCAGGGCCGTCTGCCCGTCGATGATGTGGTCGAAGACGTCCGCGAGCCCTGCAGCGGCCAGCAGCGCGCCGGCGTTCCTCGCGGAGGTGGCGAGCACCACGGGGACCCGGCCGGCCTTCAGTCTGCCGAGCAGGTCCGCGGTGCCGGGGAAAGCCCGGACCGGGTTGGTGCTGAGCAGTTTGTCGAACAGTTCGTTCTGGCGCGCTGCAAGGCCGAAGGCGCTCCACACTCCGGACCCATCCGCGGGTGCGCCGTCCGGGATGGCCCCGCCGCGGGAGCGCAGGAAGGTGGCTACCGCGTCCTCCCAGGTCCGGCCCGCCACCAGGTCCAGGTAGTCATCGGTGCTGAACGGGTCCCGGCGGGTCCCGGGCGGAAGCCGCCGGTCTTGGAGGACCTCGTCGAAGAGTTGCTTCCAGGCCGCTGCGCGGAGCTCCGAGGTGTCCGTGACCACCCCGTCGAGGTCAAAGATCACGGCATCGACGGGCGCCAGCGCGGCGGCGAGGGTGGGCGACTCCGTCATTCCACAGTCGTATCAGCCATCCGGCCTCCGCGACAGGGGCGTTGGGCTGCAGTGCTGCGCCGTTCTCCGGCTGCCGTGCCGGCGTCAGCCCAGCAGTGCATCGAGGGTGGTGAAGCCATAGCCGGCCTGGCGGATCCGCTCGATCATCCCGGGCAGGGCGTCGGCGTCGAGGGTGGTCCCGTCGTCGGGGTTGGAGCCGATGTGCATCAGCACGATCTCCCCGGGCTGGAGCCGGGCCAGCACCCGGTCCGCCACGATCTGCGCCGTGATCCCTCCGCTGCTGCCTTTCCAGCCGAGCGTGTCCACGGTCCAGCGGACGGGCAGGTAGCCGGAGGCGTTGACCGTGGCGATGGTGCGGGTGTCGCGTTCGCCGAACGGGAAGCGGAACAACGGCCGCGCATTCCCTCCTCCGTTTCTGATGGCCTGCTCGGCCCCCGCCAACTGGTCGTCGATCGCGGCAGCGGGGAGCCCGGTGAAGCCCGGATGGGTCATCGAATGGTTGCCCAGCCGGTGGCCGCCCGCCACGATGGCCGCGACTCCTGCCGGGTTGCCGGCTGCCCAGTTGCCGGTGAGGAAGAATGTGCCGCGCACTCCGGTGGCGGCCAGGGTCTGCAGGATGCTGGGCAGCCCGGCGGAGTTGGCTCCGGCGTCGAACGTCAGCGCCACCACCGCCCCGGCCCCCGGGATCACCTCGAGGTCGCGGCCGGCCAGCGCGGCGGGGAACGGGGCGGGCGCCGGGGGTTCAGGCGCAGGCGGGACGGGTGCCGGCGGTGAAGGAGCGGGAGCCGGCGGGGCGGGCGCAGGCGGTGCCGGGACCGGAGGCAGGGGTGCGGGCCCGGCCGGAGCCGTGTCGCTGCCGGTAGGGATTGGAGTATCCGACGGCGGCGCACCCGGCGGGGGGCTGTCCGACGGGCCGGCCGTGACCGGGAGCGACGGCGACGCCGTCGGGGCAGCTGAGGGCGGCACGGACGAAAAGACGACCACGAGCACCACCGCGGCGGCCAGCAGAAGCACCGCAGCCGCGGCCGCCAGCCAGCGGCGCCGGTCGGACAAGATCGACCACATGCTCCACTGTGGCACCACCGGCCACAGGCGGGCTAGGGCTGAAAGGCCCGCGCGGTCTCGGACGCTGCCGGAATCAGGCGGTCGGCCCGGAGGCGGTCGAATAAGCGGATGAAGGAGTCTTCCGTTCGGCGGTACCCGGTGAAGCCGGCCAGGCGGCTCTTGCTCATATCGGTGACCACTTCGAGGTTCCGGCCCAGATCACCGTCCGTGTGCCACCAGGAGGCGACCCGGGCGAGGTCGGGTTCGGCCAGCCCGTGGCGGGCGGCGATGTCTGCCCAGACGCCCTCCTTGCCCTTCATCTGTTGTTCCAGCGGGCGGGGCTGGCCGGCGTACCCTACGGGTTCGACCCCGAAATAGGCGGCCAGCGCAGGCCACATGCGCCGCCAGCGGAAGATGTCGCCGTTGACGATATTGTAGGCCTCGTCGCCCGCTCCGTCAGCGGTGGCGGCCCAGATCATGTGTTCGGCCAGCAGCCCGCTGTCCGTCATGTCCGTGAGGCTGTTCCACTGCGTCTCGGAACCCGGGAAGATGAACGGTTGCCCGAGTTCCCGGCAGATGGATGCCTGGACGGCGAGCGTGAGACCCATGTTCATAGCATTACCGACGGCATGCCCGATCACCGTATGTGCCCGGTGCACGGACCAGCCAAAGCCCTGCTTCCCGGCGGCAGCCCACAACTCGTCTTCCTGGGCGTAATAGAAATTGGGCGTCGACAGCCTCGGTTCGCTTTCGCGGAAGGGAGTGTCCGGCATCTTCCCCGCCGCATACGCTTCAAACGGACCCAGATAGTGCTTCAGCCCGGTCATGAGGGCCACATGCTGCACCGGGTGGCCGCTGAGGCTGGCCAGCAGGTTCCGCAGCATGGCCGCGTTGGTCTCGATGTTTTCCTGCTCCGTGGCCATCCGTGACCACGCGGTGTAGAACACGTGGCTCGGCCGTTCGCCGGCCAGGGCTTCCCGCAGGCTGTCCAGCGAATTCAGGTCCGCACTCACATGGCGGACATCGCCGCGCCTGATCGGGCTGCGGGACAGTGCCACAACGTCCCAGCCCCCATCCGCGAGCCTGTCGACCAGGGCAGATCCGGCAATCCCGCTGGCCCCAACCACCAGGGCGGTCTTGGTTTCAACGGTGTCTGAACTGCTTCGCACGGCATTCCTCCTGGTATTTTTTGCGGGCCCGTCACCGGGCCCCCAGATGCGGGCCGGTCTGGCGCGGGGACGGATCCTCCTCCGCCCCGTTCCAGCGTCTCATGCCCGTGAGCGGGCCGCCCGCCGGCGCCTCGTAACCTGCGCCCGTACGGCCTTCCACAGGAGGGGTCCGCAGTAGGATGCAGATAGTGGAACAGCGTGAAGATCACGCGAATGCGAAGGCAGGATATCCGTGAAACTTTTGCTCCGGTATCCGCTTGTTGCGGGCACAATAGCTGCCCTGCTCGCGGTGCTCATACTGCTCCTGTCCGGGCAGCCGCTGATTGCGCAGATCTCGGCCAGCATCTACGCACTGGCCGTGGCGGCGTATCTGGCCGTGGGCATGGTCCGCCGGCTGGTCGGCGGCCAATGGGGCATCGACATCCTGGCAGTCACCGCGATCGTCAGCACGGTGCTGGTCGGCGAGTACATCGCCTCCATGATCATTGTCCTCATGCTGGCCGGCGGCACAGCCCTGGAGGACTTTGCCGCCGGCCGGGCCAAGAAAGAACTGACCTCCCTGTTGGAGCGCGTGCCGCAGACGGCCCACCGGGAACGCAGCGGCACCTCCGCAGCCGGAACCCTCCCGGCCGGAACCCACCCGGCCGGAACCACAGGCGGAAGCTCCGCCAACGGCCAACACGAGGATGTTGCGGCCACCGAGGTCCAGATCGGAGACATCCTGCTGGTGAAGCCGGGTGAGGTGGTGCCGCTGGACGGCGTCCTGCTCTCTGAATCCGGCAGCTTCGACGAATCCTCGCTCACCGGGGAGAGCCTGCCGGTGGAGCGGGTCGCTGGCGAGGGGCTGATGAGTGGCTCCCTGAACGGTGAAGCCGCGGTCCGGATGCAGGTCTCGGCCCGGATGGAGGATTCGCAGTACAGCCGCATCGTGGCCCTGGTCAAGGAAGCGGCGGATAGCAAAGCGCCCATGGTGCGGCTCGCGGACCGGTACGCCGTCCCGTTCACGGCCCTCGCCTACGTCCTTGGCGCGGTCGGCTGGATCATCAGCGGCAGCCCGGCCCGGTTCGCGGAAGTGCTGGTGGTGGCCACCCCGTGCCCGCTGCTGATCGCCGCTCCCGTGGCGTTCCTGGGCGGCATGAGCCGCGCCGCGCGCGGCGGCATCATCGTCAAGTACGCCGGTGTCCTGGAACAGCTCAGCCGGATCAAGACGGTCGCCTTCGACAAGACCGGCACCCTCACCTACGGCCGTCCGTCCCTGGTCGGGGTCCGGACCTCTGGGTCCTTCACCGAGGACGAGGTCCTCGCCCTGGCGGCCTCCGCCGAACAGTATTCCTCCCATGTGCTGGCCGCCTCGGTGATGGAGGCCGCGCGCACCCGCGGGCTGATGTTCGAAGCCGCCACGGAGGCCACCGAATTCGCCACGCACGGCGTCCGGGCCCGCTTCGACGGCCGCGACGTGGTGGTCGGCAAGCCCAACTTCGTGGCCGAATCGGCCCCCGGCGTCGAGGAAACGGAGCTGGCCAGCGGCGAACTCGCCATCTACGTGGGCGTGGCCGGGGAATTCGCCGGGTGCCTCGTGATGAGCGACCCGATCCGCGGGGAAGCCCGCCGCACGCTGGCCGAGCTCAAGGAACTCGGTGTCACCCGGACAGTCATGCTGACCGGCGATGCGCTCGCCACCGCCGAGCACATCGCGGCCGAGGCCGGGCTCACCGATGTCCGCGCCGAGTGCCTGCCGGCGGACAAGGTCGAAGCCGTCCGGTCCCTGCCCCTCCGCCCGGTCATGATGGTCGGCGACGGCGTCAACGACGCCCCGGTCCTGGCCGTCGCCGACGTCGGGATCGCGATGGGTGCGCGCGGCTCGACGGCGGCAGGCGAGTCGGCCGACGTCGTGATCATTCTCGATGACCTGTCCAAGGCCGCCTCCGCCGTCCGGATCGGCCAGCGCACCATCAAGGTGGCGCTGCAGAGCATCTGGATCGGGATCGGGCTGAGCGTGGCGCTGATGATCGCAGCGGCGGCCGGCTATATCCCGGCCATCGCCGGCGCCCTGTCCCAGGAACTCGTGGACCTGGCCACGATCCTCAATGCGCTGCGCGCCCTCAGCCCCGGTAAGAAGGGGGCCGGAACAAAGGAGCCGAGGCTAAAGCCCGCCGGCGGCGCTACCGGGCCGACGCCTGTTTCTCGGCTTCCGCGATCCGCGGAACGGTCCTGAGGTAGCTGTCCGGGTTCAGTGAGATCGAATCGATGCCCTCGCTGACCAGGAACTCCGCGAACTCCGGGTGGTTGCTGGGACCCTGGCCGCAGATGCCGATCTTGATCCCTGCAGTGTGGGCCTTGCGGATGGCCTCACTGATCATCGCCATGACGGCCTCGTCCCGCTCATCGAAGAGCGAGGCCAGCTGCGCCGAATCCCGGTCCACGCCCAGGACCAGCTGGGTGAGGTCGTTGGAGCCGATGGAGAAGCCATCGAAGCGGGTGGCGAACTTTTCGGCGAGGACAACGTTGGACGGAATCTCGCACATCATGTAGACCTGCAGGCCGTTCTCGCCCCGGACCAGGCCGTTCTCCGCCATCACGGCCAGCACCCGGTCCGCTTCCTGCGGGGTTCGGCAGAAGGGGATCATCACGATGATATTGCCGAATCCGAGCTTCTCCCGGACCCGTTTGAGGGCCACACACTCAAGGGCGAATCCCTCGCGGTAGCGTTCGTCGTAGTAGCGGGAGGCGCCGCGGAAGCCGAGCATGGGGTTCTCCTCCGGCTCCTCGAAGGCGGACCCGCCGATCAGGTGCGCGTACTCGTTCGTCTTGAAGTCGCTGAGCCGGACGATCACCGGCCGGGGATGGTAGGGCGCGGCGATCTTGGCGATGCCCAGGGCCAGGGCGTCCACGAAGTAGTCCTTGGGGTCCGCGTAGCCGCTGGTCAGGGCGCGGATCTGCTCGGCTTCGCCGGGGTCGGTGACCCGCTCGGGATGGACCAGTGCCATCGGGTGGATCCGGATCAGGCTGCTGATGATGAATTCCATCCGGGCCAGCCCGACGCCGTCGGCGGGCAGCCGCCACCACTGGAACGCGGCCGCGGGGCTGGCGATATTGACCATGACTTTGGTGTCCGTCGCCGGCAGCTCCCCGAGGTCCACCTCCTCGGTTTCAAACGCAAGGCTGCCCTGGTAGACGCGGCCCTCATCGCCCTCGGCGCAGGAGATGGTCACGGCGAGGCCTTCGGCCAGGACGGTGGTGGCGTTGCCGGTGCCAACGACGGCGGGGACCCCGAGTTCGCGGCTCACGATCGCCGCGTGGCTGGTGGGCCCGCCGTGGTCGGTCACGATGCCGGCCGCCCGTTTCATGATGGGAACCCAGTCCGGGTCGGTCATTTCGGTTACGAGGATGGCGCCGTCGCGGAAGTTTTCGATGGCCGCCGCGCTCCTGATCACACATGCGGTGCCCTGCGCGATGGAGTCGCCGATCGCGGCGCCGCGCGCCAGCACGGTGCCGGTTTCCAGCAGGTGGTGGAGGGTGAACCGGGAGCCGGTCTTCTGCGACTGGACCGTTTCCGGCCGGGCCTGGACCATAAACAGCTCCCCGGTCACGCCGTCCCGGGCCCACTCCATATCCATCGGCCGGGCGTAGTGCTCCTCAACGCTCACGGCCCAGCGCGCCAGGGCGAGGATCTCGGCGTCGTCCAGAACGAAGGCGCGGCGTTCCGCGTCCGAGGTGTCCACCATTTTGGTGCGTGCGTGGCCGCCGCGGCTGTAGACCATTTTCCGGTCCTTGGACCCGAGGGTCTTTTCGATGATCGGCGCGAACTCCTGCTGTGCCAGGAGCGGCTTGAACACGAGGTATTTGTCCGGGTTGATGGTGCCCTGGACCACGGTTTCGCCCAGGCCCCAGGCGGCGCTGACCACGGCTACCCGCGGGAAGCCGGAATCCGTGTCGATGGAGAACATCACCCCCGAGGCGCCGACGTCGGAGCGCACCATCCGCTGCACCCCGATCGAGAGCGCGACGTCGAGGTGGTCAAAGCCCTTGACCTCGCGGTAGCTGATGGCCCGGTCGGTGAAGAGCGAGGCGTAGCAGCGGCGGCAGGCGTCCAGGAGTTCCCGCTCCCCCGCGATGTTCAGGAACGTCTCCTGCTGCCCGGCGAAGCTCGCATCGGGCAGGTCCTCGGCGGTGGCGCTGCTGCGGACCGCAACCGAGAGCCGGTCCAGTCCGGCGCGCTCGCCCAGTTCCCGGTAGTGGGAGCGGATGGATTCGCCGATGTCCGCAGGGAACTCACTGTCCAGGAAGAGCTCCCGGATGGCCTCACCGGTAGCGCGCAGGGAGGTGTCGCCCGCGCGGTAGGACTGGATCCGCGAGCGCATCTCGGCCTCGATCCCGTTGACCTCGAGGAACCGGCGGTAGGCGTCCGCGGTGGTGGCGAAGCCGTCCGGCACGCGCACACCCTTGGCTTTGAGGGATTGGATGAGTTCGCCGAGGGAGGCGTTCTTGCCGCCCACCTGCGGGACATCGCCCATCCCGATCTCTTCAAACCACAGCACCGGGGATTCAGCCATGTCGCAGCTCCTGCTTTCGGCAAATAGGAAAGGGCGCGCCGGACACGAGGATTATCCTGTGCAGTCCGGTGCCATTGCACCCATCCTGCGGCGGCGCGCCGTCCGGGGTCAGAGTCTTTGGACCTTGGTGGCCGGTATGGCCTTCGCGGCCCGGCGGTGACGGGCGATCTTGTACAGCCAGTCCGCCAGCAGCACCGCGGGAATGGCGGCGAGCGCCACGGCCAGTCCGCCGGGCGACGGCGGGGCGTGGCCCAGCAGGGTGGCCAGCGGCCCGAGGAACAGGAACACCGCCAGCAGTCCCAGTTCGGCCAGCACCGCCCAAACCAGCAGCCGGTTGGTGAACCAGCCGAGCCGCCACGGCGGTACGGAGGCGCTGCGGCAGGCGAAGGCGTTGGCAAGCTGGGCCAGGACCACGGTGGTGAACGCGGCGCCGGAGGCGGCCATCAGCACGTCCGCCGCCGGCAGCTCCGCCCCCGGGGTCCAGCCGGCCCCGAGCAGCACAGCCGTGTACGCCGTCATTTCGAAGAGCGCCTCGACCGGCCCCAGCAGCCCGAACACCCGGAACATCAGTGCCCGGTCCATCAGGTGCCTGCGCTCGGGCGGGCGTTTCAGCGTCCCCTTGCTCGGGGCCTCGCTGCCCAGCGCCAGTGCGGGGAGCAGGTCGGTGCCGATGTCGAGGGCGAGGATCTGCAGCACGCTCAGCGCGAGCGGGAACCGCCCGCCGGAGAGCGCCCAGATCACGAACGGCGTGAGCTCGGCGACGTTGTCCGTCAGGTGGTAGGTCAGGAAGCGCCGGATGTTCGCGTACGTGGCGCGGCCCTGCTCCACCGCGGCGATGATGGTGGCGAAGTCGTCATCGAGCAGCACCAGGTCCGCCGCTTCGCGGGCCACGTCCGTGCCGCTCAGCCCCATGGCCACGCCGATGTCCGCCTGCTGGAGCGCCGGGCCGTCGTTGACGCCGTCGCCGGTCATCGCCACCACGTGGCCGCGGCCCTGCAGCAGGCGGGCCACCCGGAGTTTCTGTTCCGGGGTGACCCGGCTGACCACCACGCCGTCGCGGTCCAGCAGCGCGGCCAGGACAGCGTCGTCCTCGGGCAGGTTGTGACCCTCCAGCACCAGCTCGGGTGAGCCGATCAGCCCTGTTTCCCGGGCGATGGCGGCCGCCGTGAAGGCATGGTCGCCGGTGACCATGGCCACCTTGATGCCGGCCTCGCGGGCCGCCTCGAGTGCCACGCGGACCTCGGCCCGGGGCGGATCGTGCAGGCCGATCAGCCCCAGCAGCGTCAGCCCGCTCTCGACCTCCTCCAGCTTGAAGCTGGCGCCGGGCGGGCCGGGGAGGGTCCGCTCGGCCACGGCCAGCACCCTGAGCCCGTGGGAGGCCATCTGGTCAACCATCTCCCGCGCCCGGCCGGCCCCCGCTGCCTCACCGGAGTCGCCGCCGCCGTGCACGCACAGGGGGATGACCGACTCCGGGGCGCCCTTGACGTACAGCGTGGTGCCGACGATCGCGGACTCCCGCAGCCGCCGGGGATCGAAGGCGAAGCGGTGCGACACCGCAAGCTCGGCTGGACCCGACCCGGGATCTGGCCCGGGACCGGCCAGCCGGGCGGCCAGCGCGGCAATGGCGGCCTCCATCGGGTCGCCCTCGGGGATCCACTTGCCCTCGTGGAGCACCGCACGGCCCACGGACGCAGCCAGCGCAGCGGTGCTGAGGTGCTGCGCCTCCGCGGCTCCCGTCCCGGTGAACTCAGCCTCCGGACCGTACCCCGCGCCGATGACGCTCAGCACCCCGGCCGGGGTCCAGACCTCGACGGCGTTCATCCGGTTCTGGGTGAGCGTGCCGGTCTTGTCCGTGCAGATGAAGGTGGTGGAGCCGAGGGTTTCCACCGCTTCCAGGTTCCGGACCAGCGCGTTGCGCTGCGCCATCCGCTGCGCCCCGACGGCCAAGGACAATGTGACCGTGGGCAGCAGGCCCTCGGGCACCAGCGCCACCATCACGCCGATGGCAAACAAAAAGGCGTCCCGCCAGGAGATTCCGACCAGCAGGGAGAGGATGAAGAACAGCACACCAATGCCCAGGGCCATCGTGGCCGTGATCCGGACGATTCGTTGCAGTTCCCGCGCCAGCGGGCTCGGCGGCGCCTCCACCTTTCCCGTCAGGGCTGCGATTTCGGCGAGCCGGGTCTTCCCGCCTGTTCCCGAGACCACGCCTTCGGCCTGGCCGTTGACCAGGAAGGTCCCACCAAAGACGGTGTCACCGGGGACTTTGGCGAGCGCCTCGCTTTCACCGGTGAGCATCGATTCGTCCACGGAACAGCCGGCCGCCAGTACCAGCCGGAGGTCCGCGGGCACCCGGTCGCCGGCCACCAGCACGACGGCGTCGTCCGGCACCAGCTCGGTGGTGTGGACCTTGATGATGTGGTTGTCCCGGCGGACCGAGACCATCGCCGGCAGCAGCTCGCGGAGCTTGGAGGCGGCATGCTGGGCGCGCTCCTGCTGGATGTAGGCGAAGATCCCGTTCACCAGGATCACGACGACGATTGCGATGGCCAGCTGCGGCATGCCCGCCAGGTAGGCCAGCACGGAGGCGCCCCACAGCAGGACGGCAAAGAAGTGGGTCAGTTCGGCCAGCAGCCTCCGCCAGCCGGGGACGGTGCCGGCGTCCGGCAGCCTGTTCGCCCCGTACTGGGTGAGCCTCCGGGCCGCCTCGGCGGAACTCAAACCTTCAACGCCCGCCACTGCCCCGGTGCCGGGCCCCCCGGCAGGAGCCTCCGGCGTCACGGCTGGCCGGTGCCGTTTAGGCGCAGCACCGCAGACCGGCCCGGGGCAGGTAGCTCATAACTTGAGGGTGCGCCCCGCGGATGCCGGCCGTTAGGGCCAAAGGTCACGGCGGGACGCCGTCCACCCAATTGCACTCCGCGGAGTTCCTGCGACGCCAACAACGGACAAGATGTCTCTGCAGATCTTCTACATCTCGGCCGCAGCTGCCTGACCGAACCGTTCCCTGGCGTGGGAGATCGTCAGGCGCAGAAGGAGCCTGGATCAGAAGTCGATCCCCTTGACGAGATTGATGAACTTGTCCGTGGTCTGCTCAGCGTGTTCCCGTTGCCCCACCCGCCATCGACGGCCGCTTGGGCGAGCGCGCGGGCCGTGGCGTTGCCGTCCGGGCCAGGGATTCCCGAAGACATCGGTAGCATGGCCACGACGCGCAGGTCGAGAGACTCGTCGCCGCGGACCGCTTTGAGGACCGTGTTGGCCGACGCCCCGCCGGCCTCTCGCGGAACCACCCCGTCCACTGGAAACACGCGAAGTCCCCGATGCCCCCCACGGGCCCGCAGTCCGGGGTCTTCTTCGTCTCGGCCATGTCCGCCGCCGATGCGGGAAGTACTACTAGGGCCGATCGGCCCGCAGGTCAGACCTCGTGAGAGTCCCGCGTCAGTCGACGGCGGGTGGCCGGTGCCGTCCCAATGTCCGCAGGTAGGCGCCGAAGCCGTGCGGTGCCCGGGCGTGGATGCGCCCCGAGGTCAGCACACGCATGCTGTCCGTCGCCGTCACGGTGAAGGCGCGACTGCGGAGGCTCTGCACCAGGGTCCGGTCCTCGTGGGAGGAGAGCGTCGGGAAGCCTCCGGCGGCCAGGTAGGCAGAGGCCCTGACCCCGAAGTTGGCTCCGTAGATGTGCGGGTGGTCCTCCTCGAAGGGATGGCGTTCCAGCCAGCGCCGGAGCAGCTCCGGGTCCATCCCGTCCGGGTCCGGTTCCACGGAGCCGAGCACGGCGTCGGCTCCCGCGTCGGCGAATTCCAGCTGCCGGATGAGCCAGTTTTCCGGAACCTGCGAGTCCGCGTCCGTGTTGGCCAGCCAGGTCCGTCCGGCCCACGGCGGGGGTGTCCACCGCTTGCCGGGCGCTCGTCGTCGGGCTGCCCCAATCCCGGCAGCGCGGATGCCTGCGCCCCGGCTGGCACCGGCGTTGCGGAAGGTTACTTCCAGGGCGCTGAAGCGGCGGTCCGCCGCGGCGTACCGGGCGGTGATGCCGGCGGAGCCGTCGGTGCAGCTGTCCAGCACCACGGTCACCCTGACGTCCACGTCGGGCCGGACCCGGTGCAGGGCGTCGGCGGCGCGTTGCACTGCCAGCAGCGCGCGGCCGAGGTGCTCGTCCTCATTGTGGGCGGGCATGACGACGGCGATCCGGTCGATGCCGTGTCCGCGGGGCAGCGGCAGGGCGTGGGCGGCCATGCCGCCTAGCCTTCCGGGCCCGGCAGGAGTGCCGCTGCCGGCCGCGGTTCCTTACCGGGCTCCGGCGCGATCAGGACCTCCAGGATAAAGTCGCGTTCCCGGTAGAGACCGGCGTCGGCCCAACCGAGGTGGCGGCGCGCGGCGGCGTGGACGGAGTCGCCGTCGAGCTCCCAGCCGGAGATGGGGTGGCGCCAGTGGCACAGGGCCAGGGTGCCGCCGGGCAGAAGTGCGGACTCGACCCGTGCGAACAGCTCGGCGAGCTCGCCGTGCGCGAGGTAGTAGCCCACCTCGGAGACCACGATCAGGTCGAAACGGCCGTCCGGCCAGTCCTGCGGGACGGTGAGGTGGCGGGTCCGGGCTGCGGGCAGGTGTGCGAGGCGCCGGGCGGCGTGGGCCAGCGCGGCGCTGCTCGCGTCGACGGCCGTGAAGCTGGCGCAGCGTTGCGCGAGTTCCACGCTGAGCGTCCCGATCGAGCAGCCAATTTCAAGCCCTGCCTCGTAGTTCAGGCCGGGCAGGGCCGCGAGGGTGAGGGCTCGTTTGCGGTGTTCGTACCAGCTGGTGGTGTACTGCCAGGGGTCGTCGTTTCCGGTGTGGACAGCGTCGAAGACGCCCTCCGCGTCAGCGGCGGCGTAGGAGCCCTGGCTGCTGGCGGCGGCCGGACGCTGCCACGCGAAGGTCTCGAACGGACGTTCAAAGTGCTTCCGGAACGCCGGCGGGAGCAGCACCTCGTCCCCGGGCTGGCCGGACAGCGGCCGGACCTGGGTGAGGTGGGAGGCCATGGCCGCTGCCTTGGCCTGCCGTTCTTCGGGGTCCAGCGGAAGGCGCAGCCAGGACTGCCAGGTGTGGTCGGTGGCGTCCGCCCAGAGCCAGTACCAGATGGGGAACTCCAGCAGCCCGTGGCCGCCTGCGCTGGCCGCCTCGGCCGCGGCGGCGCCCAGCGCCTCGTGGTCCGTGTGGCCGTCGTGCCGGTACGGCGCCACGAGGGTGATGCGTTCCGCGGGCAGTCCCGAGGCGGCTGTTGTTTCAGCGATGGCCTGCTGCAGCGCGGCGCGCACCTCCGTCCGGTGATCGGCGAGCTTGCCGTCGGGCAGGGCGAGGAACCGCCACTCCGGGTCCCCCAGCAGGTGCGTCAGCGCGCCGCCGAATTCCTCGAGCCGCACGGTGGCAAGCTGTTCCGGCGTCGTGGTGGGTGAGTCCGGGTGGGAGGCCTCCCCCGCCGTGCACAACAGCACCGTGACGCGGGCGCCCAGCCGCCGCAGCCGGGCCATCAGCCCGCCGGCGCCCAGGGATTCGTCGTCCGGATGGGCGGCCAGGACGATGAACGCCTGGCCGGCGAGCTCCCCGGCGTCCAGCGGCAGCTCCGGGAGCGCAGCCAATCCGCTGGCTGCCCAGGCATCCTCGCCGGTTCCGGCGTCCTGGTGGGTGAAGCTCACCATGGGTGGTCCCCCTTGAGCGTGAGGGCACCAAGCTGGGCGTCGTCGCGCATGGCGTGGTGCTGGCGGATGTAGAGCGCGAGGTCGGCCATGCGCTTGCCGTAGATCTCGTCGAAGGCGAGGGGTCCGGGCCCGAGGTTCTGGCTGACCAGCGTCTGGATGCGTTCGACGGCGGTGGCCACGGCGCCGCGGACGCGGAGGGCCTCGCTCCAGGCGCCGGTGTCCGTGAGTTCCCCGGCATCGATCCGCGCGGCGGTCCGGGCGAGGTATCCGGTCAGGGCGGTGAGCGTGCGGTCGATCTCGCCGAGGTGGGCGAGTGCGAGCTGGTCCGGGGTGCGGCCGCCGTCGGCCGCCGTGAGCAGGGACGCCCTGAAGCCGCGGGCCACCGCGACGGCGCCGCCCAGCCAGCAGGCCGCGACGCCCATGCCGCCCCACGCGAACCCGGGCCGGCGGTAATACCAGCCGGCATCGCCCAGCGGCACGGCCGGGACGGCGTCGAAATGCACGGTGCCGCTCGGGATTTCCCGGAGTCCCCGGCTGCTCCATTGCGGGTCCTCGAAGCTGACGCCGTGGGCATGGAGGTCGACGGTGAAGGCTGCCCGTCCGCCGTCGTCCAGATGGGCGGTCACGACGGCGTGGTCCAGCTGGGCGGCCAGGGAGCACCAGGGTTTGGCGCCGTGCAGCAGGAACCCGCCGTCCGCCGGCTTCGCCTCGAGCCGCTGGCTGGCGGCTTCGGCGGCAAACACACCCCAGGCGCCGTCGGGGCGGACGCCGTCGAGGTCCGGGCGGTCCCGGCCGTCCAGCGCGGGCTGGCCGGTGGCCTGGGCGAGGATCGCCGCGGCGTCAAGATGGGGTTCGATGGCGCGTCCGGCGGCGACGTCCACGGCCGTGACGGAAGCCAGGATCTCCCACAGGAAGGCCGTCCGGCCCCCGCCGGGCAGCGGGGCAGCTTCTGCAGCGGCTTTGGCCAGCTCCAGCAGCGCCGGGACGTCGCCGACGGCCGAGCGGGCCGCCTCCAGCAGGGGGGTGAGGCCCGCCAGCTGCTCCGGCGCAGAACTGATCCTCACGGCGGCCGGCCACTGGGAGTCGGGAGTCCGGTTCATTTCGGTGGCCTGTTCCCTTTCGAAGTGCGTCTGGTGCTCCCGGCGTCCACGCCCGCCGGCCGGGCTACTGCTCAGCAAATTCAGGCTGCTCACTAAATCTAAGCACACTTAGCACTTTGGGAATTCCGGGGGCCGTCCCGTCGCCGCTGCAAGGCTTCACCGCCGCTACAGCACCCGCGCGAGGGCGAAGCCGTCCCAGCCTTTGGAGCCCACGGTCTGGATGACGGTGCCGTCCAGCCGCGGGTCTTCGCCCAGCATATGCAGCGCGCTGATGATGCCGGGGGCGTTGACGGCGTCCATGGAGGGCTCCAGCACGGCGCCTTCCCAGACCACGTTGTCCATTACGACGGCGGTGCCGGGCCGGCCGAGGCGGATGGCCCAGTCGAGATAGTGCGGGTTGTTTTCCTTGTCCGCGTCGATGAAGACGAAGTCGAAGGGCTCTTCGCCCTCGTCGGCGAGGGCCTGCAGCGTCTCCAGTGCCGCCCCGACCCGGATCTCCACGAGGTGGCCCAGCCCGGCGGCGTCCACATTGGCGCGGGCGACCTTGGCGTGTTTGGGGAGGTATTCGCACGTGAGCAGCCGGCCGCCGTCGGGCAGCCCCTGGGCCATCCAGATGGTACTGAAGCCGGCCAGCGTCCCGATCTCCAGGACCCGGCGGGCGCCGGAGAGCTGGACCAGCAGTTTGAGCAGTTTGCCGGCGGTGGGGGTGACCTCGATGGGCGGCAGGCCCGCCTCGAGGGCGGAGCTCACGGCCCGTTTCAGGGAGTTGTCCGGACGGACCACCAGCTCGGACAGGAAGTTTTCGACGGCGATCCAGCGGGCGGTGGGCTGATGCTCGAACATGCCCCTCAGTCTTCCAGCTGGGCACCCCCGGCGGTAGGCCGCCGGGGGCCGGGATTCGGACGGGCCCGGATCCGGCCCGCGGCGCGCCTGGCTAGTCGCCGAGCGACTGCTCCAGGCGGTCCAGTTTTCCGGTGAGCTCACCGGTGAATCCCGGCCGGATGTCGGCCTTGATGACGAGGGAGACCCTGCTGCCGTAACGGCCCACGGCCTCGGTGGCCCGCTTCACGACGTCGAAGACCTCATCCCACTCCCCCTCGATCGTGGTGAACATCGAGTCGGTATGGTTCGGCAGGCCGGACTCCCGCACGATCCGCACCGCTTCGGCGACGGCGTCGTGGACAGAAGCCTCGTCCGCCGGGACGGCGGCGGAACCGGCGGGCGGGTCATCGGCCGTGCGCGCGGGACGGCCTGAGGGTGCGACAGAGAATGCAAGCAACATGGCACCAGTCTTTCACGTGCTCCGGAGGCCCGGCGGCCCGGATGGAGCACGGAAATGCCCCGCTCCCGGACGGGTCCGGGGCCCGGAGCCTGCGGCCGGGTCCGTCACATAAATCAATACCCGGAAGTAACCTCCCCGACCCGGCTCCGCGTTGCTAACCTGAGCAAATGAACCGGGTAGCAGACCGCAGGCCGCTCCGCGCCGATGCCGCGCGGAACGTGGACAAGATCATCACCGCCGCCCGCCAGTGTTTCCGGGAGCACGGCCCCGAGGTGCCGCTCCAGACCATCGCCGTGACGGCCGGCGTCGGCCCCGCCACGCTCTTCAGGAATTTCGCCGACAAGGAAGAACTCGTCCTCGCAGCCCTGCACCGCCAGCTCGGCCTGCTGGTCGATCCGGTCATCGAGGAGGCCCTCGCCGCGCCGGACGCGGCGGACGGGCTCTTCCGTGTCATTGACGCACTGATGGGCGTTGCCAGCGAAGAAGCCAACCTGCTGGGAGCCGTCGCCGGCCGGCGCGGGCTCCTCACCGGCATCACGGGCGATCTGATCGAATCCGTGGCCGTGCTCCTGGGCCGCGGACAGGGGCAGGGAACTTTGCGCAGCGACATTTCGATGACGGACCTGATCCGCCTGCTGGCTATGCTGATCGGCGTCGTGGACACCATGGAGGCCGGTTCGGATGCCTGGCGCCGGCCCGTCGCGCTTGTCGAGGACGCCATCCGCACCGAGCGTCCGCGCCGGCCGCTGCCGCCGCAGGCACCGCTGCCGGGGACGGCGTTCGACTCTGTCCTCTGCTAGCCCCGGTGTCATGGGAAACCGTGGCGGGCGCCGTTGGCGGCGTGCTGCTGGTCTACGCGGTCCTGCTGCTCCTCCTGTGGGGCCACGCGCGCCGGCACCCGGAAACGGTCGCGATGAAGGACGCGCTGCGGTTGCTGCCGGACCTGCTGAGACTCCTGCGGCGGCTGCTCGCTGACAAGTCCCTGGGCGCCGGGGTGCGGATCAGGCTTGCCCTGCTCCTGGCGTACCTGCTCTCCCCGATCGACCTTGTCCCGGACTTCGTGCCCGTCCTTGGCTACGCGGACGACGTGATCATTGTGGCCCTCGTGCTGCGCTCGGTAATCGCGCGGGCGGGCGAGGACGCGGTGCGCCGGCACTGGGCGGGAACGCCCGACGGGCTGCAGCTCATCCTCAGGCTCGCCGGCCTCGGAGCACCGCAGTAGGAGCTCAGGAGCTGACTGCCGTTCCGGCCGGACCGCCGTCGAACCTCTGGAGGATCTCGTCGGCAATGACCCGAAGCTTGACGTTCCTGGTGTTGGAGACCTGGGCCAGCAGCTCGAACGCCTCGGTCTGCGAGCAGCGGCTCTGGGCCATGAGGATTCCGGTGGCCAGGTTAATCACGGTCCGCGACCGCATGGCCTGCAGCAGGTCCCGCTGCAGGCCTCTGGCGGAGTCAAGCCGGACAGCCAGCCGCATCACCTTGGCGGCGCGGAGTGCGAGCGCCCCGCACGCTGCCACGGCGCCGTCGTCGAAAGCCTCGGGGGATGTCGACGAGAAGGTCAGGATGGCCGTGGTGTCCCGATCCCCCAGCAGTGTTACGGCGAGGACACTGCGGTTCCCGCGCTGGGCGGCGGCCCGCTGGTAGCGCCGCCACCGGGGATCCATCGTCGTGTCCGGCACCAGCACCGCCAGCCCGGCCTGCCGGGCCTCCAGTCCAGGGCCCTCCGCCACACTGTCCTGCAAGCTGTCCAGCAGCAGGGCCTCGGGGCCGCTGCCGGCCAGGACTGTCGGCTGCCGGCGCCGGGCCAGCCGCACCGAACACAGCACCGGGCGGCCGGTTTCGGCGGCGGCGATCTCGGCGGCCAGGTTGGACAGTTGCTGGAGGAAATCCTCCAGTGCGTCGTTGTCGAGCAGGAGGTCCTGCAGCCGCTCCGAGAGCCGGTTTCTTAGCATCAATCCTCCGACGGCTTCTCTTTGGCCTCCTGGAGGTGGTGCTGCAGCTTCTCCTCGGCCTCCCGGCGCCGCCGGGCCATCTCCCGCAGCTCGCGGGTGGACTCGGCACCAGGCGGAACGAACGGCTCGTGCGGCTTGGAATGCTCGCCTTTGCCGGGCGCAGGAGTATCCGGATCCTCGTTGTCGCTCATACCCGAATGCTCCCACGGGGCCTTGGCGGCAAGTAGGGACTAAAGACCGTTACGGAGCGGTACGGCGCCAGCCGGCGGAGCAGTACTTCGCGAATCTGCGGAGCTGCTAGCTCCACCCCAGCAGCCTGAGTCCGGCTGCCGCGCCGGCCCCGGCGAGGACGACCACCAGGAAGGGCGCCCGGAACAACAGGGCGATACCGGCCGCGGCCAGTGCCCCCAGGCGTGCATCCAGCGCCAGCGTCTGCCCGGAGGCCACGGTGTTCACGATCGTCAGGGAAGCCAGCAGGCCAATGGTCATGGTCCCGGCGATCCGGGACATCCGGGGGTCGCGCAGCACGCTGGCCGGGACCAGATAGCCCAGCAGTTTCCAGGCGTAGGCCAGCAGGCAGGAGAGCAGCAGCCACATCCACAGGCTCATACAGCATCTCCGGAGGGACGCCCGTGCGGTTCGGCGTAGGGGTCCACGTCCGGTTCCAGTCCCTCGTCGCTGCGGCCGTGGCTGAACCAGCCGACTGCCGCGGCCACCACCGCGGCAACCAGGATCGGGACCCCGGCGGGCACAAACGGTACGGCCAGCACGGTGGCCAAGGCGCAGACAACGGCGATCGCCACCGGCTCGCGGCCCTTGAGCCGCGGCCAGAGCAGGCCCAGGAACGCCGCGACGGCGGCGCCGTCCAGGCCCCACTGCTTGGGATCCCCCAGCGACGCTCCGGCGAGCGCGCCCACGGCGGTGAACAGGTTCCAGAGGACGAAGATGCCCAGGCCCGCGGTCCAGAAGCCGCGCCGCTGCTCGAGCGGGTCGGTCTGGCCCGTGCTGGTGGCGGTGGACTCGTCGATGGTGACGTGGGCGGCGGCGAACCGCAGCCAGCCGCGCGGCTGCAGCAGCGCGTTGATCTGCATGCCGTAGATCCCGTTGCGCATGCCCAGCAAAGTGGCAGCACCCATCGCGGCGATGCCGGAGCCGCCGCCGGCCACCACCCCGATGAAGGCGAACTGCGAGCCGCCGCTGAACAGCAGCAGGCTCAACGCCATGGTCTGCCAGAAGTCGAGCCCGGAGGTGACGGACAGTGCGCCGAAGGACACGCCATAGAGGCCGGTGGCGATGCTGATGGAGAGCCCGACCCGGACGGCCGGGGACTGCAGGAGCCTCACCGCAGGCCAGGGTTCCGCAGGCTCCAGGCCCAGGCAATGAGCGGCGCCTGCAGCGGCAGCCGCAGGGTGTGTGCGCGGCGCTGGCCGGGCGTCCCGTCCGGGCCGTACGCCTTGCGCAGGGCGTCGAGGTGTCCGGCGAGGAATACGGTGAACATGGCCGCGACGCCCCCGGCGGCGGCGCGGCGGGTCGCCGGGATCAGCAGCCCGACGGCGGCGCCCGCCTCGACCAGGCCGCTGAGGGCCACCCATTCCTCCCGGGAGAGCACGGCGAGGGGGCTGTTGGACCGTTCGCCGGTGTCGTCGCGGCACAGGAAGTCCGGAACCACCGTGGCGAAAAACCCGGGATCGTCGAAGTGCTTCGCGGCGCTGGCCAGTAACAGGGCGCTCATCGCCACGGCGGAAAGCGTCTGGGTGTCCCGGCCGGACCAGCGAGATGGCATGGAATAACTCAATCACAGCCGCGGAGCCCTCGCTAACTGCGGCTGCCAGCACTAAATGGGGACTTTCCGCAGGGGTGCCTGCCCGTCAACCCGGCGTACCTTGTTGACTATGAGCAGTGTCGTGGAAATGACCGGCGTCGTAAAGCGCTTCGGGGCTGTAACGGCCCTGGACGGACTGGATTTCGAGGTGGCGGCCGGCGAGGTGCACGGTTTCCTCGGCCCCAACGGATCCGGCAAGTCCACCACCTTGCGGCTCCTGCTGGGCCTCCTGCGCTCCAGCGCGGGTTCCATCCGGGTGCTGGGCCTGGACCCCTGGCGCGAGGTGGCGACCCTGCACCGCCGGCTGGCCTATGTCCCGGGGGACGTGGCCCTCTGGCCGAACCTCACCGGCGGAGAAGTCATCGACCTGCTGGGCCGGCTGCAGGGCGGCCAGGACCGTGCACGCCGCGAGCGGCTGCTGGAGCTGTTCGAGCTGGACCCCACGAAGAAGGCCCGCACCTACTCGAAGGGAAACCGGCAGAAAGTGGCCCTCGTGGCTGCCCTGGCCACCGACGCCGAGCTGTTCCTGCTGGACGAGCCGACGAGCGGCCTTGACCCGCTGATGGAGGACGCATTCCGCGGCTGCGTCCGCGAATTGCGCGCCCAGGGGCGCTCCGTGGTGCTGAGCAGCCATATCCTCAGCGAGGCGGAAGCGCTCTCCGACCGGGTCAGCATTATCCGCGCCGGGCGGGTGGTGGAGACCGGCCCGCTGGAGCAGCTCCGGCACCTGACCCGCACCGCGGTCACGGCCGACGTCGCCACGGTGCCTCCCGGGCTCGACCTCCTTCCCGGCGTCCACGACGTCGTCGTGACGAACCACCGGGTCAACGCGCAGGTCGAGCCCGCCGGACTGACCCACCTGATGCAAGCGCTGACGACGGCGGGACTGAAGTCCCTCACGAGCCAACCGCCGACGCTGGAGGACCTGTTCCTGCGCCACTACGGTGACATCGCCGCCGGGGTTCCGGCCGCCGCCGTCGGCACCCCGCCGGGCCGGCCCGGCTCCCCGGGGCCGGGCGGACGGCAGGCCGGCGATGCCTGAGACCCTGGCCGGAACCGGTGTCCTGATCCGGCTCGGGCTGCGGCGGGACCGTTTGCTGCTGCCGGTCTGGATCCTCGGCTTTGCCCTGATCGCCTATTCGACGGCGCTGGCCGGAGCCGAGCTTTACCCGGATCCGGCGAGCCGCGTCGAGGCCGCCACGGTCCTGAACGCGACCGCCTCGATGGTGGCCCTGTTCGGCCGGATCTACGATCCCACCTCCATCGGTGCGCTCTCGCTGATTAAGTACACCGCATTCATGACCGCCATCCTCGCCGTCCTCATGGTCATCCTCACCATCCGGCATACCCGCAGCGACGAGGAGAGCGGACGCCTGGAGCTGCTTGGCGGCGGAAGGCTGGGCCGGGACGCCCCGCTGGCGGCCGCGCTCAGCATCAGCCTCGGCGCCAACGTGGTCCTCGGTTTGCTCGCGGCGGCCGCGCTGACGGCCGGCGGGTTGCCGGCCGTCGGGTCCCTCGCCTTCGGGCTGGGCTGGGCTGCCACGGGGATGGCCTTCAGCGCCGTGGCGGGACTGGCGGCACAGCTGACCGCCAGTGCCAGGGCCGCGACCGGGCTCAGCATCGGATTCGTCGCGATCACCTATGCGCTCCGCGCCGTCGGTGATCTGTCCGAACCGGGCCCCTCGGCGCTTTCCTGGCTCTCGCCAATCGGGTGGAACCAGCAGATCCGGGCATTCGCCGGGGACCGCTGGTGGGTGCTGGTGTTGCCTGTCAGCCTGTGCCTCGTGCTGGTTCCGGCGGCCTTTGTGCTCCGTGCCCGGCGCGACTTTGGCGCCGGGCTCCGCGCTGAGCGCCCCGGGCCGGCTGTCGGCGCGCTCTCCGGCGTCTGGGACCTGGCCGTGCGGCTGCAGTACCGGGTGCTGCTGGCCTGGGCCGTGGCGTTCGTGATTTTCGGCGTCGTGATTGGATCCCTGGCCAGCAACGTGGCAGAGCTGCTGAATTCGCCGAACGTGCAGGACCTGATCAAGCTGATGGGCGGCCAGCAGGCCCTGACAGATGCCTTCCTGGCCGCGGAGATCAGCATCATGGGGGTGCTGGCGGCCGCCTACGGGGTGTCGTCCGCCAACCACCTGCGCAGCGAGGAGGCCGCGGGCCACACCGAAGCCCTGCTGGCGACGGCCACAACCCGGGCCCGCTGGGCGAGCAGCCACTTCGTCTTTGCCCTGGCCGGGGTCGCTTTGCTGCTCCTGCTGGCTGGCGTATCGATCGGGGCGGGCGCCGCTTTCGCTGTCACCGACGCCGCGCTGGTGGGCCGCAGCGCCGTGGCCGCCCTGGCCCAGATCCCCGCCGCCTGGGTGGTGACCAGCGCGGCGCTGGCGGTGTTCGGCTGGGCGCCCCGGCTGGCCGGGACGGTCTGGGGCCTCCTGCTGGCCCTCGTCGCCCCGGGGGAATTCGGCGTGCTCTGGAACGCCCCCGAATGGCTAATGGACCTCTCCCCGTTCCGGCACTCCCCGCTGCTACCGGTGGACGCCGGCGATGTGCCGGCGCTGGCTGTCCTCGCCCTGGCCGCAGCGGCCCTCGCGGCGCTGGGTTATTCCGGCTGGCGCCGCCGCGATCTCGCCGCCTAGGCCCTTTCTGTCTGGGCACCACCAGTCCTTGTTGGTGGAGAAGCTCAGCGGCCCGGTGAGAGTCAGTTGACGAAAACCCCCGTTCCAGGCACCAGTGCCATCGTCACGCCGGCCGGTCGTCTTTTTGTCGGGGCTCGATGATTTGATGGGTTTATGGAAAGCACGGACTGGAGTGCGGAGGGCAGGGAGGCCCTGGCGTCTGTCGCGGCGTTGACTTCGGCACTGGATTCCGTCGCCGGGGGCGGCGCTGGCCGCGCTGACCTGTCCGTTTCTGAACTGACTGGTCCGTCGGGTTCTGGCCAAACTGGTTCTTCTTCCGGTGCTGGCCACATGGGTCCGTCCGGGGCTGGCCCGTCGTGGGATGATCCGTTGCGGGCTTTGGCGGATGCGTGCCTGGACGGGATGGCCGGGGCGGCCCGGCGGGAGGCCCGGAACGCTGCGCTGAAGGTACGCCTGACCGCGGGCTACGCTGAGGCGGCCCGGGCCCTGGCCTCCCCGGCGGCGTCCCCGCATGACCGCGCCGTCCGGGAGATGGCTTTGGTGGCCGAGGTCGCGTGTGTCCTGACCGTCAGCGAACACGCCGCCGGCGCCTTCTTGTCCGAGTGCCGGGCCCTGACCACGCGGCTGCCGCTGACCCTGGCGGCCCTGCAGGCCGGGACAATCTCGTGGGCCCACGCCCGGATCATGGTGGACGAAACCAGCAACCTGGATCCGGCCGCGGCGGCGGCGCTGGAGGCGCACTTCCTGGACCCCGACGCGCCCAACCCGGCCAGGGGGTGCCCTGCCGGGGATCTCGGCCCGGGACGGTTCCGCACCAAGGCGCGCACGTGGCGGGAACGCCACCACCCGGTCAGCATCGAGAAACGCCACACCAAGGGTGCTGCGGACCGGCGGGTCGAGTACTGCCCGGACCGGGACGGGATGGCCTGGCTCTCCGCGTACCTCCCGGCCGACACCGCCGCGGGAATCTGGGAACGGACCACCGCCGCCGCCCGCGCCCTGCAGGGCCCGGACGAGACCCGCACGCTGACTCAGCTCCGCGCCGACGTCGCCGCCACCTGGCTCCTCACTAACAACTGCGCCTGCACCGGGACTTTGGGCGGACCGGCCGGCTGTGATACTCACCGCGCCGGGGACGGCGGTGCCTGCGGGGGCGGCTGCGGGGGTGTGCCGGTCCCGCGGGCGCAGGTCCTGGTCACGGTCCCGGTCCTGTCGCTGCTGGGTTCCGGGGAGGAACCGGCGATGCTGGACGGGTACGGGCCGATTCCGCCGTCGATGGCCCGCCGTCTGGTCGCCGACGGTGCGGGTTCCTTCTACCGGGTCCTGACGGACCCGCGGGACGGTGCCCCGCTGGAGATCGGCCGGACCAGCTACCGCCTCACGAAAGCCCAGCGCCACTGGCTCCACCTCCGCGACGGCAGGTGTCCGTTCCCCGGCTGCAACAACCACTCCCTGGACAATGAGGCGGACCATCTCCTGGCCTGGGCCGACGGAGGGACCACCGGGATCACCAACCTCGGCCAGCCCTGCCCGAAACATCACCGGCTGAAACACAGCTCGGCCTGGACACCAGCCGGGGCCAGCAATCACAGCCCGCCGGGCTGGACCTCACCGTCCGGAAGGTACTATCCCAGCGAGCAGCAGGACTGGGAACCACCCCACTGGCCACCCGGCGCCCTGTTCACGGACGGAAGTCTGCCCGCGGATGCAGACCCGGGCCCAGGCCGGGGCGGCCAGAGCCCGCCCGCGGATCCACGCTGGGGTCCCGACCTGGAACCGCCGCCGGACCCCGGCCCGGATCCCAACTTGGAACTGCCCGAAGACCCCTTCCCGGACTGGCACCACTTCATTGCCGCTTAGCGGCGGCTCTGGGTGCCGGCCGACAGCTGGGCGAGGACCTGCGCGGGCCGGTTGGTGGTGATCTCGTGGATTCCGAGCTCCCGGCAGAGCGCGACGTCGTTTTCCGAGTCCACGGTCCATACCCGGAAGCGGCGGCCGGACTTGAGCCAGCGACGGATGGTCCGGGAATGCCCGCGGACATAGTCGATGCCCGGCCCGGCCAGCCCGGTCTCGCAGTCGTCCAGGATCCGCTCGGCTTCGGTTTGCGCCGCCTTCATCAGGTTCGCGAGCGCCCCGCCGGTAAGCGCCCCCAGGCCGAGCTCCTCGCGGATCTCCAGGACGTCGACGTCGTCCACGAGCTGGCACACGGCGTCGGAGGGGACTGACTTCAGCAGGTGCTTTACCGAGTCGGGGCTGAAGCTCATGAAGGACACCGTGATGTTGCCGAGCCGGGACGTCGCCGGGTCCCAGCCCTGTGACCGGAGGACCTCCAGGACCCGGTCCTCCAGCTTGAGCTGGAAGGGGCTGGGGTGTTTGAGCTCGATCGCCAGGCCGATCTCCCGGCCCGCGGCCTGCAGCAGCACCAGCAGCTCCGGAAGCGTCAGCAGCTGGGTGGACCTGGCACCGTAGGCGTCCGGAATCCTGGCGCCCTTCCAGGACGAAAAGTCCAGCTGCCGGAGCTCGTGGAGGGTCCGGTCCGCCACCGGCCCGGTGCCGTCCGAGGTGCGGTCCAGGTTGGCGTCGTGCAGCAGCACCGCGTGCTGGTCCCGGGTGAGGTGGATGTCGCATTCCACACCGTCGGCGCCGTCGGCGATTGCCTGCAGGTAGGCGGCGCGGGTGTGCTCGGCGAACGCCCCGCTTGAACCGCGGTGGGCGTAGACCAGCGGACGGGCTGCGGCGGACTCGTCAGTCGTCATGCTGCCACGTTAGCCGACAGCCGCTGCCAAAGCGGGACTAGGCTGGGCACATGCAGGTGAATACTGAGCCAAGTACCCGTCCGGAGGGCCCCGGTGACGCCGAAGCCGCCGCGGCCGGCGATGCCGCCCGCCGCCAAACCGTGGCCGCCGGCGACGCCGAGAAGGCGTCCGCGCTGCGGAAGATGAAGCTGCTGGCGCTCTCGCTGCTGGTCCTGATGGCGATCATCTTTGTGGTCGCCTTCGCCCTGCAGAAGCAGTACCCCTGGCTCGAATACGTCCGGGCCGCGGCCGAAGGCGGCATGGTCGGGGCCCTCGCGGACTGGTTCGCGGTAACGGCGCTGTTCAAGTACCCCATGGGCCTCAAAATCCCGCACACCGCCATCATCCCGCAGCGCAAGGACCAGATCGGCGCCTCCCTGGGCGAATTCGTGGAGACCAACTTCCTCTCCGAGCAGGTGGTCCACGAAAAACTCGCTTCCGTTGACATCGCCCGCAAGGCCGGGGCCTGGCTCTCCGGGCCCGGCGGCGCCGAGCGCGTCGCCAAGGAGGGCGCCGCCGTCATCCGCGGCGCCTTTACCGTGCTCAACGACGACGATGTCCAGGCCGTGATCGAGGGCATGGTCCGGCGGCATCTGCTCGCCCCGCCGTGGGGACCGCCGGTGGGCCGGGTCGCCCAGCGCATTTTTGAGGACGGCCACCACCACGCGCTGGTGGACGTGCTCGTGGACCGCACCGTGGACTGGGTGCGGGATAACCAGGAAACGGTCAACCGGCTGGTCACCGACCGGTCCCCGACGTGGGTTCCCTCGTTCGTGGACGGGCTCGTGGGCGACAAGGTCTACGTGGAGATCCTGAAGTTCACCCGCGCCGTGCAGTCCGACCCCCAGCACCAGGTCCGCCTGTCGATCGACAAGTACCTCAAGGACCTCGCGCAGGACCTGCAGCATGATCCGGTGATGATCGCCCGGGCCGAAGGCATAAAGGCCCAGGTCCTCGGCGATCCGGAGATCCGGGAACTCGCCTCCCGCACCTGGGGGACGATCAAGGCGGCGCTGCTCTCCGCCGTCGACGATCCGCACAGCGAGCTGACCGTTCGATTTAAGGCCGCCGTGCACGACTTCGGCACGCGGCTGGTGGTTGACCCGGAGCTGGCCGGCAAGGTGAACAAGTGGATCGGGGACGCCGCGGGGTACCTCGTGAAGACGTACCGCTCGGACATCGCGGGGGTCATCACCGATACCGTGGCCCGCTGGGACGCCGAGGAAACCTCGCAGAAGATCGAGCTCCAGATCGGCAAGGACCTGCAGTTCATCCGGATCAACGGCACCGTGGTGGGCGCCCTCGCCGGGCTCGCGATCTTCACGGTGGCGCATCTGGCCTTCGGCTGACAATCCGACGCCCCGGCTAGGCGGCCGCGACTTTCGCTTTTGCCCGGCCCGGGAGGGCGAAGATCGTGAAAGCCAGCGCAGCGAGCGCCGTGACCACCAGCAGCAGCAGCCCGATCGAGTAGCTGCGTGTCGCGGCGTCGTACGTCGCCCCCATGATCAGCGGCGGGAAGTAGCCGCCCAGGCCGCCGGCGGCGCTGACCACTCCGCTGATGCTGCCGACTTTCCCCGGCGGGGCGAGCACCCCCACCCAGGCGAACACCCCGCCCGTTCCGAGCCCCAGCGCCGCCGCCATGGCGACGAAGGTCAGGCCGGCGGGGACCTCGCCGTCGGGCTGCAGGTTCACCACCCAGGCGAGGACCGCGACGCCGGCCAGCGAGGTGATCACCACGGGCTTGGGCCCGAACTTGTCCGCCAGCACACCGCCCACCGGCCGTGCCAGGACAGCGGCCAGCGCGAAGCCGGCGGTCCGGGCCCCGGCGCCGCTCGGATCGAAGCTGTAGACGTCGCGGAGATAGGTGGGCAGGTAGGTGGCGAAGGAGACGAAGCCGCCGAAGACCACCGCATAGAGGAAGCACATCTTCCAGGTCACCGGGGTCTTCACGGCGTCGACCAGTTTGGGCAGGACGGGGAGGTTGTTGCGGGTCCAGCCCGGGGATTCCTTCATCAGGAACCAGACCAGGGCCGCCATGACCGCGAGGATCGCGGCGATCAGCAGGTGCGTGGGGAAGTAGCCGATCCCGGCGACCAGCCTCGGGTTCAGGAAGGCTGCCAGCGCCGTGCCGCCCATCCCGGCGCCGAAGACGCCGGTGGCGAAGCCGCGCCGGGAGGGCTCGTACCAGGCGCTGACGAAGGGGATCCCGACGGCGAAGACCGTTCCGGCGACGCCCAGCAGCAGCCCGGCACCCAGCACTAGGGCGAAGGAACTGAGGAGCCCGCCGACAGCCACGAGCAGGATCGGCAGAATCGAGGCCAGCAGCACGAAGGTGAACATGGCCCGGCCGCCGTACCGGTCCGTCAGGGTGCCGACGACGATCCGGCCCAGCGAGCCGACAAACACCGGCATGGCCACGAGCACGCCGGTGGCGGCCGGAGTCAGCTCGAGGGTCTGCGTGTAGAAGGCGCCGAGGGTGGCCACCGAGTTCCAGGCCCAGAAACCGACCACCGACGCAGAGGTGGCGAGCACGAGGTTGAGGGTCCGCCCGGCGGGGGCGGCCGAAGGAAGGGGGGCGGATCCGGCCACTGGTGGTCCTCTCAGTTCGACATCAGTTGTGCGCCCGGCCGGAGCCCGGCTCAGCGGTTGCGGGTGTCCCGGTCGCGGGTTCCGACGGCGGACCAGCCCCGGCGGGCGGCGACGGTGGAGTTCCGCGCGGCTGCGGCGCCGGCTTTGCTGCCATCCCTGTCCCGGTCACGCGAGCGGTAGACGATGTAGGGGCGGAAAAGGTAGTGGAACGGGGCTGTGAAGGCATGGACCAGCCGCGTGAAGGGCCAGATCAGGAAGAGCGCCATGCCCACCAGGGTGTGCAGGTGGAAGGAGAACGGCGCAGCCGCCATGGCCGCCAGGTCCGGCTGGAAGACGAACAGGGAGCGGAACCAGGGGGCCACCGTCTCGCGGTAGTTGTGCCCGTGCTCGCCCTCGAAAACACTGGCCAGGGTGGTCCACAGGCCGAACACAATCGCCGCGGTGAGCACCACGTACATGGTCTTGTCGTTCCTGGTGGTGGCCATAAAGACCGGCCCGGTGGTGCGCCGGCGGTAGATCAGCAGAAGGATCCCGCCGAGCGTTCCCACGCCCGCAATACCGCCCACAAACAGGGCGTTGAAGTGGTAGAAGTCCTGGCTCATTCCCACCGCCTGGGTCCAGGCCATCGGAATGACCAGGCCGAAGAAGTGCCCCGCAATCACGGCGAGCAGGCCGAAGTGGAACAAGGGTGAGGCGATCCGCAGCAGCCGGGATTCGTAGAGCTGGGAGGATCTGGTGGTCCAGCCGAACTGGTCATACCGGTAGCGCCAGACCAGGCCGCCGACCAGCACCACGATCATGAGGTAAGGCAGGACGCCCCAGAGCACGATGTCCAGGGCGGAGATTTCGACGGCGGATCCGGGCTCGGTTTCGGACACCAGCATGGTCAGGCCCCCTTCACGGGCAGCAGTCGCGGATCGTACGGGTCCAGGCCCACCGCTTCGGCGGGCGGACCGTAGCCGGCCATCCGCATCACGGCCTGCTCGTCCGCGGGCGACTTCCCGGGCAGGGTGGCGCAGATGGCCTGCAGGATCCGGGCGTGCGGAAGTTCATCCCGGAGCAGCCCGAAGCGGAGCATCTCCAGGCTCGCCCGGAAGCGGGTCAGCAGCTCACGGCCGGCGGCGAGGTCCACGAGCGCGGCGTATTCCAGCACCATCGGCAGGTAGTCGGGCAGTTCCCCGTGGGTGTCCACCAGGATGTCGCTCTGCCGGTAGGCTTTCTTGAAGTTGCCCAGGACTTCGCCGCGGCGCCGGGTGTCCCCGTCCGTCCAGTAGGACAGGTGCAGGGCGTGGCGCTTGCCGAGGTCGAACTCGCGCACGTAGTGGGCCTGGCTTTCCATCGGCGGGCTGGCTTCCAGCGAATCCAGCACCTCCTGGAAGTCCGCGACCGCGCCCGGGAACTCGGCCAGCGCGGCCCGCATGAGCGGCACCTTGCCGATGAGCTCCTCGTCCGGGTAGGACAGGCACCAGGACGCCGCAAGGTAGACCACCTGCTCGCGCCGGCTCACAGCCGCTCCCCGTCCGCCGGGGCGCCGGGACCGGGCGGCGCGGGCGGCTTTTCCGTCACCAGCGCCTTTTCCGGAAAGAGCCCGGAGGGAGCCCCCGTCCCGTCCCAGTTCAGCAGGTTCACCCGGCCGCGCAGTGTGGTTTCCCCGGGCGCCGCGCCGGAGGTCTGCCGGTCCCGCAGGGCGTTGAACGTTTCCACCGCCACCGGGACGGGTCGGCCGCTGGCCTCGCCGAAAGGGGCGGAATCCTGCATGCCCGGCCCGCCCTCGAAATCCAGCGAGCAGCCCATCTCCTCCAGGTCATGGGCCTGTTCCACATGCGCTTTGGGGATGACGTACCGCTCCTCGTACTTCGCGATCGCCATCAGCCGGTACATCTCGTACATGGTCTGGCTGTCCATGCCCACTGCTTCGGGGATGGAGTCGTCGGGGTCGTTGCCGAGGCTGATGCCGCGCATGAAGGAACGCATGGCCGCGAGTTTCTTCAGCACCGCGGTGACCCGGTCGGCGTCGCCGGCGGTGAAGAGTTCCGCGAGGTACTCGACCGGGATGCGCAGCGCGTCGATGGCGCCGAAGAGGTTGCCGGCGTCCTCGCCGTCGTGCCCCTGGTCGCGCAGCAGGTCCACCACGGGTGAAAGGGGCGGCACGTACCAGACCATCGGCATGGTCCGGTATTCGGGGTGCAGCGGCAGGGCCACCTTGTAGACCTTGGCCAGGGCGTAGACCGGCGACCGCCGGGCTGCGTCAATCCAGTCCTCCGGGATGCCCTGGGCCCGGGCTTCGGTCTGGACGGCGGGGTCGTTCGGGTCCAGCAGCACGTCCATCTGGGCGTCGTAGAGTTCCTGGGGGTCCGTGACGGACGCCGCCGCCGTGACGGCGTCGGCGTCGTACAGGAACAGCCCCAGGTACCGCAGCCGGCCCACGCAGGTCTCCGAGCAGACCGTCGGCAGCCCCACCTCCACCCGCGGGTAGCAGAAGGTGCACTTCTCGGCCTTGCCGGTCTTGTGGTTGAAGTAGATCTTCTTGTACGGGCAGCCGGTGACGCACTGCCGCCAGCCGCGGCATTTGTCCTGGTCCACCAGGACAATCCCGTCCTCCACGCGCTTGTAGATCGCGCCGGAGGGGCAGGAGGCCATGCAGGAGGGGTTCAAGCAGTGCTCGCAGATCCGCGGGAGGTAGAACATGAAGGTCTGCTCGTAGGCGAACTTGATCTTGTCTTCGGATTCCCGCCGGACCTTTTCCACGATCGGGTCCAGGTGCCCGTTCTCGGTGGAACCGCCCAAATCATCGTCCCAGTTCGCCGACCAGGTGATCTTTGTGTCCTTCCCGGTGATCAGGGACTTGGGCCGGGCCACCGGGAAATCGTCGCCCAGGGGCGCGTCCACGAGGGTCTTGTAGTCGTAGGTCCACGGCTCGTAGTAGTCCTTGAGCTCGGGCTGGACCGGGCTGGCGAAGATCCCGAAGAGCTTCTTGACCCGCCCGCCTGCCTTGAGGACCAGCTTGCCGCGCTTGTTCAGCACCCAGCCGCCCCGCCACTTGTCCTGGTCCTCATAGCGGCGCGGATACCCCTGGCCGGGGCGGGTTTCGACGTTGTTGAACCAGACGTATTCGGTGCCCGCACGGTTGGTCCAGGCCTGCTTGCAGGTCACGGAACAGGTGTGGCAGCCGATGCATTTGTCCAGGTTCATGACCATGCCCATTTGAGCCATAACACGCATCAGTACTGCACCTCCTGGGAACGACGGCGGACGGTGGCGACCATGTCGCGCTGGTTCCCGGTGGGGCCCAGGTAGTTGAACGCGTAGGCCTGCTGGGCGTACCCGCCTATCAGGTGCGAGGGTTTGACCAGCAGCCGGGTCACGGAATTGTGGATTCCTCCGCGCCGGCCGGTGGCCTCGGACTTCGGCACGTCGATGGTGCGTTCCTGCGCGTGGTGGACGTAGACCACACCGGCCGGCATCCGGTGGCTGACGATGGCCCGGGCCACCAGGACGCCGTTGATGTTCAGGCACTCTACCCAGTCGTTGTCCTTGACCTTGATGGCGTCCGCGTCGGCGGGGCTCATCCAGACCGTCGGCCCGCCGCGGGAGAGCGAGAGCATCAGCAGGTTGTCCTGGTATTCGGAGTGGATGGACCACTTGGAGTGCGGGGTCAGGTAGCGGACCACCACCTCCATGGCCCCGTCCTGGCCGAGTTTGGGTTCGCCGAAGAGCTTGTGCATGTCCAGCGGCGGCCGGTAGATCGGCAGCGCCTCGCCGATATCGATCATCCAGTCGTGGTCGAGGAAGAAGTGCATCCGGCCGGTCAGGGTGTGGAAGGGCTTGAGCCGTTCGATGTTGATGGTGAACGGGGCGTAGCGCCGCCCGCCCGTTTCGGAACCGGACCACTCCGGCGAGGTGATCACCGGGACCGGGCCGGCCTGCGTCTGGGCGAAGGTGATGAATTTTTCCTCGGACCCCTCGGACAGGTCCGCCAGTTTCTTACCCGTGCGGAGTTCCAGGTCCTTGAAGCCCTGCACGGACAGCACGCCGTTGGTGGTGCCGGAGAAGGCCAGGATTGCCTCGGCCATTTTCGCGTCGGTTTCGATCGCGGGGCGGCCGTCCGCGGCGCCGCCGAGCATCACGCCGTTGGAGCGGCCGAGCCGGTCCAGGGGTCCGGCGAGTTTGTAGGTGACGTTCTTGACCGTGAATCCGAGTTTGTCGGCCAGCGGCCCGACGGCGGCCAGCTTGTCCGCGATGGCGGTGTAGTCCCGCTCCACGACCGAAAAGACGGGCATGTTCTGCCCGGGGACCGCGGGGATAGACGTGTCCCGCCAGTCCCGGACGATCCCGCCGGGCTGGGCGAGCTGGCCCGGAGTGTCGTGCTGCAGCGGCACGCTGACCAGGTCCCGGCGCACGCCCAGGTGCGTCTTGGCCATCCGGGAGAACTCCTGGGCCAGCAGGTGGAACATGTCGAAGTCCGTTTTCGTCTCCCACGGAGGATCGATCGCCGGGGTAAAGGCGTGCACGAAGGGGTGCATGTCCGTGGAGGACAGATCATGCTTCTCGTACCAGGTCGCGGCCGGGAACACGACGTCGGACAGCAGCGTGGTGGAGGTCATCCGGAAGTCCGCGGAGACCAGCAGGTCCAGTTTCCCTTCCGGCGCCTGATCGTGCCATTTCACGTCCCGGGGCTTGAGGCCTTCGGCGTGGTCCTTGCCCAGGACGTTGTTGTGGGTTCCCAGCAGGTTCCGCAGGAAGTACTCGTTGCCCTTGGCGGAGGAACCGAACAGGTTGGAGCGCCACAGCACGAGCGTCCGCGGCCAGTTCTCCGGCGCGTCCACGTCCTCGATCGCCGGGTTCAGGGTGCGGTTCTTGAGCGCGTCCGCGATAAAGCTGGGGGTGTCCTTCGCCGTGCCGGCGGCGACGGCGGCCTCCGCCTCGTCCGCGAGGTCCAACGGGTTCCGGTCGAACTGCGGATAGAAGGGCATCCAGCCGAGCCGGGCGGACTGGGCCAGCGCGTCCGCGGTGTGCATGCCGTCCATCGCCCCGGTGGACAGCGGGGACTTCAGCGCATCCGCGGAGTAGCCGTCCTGGCGCCACTGGTCCGTGTGCATGTACCAGTAGCCGGTGCCGATCATGGTCCGGGGCGGGCGTGACCAGTCCAGGGCATTGGCCAGCGACAACCAGCCGGTGACCGGCCGCGTCTTCTCCTGTCCCACATAGTGCGCCCAGCCGCCGCCGTTGCGGCCCATGCAGCCGGTCAGCATCACGAGCGCCAGCACCGCCCGGTAGGTGGTGTCGCCGTGGAACCACTGGCAGATCCCGGCGCCCATGATGATCATGGACCGGCCCTTGGACTGCTCGGCGTTGCGGGCGAATTCGCGCGCCACCCGGATGCAGGCCAGCGCGGGGACGGACGTGATCTCCTCCTGCCAGGCCGGGGTGTAGGGCGTCGCGGCGTCGTCATAGCCGGTGGCCCACTCCCCCGGCAGGCCTTCGCGGCCGACGCCGTACTGGGCCAGCATGAGGTCGAACACAGTGGTGACCAGCTGGCCCTCCACCTCGATGACCGGCACTCCGCGCCGGAGAACGCTGCCGGTGCCGTCGGCGTCCTCGAAGCAGGGCAGCAGGATCTCGGCACTGGCCCCGGAGACCTCACGCAGCGACAGCGCCGGTTCGATCCCCTCCAGGTCCAGGTTCCACTTGCCCTCGCCGCTGCCGGAGTAGCGGAACCCCATGGAGCCGTTGGGAACTGCCGGGCGTCCTGACTTCTTGTCGAACAGCACGGTGCGGAACGCCGCGTCCTCGACCAGGGACTCGGCCGGTATATCCCTCGCGGTGAGGAACTTCGACGGGGTGAGGGTGCCGTCGTCGCGCCGTTCGAGCCGGACCAGGAACGGCAGGTCCGTGTATTGGCGGACGTAGTCGGAGAAGAACGGGACCTCGCGGTCGATGAAGAATTCCTTCAGCATCACGTGGCCCATCGCCATGGCCAGGGCGGCGTCGGTTCCGGCCTGGGCAGGGAGCCATTCGTCGGCGAATTTCGTGTTGTCCGCATAGTCCGGGCTGACCGTCACCACCTTGGTTCCGCGGTACCGCACCTCAGCCATCCAGTGCGCATCCGGGGTCCGGGTGACGGGGACGTTGGAGCCCCACATCATCAGGTAGCCAGCGTCCCACCAGTCACCGGACTCCGGGACGTCGGTCTGGTCCCCGAAGACCTGCGGACTGGCCACGGGCAGGTCCGCGTACCAGTCGTAGAATGACGTCATCACCCCGCCGATCAGCTGGATGAAGCGGGTTCCGACCGCGTGCGAGACCATCGACATCGCGGGGATCGGCGAGAAACCGGCGCAGCGGTCCGGCCCGTAGTTCTTGATCGTGTTCACGTGGGCGGCGGCCGCGATTTCGATCGCCTCCTGCCAGGAGACCCGGACCAGGCCGCCCTTGCCGCGCGCCAGCTGGTAGCGCCGGCGCCGCTCCGGGTCCCCCACGACGTCGGCAAAGGCCAGCACCGGGTCGCCCAGCCGGGCCTTGGCCTCGCGGTACATCTCCACGAGGACACCCCGCGCATAGGGGAACCGGACCCGGGTGGGCGAGTAGGTGTACCAGGAGAAGGCCGCCCCGCGCGGGCAGCCCCGCGGCTCGTATTCCGGGCTGTCCGGACCCACGGAGGGGTAATCGGTCTGCTGGGACTCCCAGGTGATGATGCCGTCCTTGACGTACACCTTCCAGGAGCACGAGCCGGTGCAGTTCACCCCGTGGGTGGAGCGGACCACCTTGTCGTGGCTCCACCGGTCCCGGTAGAAGATGTCGCCCTTGCGGCCGCCTTCCCGGAACACCGCCCTGCCGTCGTCGGTTTGGTCCCACTTCGTGAAAAACCGGCCGAGCTTCAACATGGCATCCGAGGCGGGTCCATCTAACCCCGCGGGGCCTCCGGCAGTCATGACCCAAAGCTAGGTTGCCGTTTCTGGCCCGGATAGGGCCTTACGGCACTGGGCAGATCCCGTGATGAAGATGAGGATCGCGGCCTTCAGGCAGGGGTCAGGCGAAACTCTCCAGCTCCACGCCCGCACTTTCCAGGGCCGCGCGGATCGCGGTGGCCGTGGCGAGGGAACCGGGGCTGTCGCCGTGGATGCACAGGGACTGCGGTTCGATCCGGAGCACGGTGCCGTCAACGGCCTCGACCTCGCCCTTCGTGGCGAGGCGCACCGCGCGTTCGGTGATCCGGCCGACGTCGTCCAGCATGGCGCCGTCCTGCGAGCGCGGCACGAGGGTGCCGTCCGGCAGGTAGGCGCGGTCGGCGAAGGCCTCGGCGAATACCGGGTGGCCGGCTTCCTGGGCGATGCCGAGCAGGGCGGAGCCCGGGAAGCCCAGGACGGGAAGCCCCGGATCGTAGGCCTGGATCGCGGCGACCACGGCGGAGGCCTGCTCGGCGTCGCGAACTGTCCGGTCGTACAGCGCCCCGTGCAGCTTGACGTAGTCCACCGAGGCGCCGACGGCGTGCGCGACCCCGTCCAGGGCGCCGAGCTGGTACAGCACGGCGCCGAAAAGGTCATCGAAGGTGATGTCCATGGCCCGGAGGCCGAAACCGGCGAGGTCCGGGTAGCCGAGGTGGGCGCCCACCCGGACGTCGAGCTCGTAGGCTGCCCGGCAGGTGTCCAGCATGGTCACCGGATCCCCGGCGTGCAGGCCGCAGGCCACGCTGGCGCTTGTGACCAGCGGGAACATCGCGGCGTCGTCCCCCAGGGTCCAGGTGCCGAAGGACTCCCCCAGGTCCGCGTTCAGATCCACAGCGTGCCGTCTTCCTGCGCTGCCTTGTCCTTGCTGCCCCGCTCTGCGGCCGGGCTTTCGGCTTCCGCCGGGCTGGCGGCTGCCGCCGGGCCCCCAAGTTCTCCGGGAATGACGAGCGGCATCGGGCCGAACGCTTCCTTGGCGTTCGCGATGACGGCGCGGCCCATCATCCGGTTGCCCACGCCGCCGACGACGGCGCCGATGCCAAACGGCAGCGCCCGGCCCAGCAGGGCGGTTCCCTGCTTTTTCAGCAGGGTCCGAAGGAACATTGTCTGGATCCGTTCCCGCACCGACCCGAAGCCGGTCAGCGGAACCCGGCGGCTGAAGAGGGAGCCCCAGGCCTGGGTGGGGCCCTTGCCCTGTCCCGCGGCCTGCCCGCTCAGCGAGCTCAACAGTGCGGTGCCCTCCTCGCCCAGCATGATCGCCATGACCAGGGTGCTGGCCTTCTCCGGGTCCACCAGCCGGACGCCGTGGAGTTCGGCGAGGGAGGTGGAGAACAGTGCCGTGGCTTCGAGGAAACCGACGGTCGCGGCGGCCGAGAGGCCCAGCGCAGCGACCGTGCCGACGCCGGGAATCACGGCCGCGCCGCCCACCAGCGCGCCGCCGCCGGTGACGGCGATGAGGTAGTCCCGTTCCAGGGTCGCGGCGAGCTGCGCCGCGGTGGCCCGCGGATGCCGGCGCTGGAGCCGGCGCAGGTTCGCCAGCACCAGCGGGCGCTGGACTTCAACGGCCCGCAGGAGCACGTTGTGGACGCCCGGCTTGGGCTTGCCCTCCGCGTCGAACATCGCGTTGTGTGCTGACTTCTGGGCAATCTTCACTGCCGGGTTGCTGCGCTTGGCCATATCGCCTCTCCGTGAACTATAAGGGTGCTGAGCTTCGTCTGGTCTTAACACTAGGCCACGGGCCCGTCTGTCCGCGCCTCAACCCCGGTCCCGGGAGGGCAGTTAGAGCGCCCACGATTCAGCCACGGCCACGAAGGCCGACGACGCCGGGCCCAGCGGCCCGGGGTAGACGGTGGCCGCGCCGGGCCATTCCACCCCGAATTCCACGAGCCGGCCGGTGCTGCACGGCAGGTACACGTTACTGAGCGAGGCGCTGGAGTCGCCGAGCTGGAAGTTGGGAGCCGCAAACTGCCGGCGGTCGAGGACGCCGCTGATTTCCAGCCCGGCCTTCCGGCCGGTGGTGCGGAATCCCTGCCCGGCGTCGAGCACGACGTCGAACTCGTCGTCGGTGTGGGTGATGGCGTCCAGCGGGAACCGGGCAGCCTCCGGGAAATGACAGGTCAGTTCGGTGGCCAGGGAGGCAGCGAAGAACTCGCTGGTGCCGTAGGTCCGCCAGCCCTGGAGGGTGGCGACCAGCAGCGCGTTGCCTGCGCCCCAGCGCGACCAGTCGACCGTCCAGAACGACGCGAAGCAGCTCGCTGGCTCGCCGGGCAGCAGCGCTCCGCCGGCGTCTACCGGGTGCAGGGCGAGTCCCGCGTTGGCGCCGAGGAGCGCCAGGCTGCGCCGCGCCGTCGCGGTGGCCGATGAGTTCATGACAGGAGCCTATCCGGGTGCGCGTCCGCGGCGCGGAAGCGCCTCGCCGATGCGTACCCGGAGGGACTGGGACGGGCCAGCGCCGGGCCTCTAGACTGGAGCCATGCGCTCACTGAGGGCCCTCCGCCCGTTCGCGCACCGGGAATACCGCGTGCTGATTGCGGCCCTGGCCATCTCTATTTTCGGCTCCGGAATGTGGGCCGTGGCGATGGTCTATGAGGTCATCCACCTGGGCGGCGGCCCGCTGGAGCTCTCCCTCGTGGCGGCGGCGGGCAGCGTGGGCCTCGTCGCGTTTGTTCTTGCGGGCGGCATCGCGGCGGACCGGTTCCCGCAGCGGCTCCTGATCATCGCGGTGGAGGGAGCCAACCTTGCCGTCATCGCCGGCATCAGCGGGCTGGCCATGCTGGGCTGGCTGCAGCTCTGGCACCTCGCGCTCGGCGCGTTTGTGCTGGGCGTCGGGGCCGCGTTCTTCTTCCCCGCCTACTCCGCCATCCTCCCCCGGATCCTGCCGCCGGAGGACCTGCTCGCGGCCAATGGCATGGAAGGTACGATGCGGCCCATGCTGCAGCAGGCCGCCGGTCCCGCCGTCGCGGGCATCCTGGTCGCCGCGCTGTCCCCCGCCCACGCCGTGACGGGGGTGGCGGTATGCCACCTGCTGGCCTTTTCCATCCTGAACCTGCTCCATCGCCAGCCCCTGCCCGGAGCCGATGGCGGGGCGGGTCCGGAGGGCGGCGCCGGGGCCGGGTCCCGGTCCGGCGAACGCGCCGGGACGTCCCTGCTGCACGACCTCCGGGAGGGGGTCAGCTACACGGTCCGCACGCCCTGGCTGCTGTGGACCCTGCTGTGGGCCTGCATCTCCGTGTTGTTCCTGATCGGCCCCATTGAGGTGCTCCTGCCGTTCGTGGTCCGCGACCAGCTCGGCGGCGACTCACGCATGTTCGGTTTCCTGCTCGCCATCATGGGCGTCGGCGGCGCGGCCGCGTCGCTGGCCACGGCCTCGTTCCCGCTGCCGCGCCGCTACCTCAGTGTGATGATGGTGAGCTGGGGCGCGGGCAGCCTGCCAATCGCGGCGGTCGGCATCATGGACAGCTTCTGGGCGCTGGCTGCCGCGCTGTTCATCTTCGGTGCCACCGGCGGCATGGGCATGGTCATCTGGGGGACCCTGCTGCAGCGCCGGGTGCCGCCGCACCTGCTGGGCCGCGTGTCCAGCCTGGACTTCTTCGTGTCGCTGGCCCTGATGCCGGTGTCCATGGCCCTCGCCGGACCGGCCGCCGAGGTGCTGCCGGTCTGGCTTATCTTCCTCGTCGCCGGGACGGTGTGCCCGGTCATGGCCGCCGTCGCCCTGGCCGTCGCCCGGATGCCGGCCGACGAACTCGCCCATCCGCTGGACCACCAGGTGGACGGCCTCGCGGATGCCACGGCCCCCGCGCCATCCCCTGCCGAAGCCTCCGGACCAGGGCCGGCCGGTGACAGCGCCGCCGCAGAACGTTCCGGCGACCGCCGTCGCGGGGCCTAGACCGCCGCGCGCACGATCGGGATCGATGCCGTCGGGAGTCCGCTCGGGAAGATCGTGGGCTCCGGCTCCGCGACCGGGGCCAGCGGTACCCGCACCGTGTCGCCGTCGACCGTGAGCAGTTCGCCGCGCACGTCGACGTCGAGCGGTGCGCCCTCGCGCACGGTCAGGCTGATGGAGCCCTGCGCCAGTTCGAGCTGCAGCAGCCGGCCCTGGATCTTCAGGTGGAAGGACAGCCCGTCCCATTCGGCGGGCAGCCGCGGGTCGAAGTACGGCACGGCACCCTGGTCCCGCAGGCCCGCGAAGCCGCTGACCAGCGAGCTCCACACCCCGCCGGTGGAGGCGATGTGCACACCGTCGATCGTGTTGCCGTGGGTGTCGTCCAGGTCGATGAACAGCGCGTGCGTGAAGTGGTTCAGTGCGGCGTCCGCGTAGCCGACCTCGGCCGCCATGATGCCCTGCACGCAGGCGGACAAGGTGGAGTCGCCGGTGGTGATCGGATCGTAAAAGTCGAAGGCGCGGCGCTTTTCCTCGGCGGTGAAGTCCTGCCACTGCAGGAACATGGCCAGCACACTGTCTGCCTGCTTGAGGACCTGGTGGCGGTAGATCACCAGGGGGTGGAAGTTCAGCAGCAGCGGGTACTTGTCCCGGGGCGTGCTCCAGTCCCACGGCTCCAGGGTCATGAAGTCGTTGTCCTGCGAGTGCACCTGGAGGTCCTCGTCGTAGGGCAGCTGCATCCGGGTGGCGGCCTGCTCCCAGAGCTGGCGTTCGGCGTCGTCGATGTCCGGGTGGTCCAGCGCCGCCGCGGCGCGCAGGTTAAACCGGGCCATGACGTTGGTGTACAGGTTGTCATTGACGACGGCGGTGTACTCGTCCGGGCCGGTGACGCCGTGGATGTGGAAGAGCCCGTCCTTGCCGAAGAAGCCCAGTGAAACCCACATCCGGGCGGTCTCGATCAGCAGCTCGGAGCCCAGGGTCTCCTGGAACGCCTGGTCGCCACTGGCCCAGATATAGCGGTTGGTGGCGAAGGCGATTGCGGCGGCAATGTGGAACTGGGCGGTGCCGGCGGCGTAATAGGCGCTCGCTTCGAGCCCGTTGATGGTGCGCCAGGGGAAGAGGGCGCCGTCCACGCTGAGCTCCTTGGCACGGATTTTGGCCTCGGGGAGCATGTCGTGGCGGAACTCGAGGACCTGGCGGGCGTTGCCCGGGCTGGTGTATGTCAGGTACGGCATCAGGTACACCTCCTGGTCCCAGAAGTAGTGGCCGTCGTAGCCGGAACCGCTGACGCCCTTGGCCGGGATGCCGGCGATGTCGGCGCAGGCCGTGGCCTGCGCCAGCTGGAAGAGGTTCCAACGGACGGCCTGCTGGAGTTCGGTCTGGCCGGCGAGGACGATGTCGCTCGTGGTCCAGTACTCGCGGTAGTGCGCCGCGCTTTCGGCGAAGATCTCCGCGAGCGTCCTGAGTCCCGCTTCCGCGTCGTCGGCCAGGTCCTCCGAGGCCTGCCCGACGGCATAGCTGACGCTCTTTTCCAGCACGAACGGCTCGTCGGCGCCGACGGCCAGAACATAACGGACGCTGCTGTCGTCCTCGTGCACCTGGGTGTCGAAGGGCTGCACCCCGGCGTTCGTCCAGTGGTCCACGGCCAGGCCGATCCGCTGCTTGGATTCGGCGGTCTCCCACGACAGGCGCAGCGAGCCGTCGCCGCCGTCGAGCCGCACGGGAAGCAGGACCCGCCCGGCGTGCCGGCCGGCGCGGCGCGGGTCATGGGCCGTGTGGTCCTCGACCGGCTGGTCCTGGCGGTTGATCACCGAGGAGGTCACGTCCGCGGAGATGTCCCGGTCCGCGGCCAGTTCCAGCGAGATGCCGAGCGCACCGCGGGACTGGTAACCGACGGCGCGGCGTTCGGTGGTGGTCACGGTGGCGCCGGAGCGGCACTGCCAGGTGATACGGCATTCGTAGACGCCTGTGCCGAAGTCGACGCTGCGCCGGTAGTCCAGCACGGTGGATTCGTCCAGGCTCAGGGTTTCGCCGTCGATGATCACGGTGAAGTTGTTGGCGTCCGGGACGTACAGGATCCGCTGGCCGGTGCGGGCGAAACCGTAGGCGTTCTCGGCGTGCTTGATGTCCCAGGTCTCGTGGAAGCCGTTAATAAAGCTGCCCGGCAGCTCGGCGTCGGCCGCTGCCCAGTGCGCTCCGCGGATGCCGAGGTGGCCGTTGCCCAGGCTGAAGAGGGTCTCGAGCGTACCGGCGTTGCCGGGGAGGTGGACGGTCTCGACCAACTGCCAGGGGTCGTTGGGGAACCGGGCGCGGTCCGAGGTGATGAGGGCCATGGTTTTTCCTTCAGGCGGTAAAGAATCAGGTGGTGAAAGTCGGCGCAGGCCCGCGCGGGGCGGGACCCGCGCGGAAACGAAGGGCGGGAGGGCGTCTAGAGGAGCTCGTCGAGGTCGTTGACCACCAGCGTGGCGCCGGCAGCCAGCAGGGTCTGCCGGCCGGCACCGCGGTCCACACCGATCACCGAGTGGAAGCTCCCCGCGCGGCCGGCCTGGACCCCGGAGACAGCGTCCTCGACGACGACGCAGTCCTCGCTGGGCAGGCCCAGCAGCCGGGCGGCGTACTCGTAGGTCGCCGGGCTGGGCTTGCCGGGCAGGCCTTCGGCGACGGCGACGACGCCGTCGACCACCACCGGGAAGTAGTCAGAAAGTCCGGCGGCCTTGAGCACCGCCGGGGCGTTGCGGGAGGAGGAGACGACGGCGACCTTGAGCCCGCGGGCCAGGGCGGCGTCTATGAACCGCACGGAGCCGGCGTAGGGCTTGACCCCTCCGGCCTCAACGATGTCGTTGAAGACCTTGTTCTTGCGGTTGCCCAGGCCGTGGACCGTGTTGTTCGCTGGGTCGTCATCGAGCGGGCCTTCGGGCAGGACGATGTCGCGGGAGGCCAGGAAGTCACGGACGCCGTCGAACCGCGGCTTGCCGTCGATGTGGTCGAAGTAGTCGCTTTCACAGTAGCCGGGCGCCTCGGGCACGGTCGTGAGGAAGCCGTCGAAGAGCTCCTGCCAGGCGCGTTCGTGCACGATCGCGGTGGGGGTCAGGACGCCGTCGAGGTCAAAGAGGATGGCAGAGGCCCCGGTCCAGCTCGAAGGGGTGCTGTTGGAAAGCTCAGTCATGGATCGGTTGTCCTTTCAGACGGCAGTAACAAAAGTCGGTGGGCGGGCCGCCCGCCGGGTGGGCAGGGGACGCAGGCAGGGGAAGGCACTGTGGCGGGGGATTTCTGGAGGGCAAACGCTGGACGGGTCAGGCCGCCCCGCTCAGCGGCGGCGGCGGGTGCTCTTGCGCTCTATCAGTTTGGTTTCCAGCACGTGGCTGGTCGGGGGATTCGCAAGTCCCGAGCGGAGGAGTCTTTCAATCAACAGGTTGGCCGCGAACGCGCCCTGATCGGCTACCGGCTGGGCGATGGTGCTCAACCCCAGGAACCAGCTCATCTGATGATCGTCTATTCCTATGATGGACACGTTCCTCGGTGCAGACAAACCGAGGTCCCTCAGGGCCATGAGGGCGCCGAAGGCTGTTTCGTCGCAGCCGGCAAGGATCGCGGAGGGCATTCGGCGGTTTTCGATCAGCTCGATCATGGCCAGCCGGCCGCCTTCAATGCTGGACCCGGCCGCCAGGACCAGGTCCGGATCGAGCGTCAGTTGATGGGCGCTGAGGGCCTGTTCGAATCCCCGCAGCCGCTCGGTGGCGGTCACCAGGGAGGGTTCGCCTGCCTCGCTGCCGGAGAGCATGGCCAGATCCCAGTGGCCCAGGCCCAGCAGGTGTTCGGTGGCGGTGCGGGCCGCGTCCTCGTTGTCGATCCCGACGTTGTCCCAGGGCACGTCGTGCATGCCCACGCTGGCCACGGCCAGACCCGAGCCGGCGAGGGCCGACACCTCGGCTTCGCTGAGGGCGATATTGAGGAGCAGGACGCCGTCGACCCGCTGGGACAGCCCGGGGAGGTCGGCGAAAAGCTGGTGCCGCACGCTGGGCCGGCTGCGGAGGCTGATCAGGACGGTGTCGTAGCCGCTGTCGGCAAACATCTCCTCGGCGGCTTCCACGGCCTGCGCGAAAAACCAGGCGGTGGCGGTGGCGGTGGGGACGATGATGGCCACGGAACCGGTGCTTCCGCCGGCCAGCCGGGAGGCTGCCGGGGAGGCCTTGTATCCCAGCTTGGCGGCGGCGTCGCCGGCTTTGGCCCGGGCCTGGACGGAGACGTTCGGGAGATTGCGCAGGGCCCGGGAGACGGTGCAGATGGAGAGCCCGGAGGGGGCGGCGACGTCCTGGATGGTGACGCGCGGCGTCTTATCCTGCAGCACGGGGCTCAGCCCTTTCTTCCCCCTGAAGTAGTGGGCCGTTAACCTGGCCAACGTCGAGTGTAAGCGCTTACAAAATTGGCGCGCAAGTGGATAAATGAAGAAAGGCCGTTTGGCCCTGTTGCACCTAAGCCCTGCGTTCTAGGTGGCGCTCTGCGGGCGGCCGTCCGGGCGCAGCACGTAGTGGCGCAGGAATGCACTGACGTCCACCAGTTCCGCCGCCGAGATCGAGTGGCCCATTCCCGGGTAGGTCCGCGCCGTGAGCTGGGTGTGCTCGTGGAGCCATGCCTCGGTGTGCTCCGTGGCGGCGTCGTTGATCACCAAGTCGTCCCGGTCTCGGCCCCAGAAGAAGGGCGGGCGCGCCTCGAACGATTCACTCATCGCCAGGAGTTCGTTTTCCAGGACAAAGCCGGACAGCCCGACGACGGCCCGGAACTGCGCCGGCCGCAGCCGCAGCAGGGTGGTGGCCATGGCCATGCCCTGCGAGTAGCCGAACAGGCTGACGCTGCTGTGCTGGTCTTTGACGGATTCGATCCAGCTGAAGACGGCATTGGTGGAGGAGATGACGTCGGCGAAGTCGTGGGTCAGGAAGTAGTCCAGCAGGAACCAGCCGTGGCCGTCCCCGATCTCCTTGGGACCACGCAGCGCTGCGCAGCTGAACCCGGACGGCAGGCTCGCAAAGAGCTTGACCATCCGGGATTCGTCCCGGCCGTAGCCATGCAGCATCACCAGCAGCGGCGTGCCGGCGCGTTCGTGTTCCGGCTTTGACCAGACGACTGTCTCCATCGGAACAGCCTAGCTTTCGGTGATCACCAGCGCGGTGCTGTGCCCGCCGAATCCGAAAGCGTTGGCGATCCCCGCCCTGGCCGGCTGTCCTGCCACGGTTTCGCCAAGGAGGTTGAGGTCGATCCCGTCGTCGGGCTGGTCCAGGTTGCCGGTTCCGGGGACTTCCCCGGTCTTCAGGGCCTGGATCATCACGATGGCGCCGAGCGCGCCGGCCCCGCCAAGGAGGTGCCCGGTGAGGGATTTCGTGGAAGTGACGGGCACCTGGTTGCCGAGCACGGCCCTGATCGCTTCGGCTTCGAGGCGGTCGCCGACCGGTGTGGACGTCGCGTGGGCGTGGACGAGGCCAATGTCCCGGGCGCCAAGTCCGGCGGCCGCGATTGCCTTTTCCATCACCCGGCGCTGCATGGCCGGATCAGCAGCGACGATGTCGACGGCGTCGGACGTCACCGCGGTTCCGGCCACGACGCCCAGGATTTCCGCCCCGCGGGCCCGGGCGTGGTCCTCACGTTCCAGGACCAGGATCGCAGCGCCTTCGGCCATCACGAATCCGTCCCGGTCCCGGTCGAAGGGCCGCGATGCGGACTGCGGGTCCTCGTTACGGGTGGACAGGGCACGGATCTGCGCGAAACCGCTGATGATCAGGCCATTGATGCAGGAATCCACGCCGCCCGCGATCACCACGTCCGCCGCACCGGCCCGGATCATATCGGCGGCCTGGGAGATGGCTTCCGCCCCGGAGGCGCAGGCGCTCACCGGAGTGCGCGCCCCTCCCTTGGCACCGACGTCGATGGAGACCCAAGCGGCAGGGGCGTTGGTCATGATCCGGGTGAGCGTATGCGGGGAAACCCTGCGCGGGCCGCTGGAATCCAGCGTCCGGGTCTGCTCCAGAGTGGTGTCCAGGCCGCCGTAGCCGGAACCGATCACCACCGCCAGGCGCTCCGGGTCAGCCGCGGGGCGGCCGGCCTGCTCCCACGCTTCCCGGGCGGCAACCAGCGCCAGGTGCCCGCACCGGTCCATCCTCTTGTATTCGGGGGTGGTGAGCAGCGAGGCGACGTCAACCTTCACCCGGCCGGCCATGCGGACGGGCAGCGCCTGTGCCCAATCCTCGTCGAGCGCCGCAATTCCGGAGCGCCCGGCCAGCAGCGCCGCCCGGGTCTCGGCAGCGGTCCCGCCTACAGGGGTCACGGCGCCCAGTCCGGTAACAACGACTCTGGGGGAAGCTTCAGGCATGGGTACCGGCATTTCTGTGAGGCCCGCCCAAGGACCCGCGGGCAGTGCGGCGGGACGGGTGTGGCGGGGGCAAGCGAGGGTCGGCAGGCATGGCGGCTGCCGCGATGCACGCTTTAAGAGTACGTGCGATCCCCCGCCCGCTGCCGCCCCGGTTTCCTCCGCCGCAGATCCGGACCAACCCTCTCCTGCTCCGCGGCGCTGCTGTCCGGGGCCCCCGCGGCAAGCACTGCCGCGGGAAAACAGACCGGAGTGGCGCCGCGCGGATCGTTGAAACAACACTTTCCGGGCTGTAGCGTGACGCTGGACAGCATGCTTAGCAGTACCTATCCGTCCCACCGGACACAAGGAGCAAGTCATGAGAATCGGTTCCTCCATCTTCCTCATTGCCCTCGGCGCCATTCTGGCCTGGGCCATCACCCCCGGGCTGATCCCCAACGTTGACCAGACCATGATCGGGTACATCCTGATGGCGGTGGGCGTGATCGGACTGATCGCTTCCCTGGTCCTGGCCGCCCCGGGCCGCAGCCGCACCCGCCGGGTCAGCGAAACCCGCTCCGTCGTCGACCCAAACACCGGCGAGACCATTACCCGCAATGAGAGCCGCGACGCCGGCCTCTAGCCCCATGGCGCTACGTTGCACCACGGTGCGCCACCCGAACGACCCGGACGCCGGGCCGGACCTAAGGTCTGGCCCGGCGTTCGGCATTTCCAGCCGCCCCGCCCAGCCCGCCCCACCGGACATGTCCCACCTTCGCGGCCACCCGTGGACATAGTCCGAATATGCCCACTCCCCAGGACTAGGACTGGACATGCCCCTCGGCCCGAGAGTCCCAGGAACGCGCATGTCCCCCGGACCGAGAGTCCCAGGTGCGGAATCTGGGCGTGCCCCCGGCCCGAGAGTCCCAGGAACGCACATGTCCCCCCGGCCCGAGAGCCCCCGCTGCGGAAACTGGATATGCCCAGCCTTCGGAGCCACGGGTGGACATAGTCCGTATATGCCCACTCCTCCGGACAAGGATTGGACATGTCCCCCGGCTCACCAAACCGCAGCACGGGCATGCCCAGCCTGCGGAGCCAAGGGTGGACACATTCCCTGTATGCCCGCTCCCCGGCGCGAAGAAGAGGCATGTCCCATGGGAAGGTGGGTGAGATTTCTGCGTTCATGTTGTTTTCCATTGACAAAGCCACAGATTCAAAGATAAAGTCAATCAACTCCACTACCTGTGATGGCTATCACGGAAGTGGCCGGAAGGTCCGCAGTACTGACGCAAGGGAGAGCCAGTGTTCGCCGAAGAACGCCAACAGCTGATCGTTGGGCTCATTTCTGCCAGCGGCCGCGCCAGCGTCACGGACCTTGCCGAGCGTTTCAGCATCACCACCGAGACCGTCCGCAGGGACCTGGCCGCCCTCGAAGCCGCCGGCAGTGTGCGCCGGGTCCACGGCGGCGCGGTATCCCCGGACCGCTTCAGCACCAACGAGGAAAGCATCCTGGTCCGCACCGACCAGCGGCAGCCGGAAAAGACCCGGATCGCCGAGGCCGCCTTGGCGCTCATCCCGCAGGACCGCACCGGCAGCATCCTGATCGACGCCGGATCCACCACCGAGGCCCTCGCCGAACTCCTGGCCGCCCGGACGGCAGCAACCACCGCCATCTCAGGGCCCGCCGCGGAACTGGTGGTCATCACCCATTCGCTGCCCGTCGCAACAAAGCTGTCCGGGGAACCCGGCATCGCCCTGCACCTGCTGGGCGGAAAGGTCCGCGGCATCACGCAGGCCGCCGTCGGCCAGTCCACCGTGGAAGCCGCCCGCCGGATCCGCCCGGACATCGCCTTTATCGGCACCAACGGCATCCACGCAGCCTTCGGGCTGAGCACTCCCGATCCTGAAGAAGCCGCTGTCAAGGCTGCCTTCGTCCAATCAGCGCGCCGCATTGTGGTGCTGGCTGATTCCTCCAAGCTGGATTCCGAAACCCTGGTCCAGTTCGCCTCGTTGAAAGATCTGGACACCTTGATCACTGACACGAAACCCAGCCAGGACCTGGCCGACGCCCTCGCGGACGCCGGAGTCGAGGTGGTGGTCGCATGATTGTCACCCTGACCGCCAACCCGAGCCTGGACCGCACCGTGGCACTGCCGGGCCCGTTGCTCCGCGGCGAAGTCCAGCGGGCCGTCTCCGTCCGGCAGGAATCCGGAGGCAAGGGAGTCAACGTCTCCCGCGCCCTCGTCGCCTCCGGCCTGACGACGGTCGCCGTGCTCCCCGGAGCCGAGGCGGACCCCGTCCTCGCCGGCCTCCGCGACGGCGACGTCCCGTTCGCCGCGCTCCCGATCGGCGAGCCGCTGCGCAGCAATGTGGCGCTCACCGAACCCGGCGGCGTCACCACCAAGATCAACGAACCCGGCCCGGTGCTGAGTGTGGACCAGCAGGAAGCCCTGATCGGGCTGCTCCTGGACCACGCCCGCGGAGCCAGCTGGGTTGTCCTGGCCGGATCGCTCCCACCCGGGGTCCCGGCCGACTTCTACGCCACCGTCACCCGGCGGCTGCGTTCCATGGATCACGGCAGCGAGGCCCCCCTCATCGCCGTTGACTCCTCCGGCGAACCGCTCGCCGCCGCGATCTCCGGCGACGCGCTGGGGAAACCGGATCTCATCAAACCCAACGCCGAGGAACTGGTGGAACTGGCTGCCGCAGCCGGGTTCGCCACGCACAAGTCCGCCGAGGAACTCGAAGCGGATCCGGAGGCTGCCGCAGTGGCCGCATCCGCCGTCGTGCGATCCGGGGTGGGTGCCGTGCTTGCAACGCTCGGCTCCAAGGGTGCGGTGCTTGTGACGGCCGACGGCGCGTGGCTCGCCACGCACCCGCCGGTTACTGCGGTGAGCACTGTCGGCGCCGGTGATTCCTCACTGGCCGGCTACCTGCTCGCCTCCAGCCAGGGCGCCGCCCCGGCCGATTGCCTCCGACAGGCTGTGGCACATGGTGCCGCCGCCGCTTCGCTGCCGGGCTCCACAGTCCCGGCAGTCCACCAAACCACCCCTGATGCCGTAACCATCACGGCCCTCCGGAAGGATTGACAGTGACTCAGCTCATTACGACCGAACTGGTCGAGCTCGACCAGAACCTGGGCAGCTCGCCCGAGGACGTGATCCGGCACCTGGCAGGCAAAGTTGCAGCCAACGGACGCGCCACCGAAGTTGAAGGCCTCTTCGCCGACGCCTTTGCCCGGGAACAGAAGACCGCCACCGGCGTCCCCGGCGGCATCGCCATCCCGCACTGCCGTTCGTCGGCGGTCACCGCACCGACGCTGGCCATGGCCCGGCTTTCCCAGCCGGTCGACTTCGGCGCCAAGGACGGCCCCGCTGACCTGATCTTCTTTATCGCGGCCCCGGAAGGCGCGGACCAGGAGCACCTCAAACTGCTCTCCAAGCTGGCCCGCTCACTGATTAAGAAGGACTTCACCGCGTCCCTGCGTGCCGCGGGCTCAGAAGCCGAGGTCGTCGAGCTCGTCGAAGGCGCCCTCGCGGACAAGCCCGCCGCCGCAGCCCCGGCAGCGGCCGCAGCCACCGCTGCAGGTGCAACCGTCGCCGGTTCAACCACCGAGCCTGCGGCCGCCGGGGCACCCCGCCCCAAGCGCCTCGTCGCTGTGACCGCCTGCCCCACCGGCATCGCCCACACCTACATGGCCGCCGATTCGCTCGTGGCCGCGGCCAAGGAAGCCGGCATCGACCTGCAGGTGGAGACCCAGGGGTCCTCCGGTGCCAAGGCGCTGGATCCGGCCGTGATCGCGGCGGCCGACGCCGTGATCTTCGCCGTGGACGTGGACGTGCGCGGCAAGGAGCGCTTCGCCGGCATGCCCGTCATCAACGCCCCGGTCAAGCGCGGCATCGACGAGCCGGAGAAGATGGTCCAGGAGGCTCTCGCCGCCGCGGACAACCCGAACGCCCGCCGCGTCCCGCACTATGGTGCCGAGGAACAGGCCCAGCAGGAGGCCGAGGAAAGGGGCGAGCATTTCGGCACGAAGCTGAAGAAGGCCCTCCTCACGGGTGTCAGCTACATGATCCCGTTCGTGGCAGGCGGCGGTCTGCTGATCGCCCTCGGCTTCCTGGTGGGCGGCTACGACATCACCGGTTTCGCGGACAAGATCCTGGCGGAGAACACCATCGGGAACCTGCCGACCGAGTACCCGGAACTGGCCTGGGGCCCGCTGGGCGCCTACCTCGGCGCGGTGCTCTTCAAGATCGGCGCCTTGTCCCTCGGCTTCCTCGTCCCGGCGCTGGCCGGCTACATCGCTTTCGCCTTGGCTGACCGGCCGGGCATCGCGCCGGGCTTCGTCGCCGGCGCCGTTGCCGGGTTCATGGGCGCAGGCTTCCTCGGCGGCATCGTGGGCGGCCTGCTGGCAGGCTACGTGGCACATGCCATCGGACAGATCAGCGTTCCCCGCTGGCTGCGCGGCCTGATGCCGGTGGTCATTATTCCGCTGGTGGCATCCCTCGTTGCGTCCGGCCTGATGTTCCTGGTCCTGGGCGGGCCGATTGCCGCGATCACCGTGGGCCTCAACGACTGGCTGTCCAGCCTCACCGGCGCCAGCGCCATTGCTCTGGGCGTCATCCTCGGCCTGATGATGTGCTTCGACCTCGGCGGACCGGTCAACAAGGTTGCCTACGCCTTCGCCGTCGCCGGCCTCGGCGCAGCAACCATCGACAACCAGGCGCCGTGGCAGATCATGGCGGCCGTGATGGCCGCCGGCATGGTCCCGCCGCTGGCCATGGCCCTCGCCTCCACCGTGCTGAACAAGCGCCTCTTCAGCCTGGCGGAGCAGGAAAACGGCAAGGCCGCCTGGCTGCTGGGAGCCTCCTTCATCTCTGAAGGCGCCATCCCCTTCGCCGCAGCCGACCCGCTGCGCGTCATCCCCGCCAGCATGCTCGGCGGCGCCGTGACGGGTGCCATCTCGATGGCAGCCGGGGTGGGATCGAAGGCCCCGCACGGCGGCATCTTCGTCTTCTTCGCCATCGACAACTTCCTGATGTTCGTCGTCGCCATCGCCGCCGGCACCGTCGTCACGGCCTTCGCCGTGATCGGGCTCAAGCGCTGGGCAGTCAAGAAGCCGGTTGATACGGTGGAACAGGTTCCCGTAGCCGCCTGAGCCGTCCAGAAAAACCTTCCCTAGCTGATATCCCCAAGCTAAAACCAAGGAGTAAAAATGACCGAACGCAACGCCACCATTGCCAGCCGCGTAGGGCTGCACGCCCGCCCGGCCGCCATCTTTGCCGAGGCTGCAGGCGAGTTCGATCTCGAAATCACCATCGCGCGGCTGGGCGAACCCGTCGACGAGGCCATGGATGCCGCCAGCATCCTGTCCCTCATGAGCCTGGGCGCGTCCCACGGCGAGGTTGTGGTTCTGCGCGCCGAGGGCGACGGCGCCGACGCCGCCCTCGAACGCCTGGTCCAGATCCTCGAAACGGACCACGACGCCGAATAGCGTCACCAGCCGGCGGTACCGCCGCCGGCTCCGAGGCCCGGCCGCACCCGAACAGGGTACGGCCGGGCCTCTGCGTTTCCGGGCTCCCCGGAAACCATCAGCAGACCTAGTAAAGGCTTGTCAGAGCCCGGCGGCGCCGCTAGTTTGGAATCCGCGGCACCACTCACGGTGGCCTGCCGCAGGACGATTCCCGGCCGAAGGAGGCAACCCCGTGGCAACCGTGCAGGAAAGCAACGACGCTGACCACCAGCGGCCGGAGTAGCCATGCCAACGAAGAAGAACGCACCACGCGGCTCCGAAAGCCCCAGCATCAAGGACCCGGAACTCTACGAGGAGCTGCTGGAGGACGGCGCATCGAAGCAGAAAGCCGCCCGCATCTCCAATGCCGCAGCCAAGAACGGCAGGTCAGCGGTGGGCCGCAAGGGCGGGAAGGCCGGCGACTACGAGGACTGGACCGTCCCCCAGCTCAAGGAACGCGCCAAGGAGATCGGCCTCAAGGGCTACTCGGCCAAGAAGAAAAGCGAGCTCATTTCCGCGCTCCGGAACTCCTGATCCCGGTGGCCACCGGCCGGACAGCCGACCGCTCAGGCCTCTTTCCGCGCGCTCCGCACAGCCGCCTTAGGGGCGGCCGACTTCGGGGCGGTCTTGGTTGCGGCCTTGGGGGCGGCCTTGGCCGCGGTCGACTTCGCGGCGGTCCGGGACGCCGTCTTCGGCGCGGTCTTGGCCGCGGTCGACTTGGCGGCAGGCTTGGCGGGTTCGTCCGCGTCCGCTGCCCCTCCCCCGCGCTTCTTCTCGAGGCTCCGTTTGAGTGCCTCCATCAGGTCGATCACCTCGCCGCTGCCGGCCTCGGCAGCCGGGACGCCAAACGTCTCCTCGGTGTCCAGGGATTCGCCCTTCTCCAGCTTCGCCTCGATGAGCTGGCGCAGCTGCAGCTGGTAGTCGTCGGTGAACTGGTCCGGTTCGAAGTCCGCCGCCATCGAATCGACCAGCGCCGCCGACATTTCACGTTCCTGGGCGGAGATGCGGATGGTTGTTTCGAGCGAGGGGAAGCTGGCCTCCCGCACCTCGTCGGCCCACAGCAAAGACTGCAGCACCAGCACATCACCGCGGATCCGCAGGGCTCCCAGCCGGGTTTTGTCCCGCAGGGCGAACTGGACGATGGCCACCCGGTCGGTGTCCTCGAGCGCCCGGCGCAGCAGGACATAGGCCTTGGGCGACTTGGAGTCCGGCTCAAGGTAATAGCTCTTTTCGAACATCATGGGGTCGAGCTGCTCTGCCGGCACAAACTGCACCACGTCGATCTCGTGGCTGTTCTCGGCCGGAATGGATTTGAGCTCCTCGCGGCTGAGGACCACCGTGCGGCCGTCGTCCTCGTAGGCCTTGTCGATGTCCTCGTAGTCCACGATCTTGCTGCAGACCTCGCAGCGGCGCTGGTAGCGGATCCGTCCGCCGTCGGCATTGTGGACCTGGTGCAGGCTGATGTCGTGGTCTTCGGTTGCGCTGTAGACCTTGACGGGCACGTTGACCAGCCCGAACGCTATCGCGCCTTTCCAGATGGCTCTCATGGATCAAGTGAACATCACAGTTGCGTGGAGGTGAAGCCCCTTGGCTGAACGGACACCGGCCAACACCAGGGAACGGGTCCGGGTTGGGGGCCGCGAACTGGTGGTCACCAACCTGGACAAGGTCATGTATCCGGCGACCGCCACCACTAAAGCCGATGTGCTGGCCTACTACGCCGCGGTGGCGCCGGTCCTGATCCCGGCCGCCGCGAACCGCCCGGCCACCCGGAAACGCTGGGTGCACGGCGTCGGGACGGCCGGGGCTCCCGGCGAGATGTTTTTCCAGAAGAACCTGGACCATTCGACGCCGGGCTGGGTACCGCGGGCGTCCATCACGCACAAGGAACGGACCATCCAGTACCCGCTGGTCAATGACCCGGCCACGCTGGCCTGGCTCGCGCAAATCGCGGCCCTGGAGATCCACGTTCCGCAGTGGCGCGTCGACTCGCACGGGGACGCGCTGCCGCCGGACCGGCTCGTGCTGGATCTGGATCCCGGCGAGGGGGCGGGGCTGGCCGAGTGCGTCGAGGTCGCGCAGCTTGCCCGCACAATCCTGCAGGACGTGGGCCTGGATCCGGTGCCGGTGACCAGTGGCAGCAAGGGCATCCACCTGTACGCCGCCCTCGACGGCACGCAGAGCTCCGAACAGATCTCCGAGTTCGCCCACGAACTGGCGCGCTCGCTGGAAGCCGACCACCCGGAACTGGCCGTGAGCGACATGAAGAAGACCCTGCGCACCGGCAAGGTTCTGGTGGACTGGAGCCAGAACAGCGCCGCAAAAACCACCATCGTCCCCTATTCCCTGCGCGGGCGGCTCCGGCCCACCGTGGCGGCGCCCCGGACCTGGCGCGAACTCAGCTCGCCGTCCCTCCACCAGCTCGACTACCAGGAGGTCCTGAAACGGGTGAAGTCCGGTAAGGATCCTTTCGCCGCCATCTCCGGCAGGGGACAGCCGGGGTCCGGGCCGGACGGCCATCCGGGCGACGCCGCCGGGGAAGCGGCCGGCGACGGCGGCGCCACCGACCCGCGGCTGGAGAGCTACCGCGCCAAACGGGACGCGGCCATGACGCCGGAGCCGTTTACGGCGGCACGGCACCGTACGGAGACGGGCAGTGCCGCGACGGACAGCGGCACCCTCCGGGAGAAATTCGTCATCCAGGAACACCACGCTAGCCGGCTGCACTATGACTTCCGGCTGGAGCGCGACGGCGTGCTGGTGTCCTGGGCGCTGCCCAAGGGTGTCCCCACCAGCAAGGCCAAGAACCACCTGGCAGTCCAGACCGAAGACCACCCGATGGACTACGCGGACTTCGAAGGCACCATTCCCAAGGGCCAGTACGGCGCCGGAACCATCAGCATCTGGGACCACGGCCACTACGAGTGCGAGAAGTGGATTGCCGGAAAAGAGGTCATCGCCACCCTCACCGGCCAGGACGACGGCGGTCTGGGCGGCGCCCGCCGGTTCGCCCTGATTCACACCGGCCGGGGCGACGACCAGTGGCTCATCCATCTGATGGACCCGCCGGGTGCTAAGAAGGGGCAGGCGCCGCCACCGGCGGACAGGGAGACGGAGAGGGAGACGGCGTCGGAGAAGGCGAAGGCGAAGGCGTCGCCGGGGCAAGAATCCGACGCCGCAGCGACCGAGGGTAAGCAGCCCGACGCCCCGGACCCGGCGGACTTTATGCCGATGCTCGCCAGCTCCGGAACCACCGCCGACCTGCCGGACAAGGACTGGCAGTTTGAACTCAAATGGGACGGGGTGCGCGCCCTCGTCCTCGGGGACGCGAAGAAGATCCGCCTGATCAGCCGCAACGGCAACGACATGTCCGCCGCGTATCCGGAACTGACGGACCGTTCCTGCTGGCCGGAGCGGGATTTCATCGCCGACGGCGAGATCATCGCCGTCGGCCCCTCGGGGCGGCCCGACTTCGGGCTGTTGCAGGGGCGGATGAAACTCACCAAGGCCGCCGACGTCGTGAAGGCGCAGTCGACAACCCCCGTGCGGCTGATGCTGTTCGATCTCCTGTCGGAGAATGGCACGGACCTGCGCCGCCTGCCGCTCCGCAAGCGCAGGGACCGGCTGGAGTCGTTCTTCACCACGTCCGGCTGTCCGGTGGAGCTTTCCCAGCTGATCGACGGCGATATCCGGCACATCCTGGAAAGCGCAGAAGAGCTGGGGCTGGAGGGCGTGATGGCCAAGCGCGTGGACGGCCGCTACGTCGGGCAGCGCAGCAGGTCCTGGCTCAAGCTCAAGTTCGAGCGCACCCAGGAAGTGGTGGTCGGCGGCTGGAGGCCGGGCAAAGGCGAGCGCGGGCAATCCGTCGGCTCACTCCTGCTGGGGATCCCGGCCGGTTCCAAGCTGCGCTACGTCGGACGCGTCGGCAGCGGATTCAGCGCCCGGGAGCTCAAGGAACTGCGCCAGCAGCTCGATGCCCTGCCCCGGAAGACTTCTCCGTTCGAGGAGGTGCCGGCGGCCGACGCCTCGGATGCGCACTGGGTGAGCGCCAAGCTCGTCGGGGAGGTCACCTATGGGGAATGGACCGGCAGCGGCAAGCTCCGGCACCCGGTGTGGCGCGGCTGGCGGCTGGATAAGAATCCGGAGGACGTGGTGATGGAGTCGGACTGACGGCAGTGAAAAGCCCGGGCGGCCGTCGCAGGCCGTCCCGGGCTCCCGGCCGCCGGCGCAGGGCGCCGGCGTTGGTTCAGGAGGAGTGCGGGGTGTCCGGCGGGGTGATCCGGTGAACCGCGTTCACCGCGGCCTCGTGGCCCAGCCGGCCATGCTGGACGTCGTGCTCCTTGGGATGGCGGTGCTTGCCGCTCCCGTCCGGCCACTGCTTACCCTCGGCTGCGGTGGGCGGGGCAGGGCGGTTCGTTTCCGGCCCGGGCGCCTCGTCTATCGACTCCGCTAGATGACTGGCAACCTCAGGATCGATCTCGTCTCCGAACTGGTGTTCCGCCATTGCTCTTCCTTCCGCTGTCGAATTACGTCGTCGAAATAAGCTGTGAAACGAAGTGTCCAACTATCGTAGGTCTGCCGGCGTGCGATGTCTGTAGGACTACCAGCGGACTTTCTTCTCCGCCGGGCCCTGTTTGCCGCTGACGTGCGTGGGCTTGTGGCTGTGCCCGACACTCTGTGAGGCAGCGCCGCCCCGCGACTTGCTCGCGAGCATCTCCTTCTGGGCATCGGTGAGGCGCGACTTGATGCCTTTCCCTTGCCCCTGCTTGTCCTGGGACTTGTCGTCCCCCTCGGCCCCGCTGCTGCCGCTCTTCTTGGTCTCTTTGCCAGTCATGGACTGTTCTCCTTGTGTGGCTCGTCATCAGCACTGCGCTGATGTCAACCCTAAGCGCTTTCCGGATCCCTTGGGTACCCCCTTTTTCACGGTGCGGCGGGGCCGCCCGACGGGCGATCCAGGCCTGCCCCGATGGTGCGATTTGGCCCGGATTTCCGGCTGCTGGGGGCCCTGCGGGGAAAAAGTTTCCGCAGCCCCCGGTGGAGGCCGGGGTTTCCCTGCAATGGCGCGGCGAAACCGCGGAAAGAAACCCGCCAACAAGCGCCCTATTGGGGTCGAAATATCGGATGATACGGCACCAAACTCGGAAACACCATAGAAATCGCGTAAAATTGAAGGCCTGCCCAGAGCGGGGCAGCTACCAGTCGCAAGCAAATGACCCCCTTAGGAGCGGCCCAAATGCCCAAAGACCGAAGCACGACCGACTCTTCAGCAGGCGTGATGAACGCCAGCGGAACCTACCAAGCTGCACCCAGCGGTGCTAAGAAACCAAAGCTGCGGACGCGCCGTCGACTCAAGGAGTCCGACGTCAACGTCGTCAACAAGCCGATGCTTAAAAAGGCCCTCGGCGGCACCATCGTGGGTAACACCATGGAGTGGTACGACGTCGGTGTGTTCGGCTACCTGATCACCACCATGGGTCCGGTGTTCCTGCCCGAAGCGGACAAGTCCGTGCAGACCCTGTTCCTGCTCGGAACCTTCGCCGCCACCTTCATTGCCCGCCCGCTGGGTGGAGTCATCTTCGGCTGGCTCGGCGACAAGGTGGGCCGCCAGAAGGTCCTCGCCTGGACCCTGATGCTGATGGCTGCGAGTACGTTCGCCGTCGGCCTGCTGCCCGGCTACGCGCAGATCGGCATGTGGGCTGCTGCCTTGCTGGTGCTGCTCAAGGTTGTCCAAGGGTTCTCCACCGGCGGCGAGTACGCCGGTGCCACGACTTTCGTGAGCGAATATTCCCCGGACAAGCGCCGCGGCTTCTTCGCCAGCTTCCTGGACATGGGCAGCTACCTCGGCTTTGCCCTCGGCGCCGCCCTCGTCTCCGTCCTGCAGCTGACCCTTGGCCAGAGCGCCATGGAGGAGTGGGGCTGGCGGATCCCGTTCCTCATTGCCGGTCCGCTGGGCCTGATCGCGGTCTACTTCCGGAATAAGATCGAGGAATCCCCGCAGTTCCAGGCCACCCTGGACGCCCAGGAGGAAAACGCGAAGGATGCCACGTCCTCCGACGCCGCCGCTTCCAAGGGCCCCGTAGGCATCGTCAAGGCTTACTGGCGTTCCCTCATCGTCGCCATGATCCTGGTGGCAGCCGCGAACACCGCAGGCTACGCCCTGACGTCCTACATGCCGACGTACCTCACCGAGTCCAAGGGCTACGATCCCGTGCACGGCACCCTGCTGACCATCCCCGTGCTGGTCATCATGAGCCTGTGCATTCCGCTGACCGGCAAGCTTTCCGACAGGATCGGACGCCGCCCCGTGCTATGGATCGGCGCACTCAGCACCGTCGTCCTGGCCACCCCGGCGTTTATGCTGATCGGCATCGGAGAAATCTGGTCCACCCTTCTGGGCCTGGGCATGATCGCCTTCCCGGTGACCTTCTACGTGGCCAACCTGGCTTCGGCGCTGCCTGCGCAGTTCCCGACGGCGAGCCGTTACGGTGCCATGGGCATCGCGTACAACTTCTCCGTGGCCATCTTCGGCGGCACCACACCCTTCATCGTTGCCGCCCTCATCGGCGCCACCGGCGATGACATGATGCCGGCCTACTACCTGATGGCCACCTCGGCGATCGGTGCCGTTGCGATCTACTTCCTCAAGGAATCGGCCCAGCGCCCGCTGCCGGGCTCCATGCCCAGCGTGGACACCCAGGCCGAGGCCAAGGAAATCGTTGCGAACCAGGACGAGAACCCGCTGATCGACCTGGTGGAAATGGACATGCCGTTTGCCACGGCTTCGGCAGATGCCGCTGGTTCGACGACGGCCCGAGACACCGACAAGGTTCCGGCCGGAGCCTGAGTTTGCCCCTCTGGCAGCCCGGCCGGGTTTCATCCTGAGCCCAGCCGGCTAATCCGGATTCCGTAGCGAAGTCCCGCCCATTGAGGCCTGCCTTGCGTGATTACCCATTGGGGGGAGGCACGCAGGGCAGGCCTTAGGCGTGTCCGGCTACTGCGGCTCCGCCGCGAGGAGTTCGGCGTGCTCCTCCGGCGTGAGGTTCTTGTGCCCGTCCATGACCGGTGGCGGGGATATTTTGTACGCGGCGTAGTACAGGCCGGCTAGCACCCAGACATACCGCGGCAGGTTGAGGCCGAACGCGCGGTGGGCGAAGGCCGAGAGATTCGTCGACACGAGGAAGTAGTTGGCCGTGTTGATGCGGGCGGAGCCGAGCCCAGCAGCCCGAACAGGGTCCGGGAGAAAGCACTCACCGTCAGTCCGGTCCTGGCAGCGTAGCGGGAAAGCACCAGGTTGATGATCCCGTAGGTGGCGGGAGCCACGGGGCTATGGGTTGGTTATCCCCAGATGGACCGGCGGAGGGCCTTTCCTTCCGCCCGGGCCGCGACGGCTTCCTCCATGGTCACCGCGACGAACCGCGTCTTAGTGCCGGGGGCGCTGCGGGCGAGCTGGTCCATGTCCACGCTGATCACGGTTGCGACCATGGCGTAGCCTCCCCCGGACACGGCGTCGCGGTGCAGGACGATCGGTTCGTTGCCGCCGGGGATCTGAATGGAACCCACCGCATATCCGGCGTCGACAATGTTGGAGGGATCGGAGCCGGCGCCGAAGGGCTGCTCCCGCGCCTTCCACTCGATCTTCGGACCGCTGTACCGCAGGCCAGTCCTGTCGGCCACCGGGGTGAGGGTCCAGGTCGAGTCCAGCAGGGTCGCGAGTCCGGACTCGGTCAGCCGGTGGTCGTAGAGGCCCAACAGGACCCGTATTTCCGTTTCGGCCGGAAACGCCGGCCGCAACTCCGGGGCGATTCCGGGGAGGACTTCCCCGGCGGCCGTGTCACCGACCGGCACCTCGTCCCCGGCGGCGAGCTTGCGCCCCAGGTAGCCGCCCAGGGCACCCAGGGCGTACGTGGAGCGGCTGCCGAGCACCAGGGGCACGTCGATACCGCCGCGGATTGCCACGTAGTAGCGGGTGCCGCCCTTCAGGAAGCCGAAAGACACCTCGTCCCCGGCGGCCAACTCGATGGCTTCCCATTGCGGCGCCATGGCCCCGTTGACTTTCACGTCCACCGGGGCGCCGCCCACGGCTATGACCGCTGGTTCGGAGGTGCGGAATTTCGGGCCCAGGTAGGTGCACTCCAGCACCGCTTCCTCGGCACTGTTGCCCACCAGGGCATTCACGATCTCCGCGGAGAGCTGGTCCATGGAGCCGCCCTGCGGAATTCCCACGTTGTAGTGGCCGAATCTTCCCCGGTCCTGGACCGTCGTTGACAGGCCGGGTTCCAAGATCTCAATAGTCATTGAGGTTCTCCAATAGCTTGGTGTTGTAGCTTTCGGGGTCGCCGAGGGCCTCGGCCAAGTCGAACGTGACCGGCACCTGCTTATAGACGAAGGTGCCCGCTTCCACCTGATCCTTGATGACCTTGTATTCGTCCTCATCGATGGGCCGGAACTTGACGATGTCGCCGGGTTTGAAGAAGACCATGAAGTCCTTGAAGTCCGCCAGGGACTGCGCCGGGTCGAAGATCGGAGCCGCGGCGATGCCGAACATCTGGTAGCCGCCGGCGCCCCGGACGGAGTAGATGCAGGCGAAGCACCCGCCGTGGCCGACGGTGAGCGGAGGCGTATCCGTGCGCGGGCTCAGGTACTTCGGTACCTCGAGCTGCTGCTCGCGGGGCACCATCTGGAACATGAACGGCAGGCCCGCGACAAACCCGACCATGGAAACCAGCCAGGGACTGCTGTGATGGCGCCTGATGAACTCCGCAGCACCGGAGAGGTTGTTGACCTCGGCCGCGAAATCCAGGTCGGTCCCTTCGGGCCGTTGGTGGCCGCTCCGGAAGCGTGCAGCGGTTTCCCTCGTGTAGGGATCGTCGTACCAGACCGGCACTTCGATAAGGCGGGTGTTCAGCACCGGGTGGGATGCATTGTCCACTTCGACTTCGATCTCCCGCATCGCTGCTTCCAGTTCCTCGGCGCCCAGCACATCGGGGTCGAAACGAACGAGCAGGGACGCATTGGCGGGACAGATTTCCGTCACGCCGGATAGCGCCCGGCCCCCGAGCCTGGTGGCCATCGAGTTGGATTTGAAGTTGGCGGCCAGGCTCATCGCCTCGGAGATTTCCACGAAAAGGAACTCATCGCCACCCCAGGTGTAGCGCGCCGCGCCTTTCAGCGAGCCGGCGCTCACAGTATCGGTCACGACAGGTCCCCCAGGATCTCCGGGCAGGTTTCGATGAACTTGGTGTGGTGTTCCACAGTTTTTAGTTCCGGCCGGTGCAGCACCGCGCTCAGGAGCGGAATCGTGGTGGAGACGCCTTCGATCGTGATCTCGTCGAGGGCGCGGATGGACCTGCCGATTGCCTCGTCCCGGGTCTCGTCCCAGACGATGATCTTTGCCAGGAGCGAGTCGTAGAAAGGCATCACGGTGGATCCGGCGACGAAGCCGGAGTCGATGCGGACACCGGGGCCGCCCGGCCAGTCGAGGCGCTCCAGCAGCCCGGGGCTGGGCATGAATCCCTTGGACGGGTCTTCGGCGTTGAGCCGGAATTCGAAGGCGTGGCCGCGGAAGACGACGTCTTCCTGCCGCATCCGCAGCGGCTCCCCGTCAGCAATCAGCAACTGTTCACGGACCAGGTCCAGGCCGGTGACCATCTCGGTGACGGGGTGCTCCACCTGGAGGCGGGTGTTCATCTCGATAAAGGAAACCTCGTGGTTGACCGCGTCGTAAAGGAACTCGACCGTGCCCAACCCCTTGTAGTGGCACTGCCGGGCGAGCTCCACGGAGGACTCCAGCATGTGCTGCCGAACGGCGTCCGGCAGGTCGGGGGCGGGTGCTTCCTCCAGGATTTTCTGCTGCCGCCGCTGCATGGAGCAGTCCCGGTCCCCGAGATGGACCACGTTGGTGCCGTCGCCGAGAATCTGAACCTCCACATGCCGGGCGCGTTCCACGAACTTCTCCAGGTAGACAGCGGCGCTGCCAAACGCTGCGGCCGCTTCGGCCTGCGCCACATCGACGGTCGAGGCCAGGTCCTCCGCCCGCGTCACGAGCCGGATTCCGCGCCCGCCGCCGCCTGCGGCCGCCTTGACCACCAGGGGGTAGCCGATCTCGGCTGCGATTTCCAGCAGCGCGTCGCCGGTGGGGGCCTCGCCGTGTGTGCCCCGCAGGGTGGGAACTCCCGCCGCCTCGGCAGCCTGCCGGGCCCGCGCTTTGTCCCCCATCAGCTCGATGGCTTCCGGGGACGGACCCACCCAGATGAGGCCCGCGTCCATGACCGCTCTGGCAAATACTGCGTTCTCGGACAAGAATCCGTAGCCGGGATGCACTGCATCGCAGCCGAAGTCCGCTGCCGCTTTCAGGACGGCAGCATGGTCCAGATAACTCTGGCTGGCCGGGGCTGGGCCAATGACCGCGTGTTCATCCGCCAGGCGCGCCGCCAGTCCGTCGACATCGGGTTCGCTGGCCACCACCACCGTGGGGATCCCCAGTTCACGGGCCGTGCGGATAATCCGTACTGCGATCTCACCCCTGTTGGCTATGAGCAGCTTCCTCATGGTTTTTCCTCTATCACTGCAATGACGTCACCCGGGTTGACCGTGCCGGAATCCGACACCTCGAACTTGACCAGGTTCCCGGACACTTCAGTCTTGACTTCGCTGAACTGCTTCATGATTTCTACGACGCCGATGGTCTGGCCCGCCTCGACGTGGTCGCCTTCCTCCACGTAGGGATCCTTGTCGGGGCCGGGCTTGCGGTAGAACACTCCGGGAAGCGGCGAGGTGACTTGGTGTGACATGGGGTGCCTTTCAGTTGCGTTGGGTAGGGCAGTGCATGGCAGATCATGGGCTACCGGCCGTCCAGGGCTGCCCGTACGGCTTGCGCCACGGCCGGCGAGTTGGCGGCGTCGGAGTGCACGCAGACGCTGGCGAAATCGATGCTGACGGTGGAGCCGTCGGAGGTTTCCACGAGTCCGTCGTTGAGGACCCGGCGCACGCGCTCGGCGGCCCTGGCGGGGTCCGTGGCCTCGGGCCGGCGCTGGATGATGAGCTGGCCGGCGGGGTTGTAGTTCAGGTCCACGTATAGCTCGCCAACAAACGGCACCCCCATTTCGGCGCAAACGCTTTCGTGTGCCGTTCCGGCGAGCCCGAAGATGGGAACTCCGTACAGTGCGGCGACGTTCGTGGCGGATCTCATCAGCTCGGGGTCCCGCGAGAGCATCCCGTACAGGGAGCCGTGCGGTTTGATGTGGTTGAGTTCCAGTCCGGCCTTCTTCAGGAAGCCCACCAGGGCGCCCGTCTGGTACAGGATGATGGACTCAACCTCAGCGGGAGTAAGTTTCATTTCCCGGCGCCCGAAGCCGGTCAGGTCCGGCAGGCCCGGGTGCGCGCCGACCCGCACGCCGTGCGCCTTTGCTGCCGCGACCGTTTCTTCCATGGTGTCCGGGTCCCCGGCGTGGAATCCGCAGGCCACGTTGGCCACGTCAATGATTTCCATCAGCGCCAGATCGTTGCCGAAGCTGTGCAGCCCGAACGCTTCGCCCATGTCCGAATTTATCTCGATGCTGGCTGTGACATTGCCCACATTAACATTCTTCATGCGTTCAACATTAGGGATTGGCCCGCACCTTACATAGTGGGCAGGTGTCCACTAACTTTGTAAGCAAGTGTGCAGTCTGCACACCCGTTTCATAGCATGACGGCGCACCGGAAGGGCCTAATGAGAGTCCAGGATTTGTTGGCGGAGGACTCGCTCCAGCTCAGGCTGCATACCCCTTCCACGGCAAAGAGCCTGGCGACGTCCATCAGTTACAGCGCACCCGCAGAGTTCCTGGACCCCACCCCTTTCCTGGGCGCCAACTCCCTGCTGATAACCCACGGAATCGGCTTCAACTTCTTCGACCAGCGGACCTGGGACGCCTATGTCGAACGGCTGGCCGGCGTCCCCGTCTGCGCCATCGCCTTCGTCACGGGAGTGGCCCACCGGCTGATTCCCACCCCGCTCGTGGAGGCGGCCAAGGCCCACGGGATTCCCCTGCTGGAGGTTCCCAGCGTTGTTCCGGCCCTGCAGCTGCAGCGCTTCGTCACCAGCGTCCTCGAGGCCGAGCGGTTTGCCCTCACCCGGCAATCATGGGAGCTGGCCGACTTGTGCGCGAAGGCCGCGCGGTCCGGCGGATCACTCAGGGCCGTGCTGGCGGAGGTGGCCGCCGCGGCAGGAGGCCAATGTGCCATTTTTGACACCACCGGCGCCTTGATCAGCTGCTGGCCGGCCAGTTCACGCTGGACAGCGGAGGACCTCCGCCGCGATGCGCGCGGCACCCGCGGGTCCAGCTTCGCACTCCCCACCGGCGGAACGGACCATTTTCAACTGGTAGTCCGGGGCGGGACAACCGGGGAGCCGCTCGCAACCCTGATCGGGCCGGCGTCATCCATTCTTGCCATGCAACTCAACAGCGCCTTCACGACCAGCGTCCCGCACCAGGCCAAGCTGGAACGGCTGATGCACCAGCTGGAAGACTGGCAGGGGGTGGCCCTGAAGGAGCTGACCCGGACCTTCCGGACCACCGGTCTGGACCCGCACGCACCCACGTTCCTGGTGGTGGCCGAGCCGGAAAAGAGCCAGCTGCCGCACGCCTGGCGGATTCGGCTGGCAGTGCAGGAGCACCTGAACAACGCCCTTGTTTTCACCTACCGCGGCGCGTTATATGCCCTCGCGCAGGCCCGGACGGACACCGCCGCCGACTGGGACGTGATCCCGGACCGCCTTCTGGACTCGCTCGGGCGGATCGTCCCCGGGCTCCCGCTGGTGATCAAGGGGCCGCTGCGCAGCGTGGATGAGCTGAGGCTTGGCCTGGCCCACGCCCAGCGCCTCGTCCGGGAGGTCAAGGCCCCCGCCATCGCGGCTCCCATGAGCATTGGGGCCCTGGTGGTCGCGACCGCCGGCAGCGGCGCCCACGCCGCTGCGAAGAACCTGCTCGCTCCGCTCCTCCACTACGACCGGGCCAGCAACGGCCAGCTGCTGCCCACGCTCCGGGCGTACCTTGAGCACGACGCCCAGCCGTCCAGGACCTGCCAGGCGCTGTATATCCACCGGAACACCCTGAGCAAGCGGCTGGCTCTGATGTCGCAGCTGTTGAACGTCCGCCTCGACACCCTGGACGGGCTGACCACTTGCATGCTGGCGGTCCGGATCACCGAGGATGCGCCCTGATCCCCCGCACCACCGCCGGCACCGGGCTGCCCGCCCGCGTCCGGCCAGCGCCGGCCGGCTATTTGGCGCGGCGGGGCGGCCCGGCCACGAACCGGTCCGGGAGGACACGGGCGGCTGCGACCAGCACCTTGTGGCGCTTGGTCGGGATGGAGACGGCCTTGCCCTTTGCGTTGTCGGCGAGGCCTTCACGCACCACGCGATCCGCCTGTAGCCACAGCCACCGCGGTGCCACCGATTTGTCCATGCCCATCCGGTCGTGGAATTCGGTGTGGGTGAGACCGGGGCAGACCGCGGTGACGTTCACGCCCCGGTTGGCATAGGCGAGGTTGGCCGAGCGGGAGAAGCTGACAAGCCACGCCTTCGCCGCCGAGTAGCTTCCCCGGGGAAGGAACGCAGCCACGCTGGCGACATTGATGATCCTGCCGGAGTGCCGGCTGAGCATGCCCCGCAGGGCTGCGTGCGTCAACCGCATGGCGGTCTCGACGTGCAGCTTGAGGTGCCTGGCCTCCTCCGCGATGTCGTTCTCCTCGAAGGGGTGCAGCAGGCCCATTCCGGCGTTGTTGACCAGAATGTCCACCGGACGGGCCGGATCCGCAAGCCGGGCGACGACGGCCGCCACCCCGGCGTCGTCCGCGAGATCGGCGGCGAGTACCTCGGCGCGCACGCCGTACTGATTCTCCAGTTCCTGCGCCCTGGCCTGCAGCCGGGCGGTGTCGCGGGCCACGAGGACCACGTTGTGGCCTTGCTCGGCGAGCTGGCGGGCGAATTCCGCCCCGATCCCGGCGGTTGCTCCGGTGACCAAGGCCGTGGTGCCCGCCGGCGTCGCGGCTTGTTCAGTCATGGCGCCAGCTTAGCCCGGTGCCCCTGGCCTCAGGCCAGGGCCGTGCCCGCGGCCAGTTCATCCTCCGCGGGATCGGCCGCGCCGCCCAGGTGGCGGTTCTGCAGCTCTTCGGTGGCCAGCTCGTACCAGGTGTGCGCGCCGAAGGACGGGCTGCTGGTGTCGAGGTGCCGGTACAGGGCATCGGCCAGCTGGCCCAGGGCCGCGTCGGACAGTGCCCGGACGGTGGCGGCGGGGTCTAGGGTTCCCTCGAAGTACTCGGAGAGTTCCAGGCCGTTGATGGTGTTGAGCTCGGCGGGAATCGGGCTGCAGGCCTCGTCCAGCCCCGAATCCAGCTGTTCCCCGGCGGGGGTGGCCACGGAGAGGCCAGTCGGGCCGTCCGGTAGGGATCCAGCGACGTCAAGCGGCGGTACCGCCGCGAGCTCCACCTCAAGACCGGCGAGGACCTCGCCTTCCGGGCCCACGTGCAGCAGGCAGATCGGCAGGTCCGCTGGTTCCGCCAGCCTGACACGGAACGGCTCTTCTCCTGGACCGGCACCGGCCCCGGGCGCGAGGCCGACGCTGGCGTCAGCGATGGACCTCAGCTGCAGGAGGATTTCCGGATCCAGATGGGACGAACCGTGAAGGTCAACAAGGACATCGGTCCCTGCGCCGAGGCGCCCCGCGCGCCGCATGATGTGCAGCAGCGCGGGAAAGTCTGATTGGGTAAGGCAGCCGGTGACTTCGAGGGTCACGAGTCCGGGATTGACATCCACACGGACAAGCACACGCAGTTTATGGTTCACGGGGTTCTCCAAAGGGACACGTCCAAGAGCCAACTGCATAACTCTGATAGCGACTTTATTAGGTTGTAGCCCGGCTCACAAGCGGACCCGGCCGTCCAGGCCGGCCGCCGGCCAGGGGTTCAGGCGCCCGCCGGGGGTTCAGGCTCCGGCCGGGGGCTGCTCCGGCCAGTCGATGTACTGGTTGTAGGAGTCGTGCCGGCGCAGGTAACGGTACATAAAGGGGCAATTCGGGATGATCCTCTTGCCGGACGCCACGACATCGTCCAGCGCGAAGTGGGCCAGCACCTTGGCGAGTCCCTGGCCCTGGAATTGCTCCGCGGTATCGGTGTGGATGAAGTCGATGTGGCCGGGCTCGTCGATGAAGCGGATCTCGACGGCCAGTTTTTCGCCGACGTGGAGCTCGTAGCGGTGCAGCTCATCATTCCGGGTGGTGGCTACGTTCGGGCTGAACGTGTCTTCAGTGGCTGCCGAGTTCTCCGTCATGGTTCGACATTGGCACTTAAAGGCGGGCGTGGCAATGGCGGACCCGATCCGCCGCGGCCCGAGTCGGCCACGAACCGGGCCGGGATCCGCCCCAGCAGCAGGACCGCGAGCGTGAAGCACATCGTTCCCCCGCCGAGCAGTCCCAGCGTGAGTCCGTTCAGTGCGGCGTCGGCCACCGGAACATAGACGACGACGGCGGCCGTCACCACGGCGGCCGCCGGGCGGGACCGGGCGGTGGCGGGCGCCGTCGGGCGTTCCTCGAGCCGGCCGAAGACCGCCAGTACGGGCAGCAGCAGGCCGATCAAGGCCAGCAGCACAAGCGGCCGCCCCCACCACCAGGCGGCGCTTCCCCCCGCAGGCTGCGGAAAGTCGGTCAACAGCAGGAGCCCGGCCATTGCTGCAAGCAGGGGCAAATGCCAGAGGTAGACGGTCATCGACCACCGCCCGGCGATTCCAAGGAACCGCCGCACCCACGCCAGGGACCCCAGTTCCGCCAGCACAGGCCGGAAGAGCTGCAGGGCCGCGGCCTGCGAGACCCCCAGCAGCAGCAGGGTCAGATTGGGAGGATTGAGGTTCACCAGCATGTTCCCGGAGTACAGTCCCAGCCACACGAGCAGGCCCAGGACAAGGTTGCTGCCCAGGATTATGCCCGCCAGCGCGGGACGTCCGGGGGTCCGTCTGCCGTCGGCGAGGAAGAAGCCGAGCTGCTGCACGGCGCACCACAGGAAGACCATGTTCAGGTACGCCAGCGGCGGCATGGTCCCCCGCAGGCAGTCCACCGTCACCACCAGCGATGTGAGAACCGCCAGGGTCAGCCAGGGCGCCCGCGCGTGCAGGCGCGCCAGCAGCGGAAGGTTCAGCTGCGCCGCGAGATAGGCTGCCAGGAACCACAACGGCATGCCCGCTCCGGAGGCCAGCAACTGGGTGACCTGCGGGTCCACCCCGGTCAACCGCGCAGCCCAGAGCCCGGTAAACATGATCGCGAGCAGCACAGCGGCCGGGCGGAGGAGCCGCAGCATCCGCGCCTGCATGAAGTCGAAGGCGCCGCCGCCCCGGGCGCGGAGGCGGCGCCAGGACTGCAACCCGGTGATGCCCCCGGCCACGAAAAAGAGCGGCATGACCTGCAGGACCCAGACCACCGGTTCGAACCAGCGCTGGTTGCCGAGGGTGTTGTGGGAGGTCACGGTGCCGTCCGGGTGCAGCACGGGGCTCACCATCATGGTGTGCGCCACCACGACGAGTGCAAGGCAGAATATCCTGGCGAGATCTATCACCAGGTCACGGTCCGGCCTCAGGGTTTGGCTTCCCCCTGCGCGCTGCCGTGGAACCATCGAGCCCCCTCGGGACCTGCCGACCCGCCCGCCTGGGCGGGTTCGAGTCTTCGCTGCTGTGTTTGCCCCCATTGTCGGCCTTGTCCGGGCCGGCTGCCAGTGCCGTCGGTCCCCCAGAACGGGGGAGGCCAGGATCATGGTCTGATCCTGGCCTCCCCCGTTTTCCTGCCTGTTGGTGACTAGCGCGAGAGCGTCGCCAGGGCCGTGGCCGCGAAAGTGCCGGCCGAGGCGTCCCAGTCGGCCAGCAACCCCTGAAGGTTCTCGCCGTCCGTCCGGTGCGCCGCCGTGCGTGCCTCAAGGGTTTCAAGAACGCCGGTGCGCAGCTCAGTGTTGAAGTTGACCTTGCCCACGTTCATGGCGGCTGCCTTCACAAGCTCGGCGGCAGGGATTCCGGAGGCCCCATGCAGCACCAGGGGAACGCGGGTCCGTACTGCAATGTCCTGCAGCACGTCCCAGCGCAGCTCCGGCTCCCCTTTGTACTTGCCGTGGACGTTGCCCACGGCCACGGCGAGCAACTGGGCGCCGGTCCGTGCCACGAAGTCCTCCACCTGGGCGGAGTCGGTGAGCCCGGCCGTCCCGGCCGCCGGGGCGTTGCCTGTGGCGTCGGATCCAAAAGCCCTGTCCTCGTCGCCGGCCAGGCCGCCGAGCTCGGCTTCGATCACGACCTCCGGATCGGCGCCGGAGCCGCCCGACGCCAGCACATCCAGGACGGCGCGCGCTGCCCGGACCAGGGCGATGTTGTCCTCGTAGTCCAGCGACGATCCGTCCACCAGGACGGAGTCCGCCCCGGCGGTCACGGCGTCGGCAATCACGCGGAGGTTCGAGGCGTGGTCGAGTTGCACGGCGACCGGAACGCCGGCGCCGTCGGCCAGGCCGCGCAGCGCAGCGATCAGCCGGAGGCCGTTCGGCGTGGCCGCCGTGCTGGGCGAGACGAGCAGGATGGCGCCGCGGCCGGCCGCCTCGGCCGCCCCCACCACGGCGAGCGCCGTGGTGAAGTCGTAGCAGGTGAAGGCCGGGACGGCCGATCCCTGTTGAAGGGCGGAAACCACCAGCTGGTCGAGACGGACGCGCATCAGACGCTCAGGCCTCCCACCAGGGTCCAGACGAGGAACGTCAGCGCGAAGCCCGCCACACCAAGGATGGTCGTGAGGACCGTCCAGGTGCGCAGTCCGTCGGCAACCGACAGCCCCAGGTATCGGGTGACAATCCAGAATCCGGAGTCATTGATATGGCTCAGGCCGAAGGCACCGAAGCCGATGGCCACCAGGATCAGTGCGGTCTGCACGGGCGAGTACCCGCCGTCGGCAACGGAGGTCGCCAGCAGGCCTGCGGTGGTGATGATGGCCACGGTGGCCGACCCCTGGGAGGCGCGGAGAACCGCGGCCAGGACGAACGCCATCAGGATCAGCGGAAGTCCCACACTCTGCAGCCCCTCGGCGAGCGCCTTGCCGATGCCCGAGACGGTGAGGACTTTTCCGAAGACGCCGCCGGCGCCGGTCACCAGGATCACAATGGCGGTCGGTGCGAGGGCGGAGTCCATGACCTCACCGGTGTGCTGCGAGGACCAGCCCCGGCGGATACCGAGGAAGTAATACGCCAAGCCGAGGGCGGACAGGAGGGCGATCAGGGGTGAGCCCACGAAGGCCGCGATGTCGGCGGCCAGGCTGCCTTTGGGCAGCACCACGGCGCCAACGGTTCCCACCATGATCATCAGGATCGGCAACACAATCAGGGTGATGATCATGGCCGGGCTGGGAGCGGTCTTGGCTGTGGTCTTGACAGCAACGCCGCCGCTGCCGGGCGCCGCGTCCTGCTCGACCTCTGATTTGCCGGTGCCGAAGAGGCGGAACTGCTCCGCGGTGCCGGGGAGCATCGCGTAGTCGCGTCGGTTGAGCCGCTTGGCTACAAAGTAGCCGAGCACACCCACAGGGATACAGATCAGGAGACCGATGATGGTGGTCCAGCCGATGTCCGCCTTGAGGATGCCGGCACCGCCAACAACGCCCGGGTGCGGCGGAACAACCACGTGGATCGCCAGCATGATCGCGCCGACCGGCAGGCCGATCTTGACCGGGTTGACCCCGGCGGCCTTGGAGAAACCGTAGATGATCGGGATCAGGATGATGAATCCGACGTCGAAGAAGACGGGGATGGCCAGCAGGAAGGCCGCGGAGGTCAGCGCGGCGATGACGCGGCGGGGTCCCAGCAGCTGGGTGAACTTTCCAGCCAGCGCCTGGGCGCCGCCGGAAACCTCAATCATCTTTCCGAGCATGGCACCAAGGCCGACGAGGATGGCGACGGAACCCAGGGTGCCGCCCATGCCTTCGGTGACGGTCTTGACGATGTCCGGCAGCGGGATCCCCGCCACCAGGGCCACGGCGACGCTGACAACCAGCAGCGCCAGGAAGGCCGGGATCTTGAATTTGATGACGGCCACGAGCAGCAGGGCAACGCCTGCTGCGGCTATGGCCAGGAGAGCGAGAGCGCTCATCGGGTGTCTCCTTTGACGGGCCGGTCCGGGGAAGGACCGGAGGGTTGGTACGACGACGGCGGAGGGGGGAACCGCCGTCGTCGGGCTTGGGGAATCTGGCGGTGCTGCGGAGGAACTAGGCGGTGCGCTTTGTGGGCGCAACGACCTTGATCACGGCGGAATCGTCGGCGGCGGCGAGGCCCTGGGCCTGGCCGAGGAGGTAGAGCTGCTCGGCGGCTGCGGCCACCGGAGCGGCGAGGCCGGCGGCGCGGGTGGCCTTGCCGACGATGCCCATGTCCTTGACGAAGATGTCCAGGCGGCTGAGGACCTCCGCGCCGTTTTCCGTGTAGGCCTCGAGGATGCGGGGGCCGCGGTTGGACAGCATGAAGGACCCGGCGGCACCGGCTTCCAGGGCGGCGAGGGTCTTGACCTGGTCCAGGCCGAGGGCGTCGGCCAGGGCCATTGCCTCGGCTGCCGCGGCGATGTGGATCCCACAGAGCAGCTGGTTGACGGTCTTGAGCGCCTGTCCGTCGCCGGGCTTGTCCCCCACGACGGTCAGGGTGGAGGCCAGCAGTTCCAGGACCGGCCGGGCCGCTTCCAGCGCCTGGGGTTCGGCGCCGACCACGATCAGCAGGTCTCCTTCGCCGGCGCGCTTCGGTCCGCCGGAGAGCGGGGCGTCAACGAGGGCGACGCCGAATTCTGCGAGCCGGGCGACGGTGGCGGGAATGGCCTCGGTGCCCACGGTGCTGCCGAGGATCACGACGGCGCCCGGCTTCAGCACGGGGGCGACGCCGTTCTCGCCGAAGAGGACGTCGTCCAGCTGCTCGCCGTTGCGCACGGCCAGCAGCAGCGCGTCGGCGTCCTGGGCCGCTTCACGGGCAGAGGCGAAGGTGAGGACCCCCGCGGCCTCGGCGAGCCGCAGCCGGGGCTCGGCGATGTCGAAGCCGTGGACGGTCAGCTGGCTCGCCAGCCGGGTGGCCATGGGCAGTCCCATGGCGCCCAGGCCGAGGACGGTGACTTTGTAGTTCATGGTTTCCTCCGTTGAAATGACGTTTTGGGTGGGCCCACAGCTGCAGGGTTCCCTGGCCGTGGGGCCTCACCGGCGGGGGACCCAGCCTGAGCTTGCGAAGGCTGGGAGCCGGTGGGGACTTGCGAGGCTAGGGGACAGCTGGGGAGAAGGTGTTGCTGAGCTTGCGGGTGACCTGGGCCAGGGACTCGTCGTCGCCCACGTTGCCGGCGAAGACGACGTACGGGATGCCCTTCGCGGGTCCGTCCACCGGCTCCCACAGGCTGACGATGCCCGGCAGCATGGGACCGCGGACGATCGCGTGGCGGATTTCCAGGCCGTGCGCGGCCACGTCCGAGGAGGTGATGCCACCCTTGGCGATAACAAAGCGCGGAGGGAACGTCTTCAGGGTCCGGTTTACCACTGCGACGACGGCGGCGGACACTGTGCGGGCAATCCGCAGGCTCTCGGCGGCGTCGTCCGTCTTGATCAGCAGGCGGCTGGTGTGGAGGATGACGTCGGCGCTGTGCAGGGACTCCACGACGTCCCGGACAATGTCGCCCAGGTAGCCCTCGGAATTTCCGCCGAGCAGCTTCTCGACGTCGATGTCCACGATGCGCGCGGCGCTGTGCTGCTCGACGAGGGCCTTGAGCTGGCGGGTCGTGACACCGACGTGCGAGCCCACCACGATGAGGCCGCCGGCGTCGGAGGGTGTGTTGCCCGCGTATGCCTCCTCGCGGCTGAGCTCGGCGCGGATTTCCTGGCCGATGCGGCCCCGGACGAACGGCGGGCCCACCCGGTAGAGCAGTTTCTTGCCGCGGCGTTCGGCTTCCTCGAGGCCCAGCGCGAGGGCCCGGAGATCGTTTTCGCTCACGATGTCGGCCACGATCGGGGTGGAGTCCGTGGCGGAGTCGATGGCGTCCGCGATGGCTTTCGCCGAGATCTGCGGGTCGCCGTCCGGACCCGCGGCGCGGATGACGTCCAGGGTCAGCACGATCACCGAGTCAGCCTGGAAGCGGCCCTTCGACTTCTCTTCGATGTACTTGGCCAGTTCGGAGTTCGCGAAGCCGAAGCTCGCGTCCCGGGCGAATTCGGTGTCAGCCACCGGGGTGAGCTTGCCAGCGTCGTCTCCGGTGCCGCGCATGAAGTGCACGCCGCCGATCGTCACGCGTCCGGCGTCGGGGAAGGCGGGGACGATCACAACGCCGTCCGTCGCCTCGCCGCTGACGGCGGCAACAGTTGCCGCAATCGTGTCAGGTTCCAGCGGGTAGTGGCCGCGAAGGGTGGAGTCGCTGCGGCTGACGAACCCCAGGTGCAGCCTGGAACCGGAAACGCTGGAACCGGCACCGCCGGCTTCGAGGGCGGCGGCCGCAAGGGCGTTGCGGACCACCTCCTCGTTGCGGGCGGCCGCCTCGGCGGGGTCCAGGCTCCGGGAGTTGGTCAGGACGTAGACGGCGTCCTGGCGGCGGCCGTTGATGCGGTGGTTGAAGGCCCAGGTGAAGTCGGCGACGTCCCAGCGGGTGAGGACCGGCAGGTCCGCGACGGACTGCGTCCCCGTCGGGTCGTCGTCGAGCACCACCAGCATCCGGGGGGACGACTCGGACGAGGCCGCGAGGGCGTCGGCGACAGTCCGGGCGGGAATCCGGACCTCCGCCGGGAAGGCGGCCAGCACTTCTGCTTCGAAAAGCTCTGATTCAAAAGGCACGTGCACTCCATTGTGGGAACTCAGCTGCTGCGAAGGGATTTGTAAGATGTCTGACATCTAACATTTGAATGCTAGTGTGGCATACGGCACAAAGACGCGCAAGTAGACTTGTCCATCAGGCAAGTCGGAGACAGCGAATGGGGAAAATTGGCTAGGAAATCGCTGGTCGGCGTTGTGGCCGACGAACTGCTGGACCGCATCATCGCCGGTGAATTCCCGCCCGGAGCCGCCGTCCCTGGCGAGCTGGAGCTGAGTGCCCGCCATGAGGTGAGCCGGATGACGGTCCGCGAGGCGATGAAGACCCTCGAAGCCCAGCAGATCCTCAGCGTCGAGCGCGGCCGCGGGACCTTCGTGAACCCGCTGAGCCGCTGGGCCTCCCTCGAGGCGGTCCTCCGGGCGGCCTCAGAGGGGAAGAACGACGCGGCGGCCGCCGTGCAGCTGATCGAGCTGCGCCGGATGCTGGAGTCGGGCGCCTGCGAGCTCGCGGCGGGCCGGATCAGCGACTCCGAGCTCACGACCCTTTACGGGGAGCTGGAATCGATGCGCGAGGCGCATAATAAGCACGACGTCGCCTCGTTCGTGGCGGCGGACCTGGCCTTCCACGACCTCATCCTGCGCGCCTCGGAAAATGTTTTTGTGGCTGTCCTGTTCGCGCCGCTGCACCGCGTGCTGGAAACGCGGCGGACCCAGACCTCCGAGGTGCGCGAAATCCAGGCGCACGCGATCGACCACCACCAGAAGATTGTGGATGCGCTGGCCACACGGGATCCGCACCAGGCCCGCGACGCCATGGACGCGCACATGCAACAGACACTGGATGACCTCAAGACCTACGTCCTGGCGGACCGTCCGGCCTGATTTTCCCGCCGGTTACCGGCCCGCTCATCCGGCCCGCGGGACGCGGGGCCGTGAGGGCGCGGCTCAGGCGCGGCGCAGGCTGATCTTAGGCGAGCGAGAGGAAGAGCTTCTCGAGTTCGGCCCGGTCCAGGCTGGGGTCCTCCTGCTGCATGCACTGCTGCAGGCCGGTGGCAATGATCGAGAAGCCGGCCTTGTCCAGCGCGCTGGAAACCGCGGCCAGCTGGGTGACGACGCTCTTGCAGTCGCGGCCCTCTTCGATCATCCGCGTGACGGCGGCAAGCTGCCCCTGGGCACGACGAAGACGATTGATGACGGGCTTCATGTCTGTGGGATCGAGTTCCATTTTGTTCCTCCGGGATTAACAGGGCTACATTCCATGATATACCCCCCTATGTATCAGCGATGCCCTGCAGGGTATGATCTCCCTCGCCCCCACCGCCGCGGCCCGCCAGGCCGGCACCGCCGAAGGCACAGCCGGAGGCACAGCCGCGGTTAGGGACCTAAGTACCTAGTGAAGCCTGCATTTTCAGCGTATTGCTGGGAGTGTGAACGCCGCCGGTTTCCTCGATTCTGGCGCCGGGCAGGCCGGCGCAGGTGGCCCCGCCCCCCGACGGGGCCCGGACCGGAACTGGGGCCCGGCCCCGGGGTCCTGGAATACGGGGCCGTGGAGCCGCTACGTCGCGTTGGGGGACTCATTCACCTCGGGGCTCGGGGACCCGGAACCGCTGAGTCCAGGCGGCATGAGGGGCTGGGCGGACCGGATCGCCGAGGAACTCAGCGAGGGAAGACCCGATTTCCGGTACGCGAACCTTGCCGTCAGCGGCCTGCTCCTGCGCGAGATCCTGGACCGGCAGCTCGGGCCCGCGATTGCGCTGCAGCCGGACCTAATCACACTCTCCGCCGGCGGAAACGACCTTGTCTTCCACCGGAGCGATCCCGACCGGCTGGCCGCTACTCTCGACGCCGCGGTGGGCATGCTTACTGCCACCGGCGCCACCATTGTGCTGTTCACCGGCCCCGACTGGGGCGACACCCCGCTGCTGGGCCATAACCGCGGACGGGTCGCCGTGTTCAACGAGAACATCCGGACCATCGCCATGCGCCATCATGGTGTGATCGCTGATCTCTGGGCCCTGCGGCAGCTCTCCGACCCGCGAATGTGGGACCCGGACCGCCTGCACTTCTCGCCGATGGGGCACCACACCATCGCGGCCATGGTGCTCGAATCCCTGAGCGTCCCCCACAACCTGAGCCCGCTGGAGCCCAAGCCCATGCCGGCCGGAAGCTGGCGGGAAAGCAAGGCCGGAGACCTCGCCTGGTTCACCAACTACCTGCTTCCCTGGATGGTCAGCCGGGTCCGGAAGCGCGCTGACGCCCCGCCGCTGACGCCCAAGCGCCCCGAGCCGGGGCCGGTCTCCGGATCCTGAGGCATGGCCTCCGGCCCCTAGTCCCGCTGCGATCTGTCGGCTAATCTGCAGGAACGGCGCACCGCCGGGTATCGATGGCGATCACGAGGAGCGAAGTTGTCTAATCACACTTACAGCATTTCTGAAATTGTCGGGACGTCGAACGAAGGCGTTGACGCCGCCGTCCGCAACGGCATCGCCGAGGCGGCCAAGACCCTCCGGAACCTTGACTGGTTTGAGGTCAAGGAAATCCGAGGACACCTCGAAGACGGCGCGGTCGCCGACTGGCAGGTCACCATCAAGCTCGGGTTCCGCCTGGAGCGCTAAGCCGAGAAGGACCACCGCGTGCAGTACACGCAATTGGGCCGGTCCGGCCTGAAAGTCTCCCGTCTCTGCCTGGGAACCATGAACTTCGGGCCGCAGACCGAGGAAACAGATGCCCGTTCCATCATGGACTCAGCGCTGGAGTCGGGCATCAATTTCTTTGACACCGCGAACGTCTATGGCGGCTCCGGCCACCGGGGCCGCACAGAGGAAATCCTGGGCCGCTGGTTCGCCACGGGCGGCGAACGCCGGGAGCGGACTGTGCTGGCGACGAAGCTCTACGGCACCATGGCGGACCGGCCCAACGAGTCCAGGCTTTCCGCGCTGAGCATCCGCCGTGCCCTGGACGCGAGCCTGAAACGGCTGCAGACGGACTACATCGACCTCTACCAGTTCCACCACGTGGACCGGATGACGCCGTGGGATGAAATCTGGCAGGCGATCGACGTCGCGGTCCAGCAGGGCAAGATCCTGTATTCGGGCAGCAGCAACTTCGCCGGCTGGCACATCGTCCAGGCGCAGGAGGCTGCCGCACGCCGGCACAGCTACGGACTCGTCAGCGAACAGTCCATCTACAACCTGCTGACCCGCAACGTGGAACTGGAGGTCATTCCGGCCGCACAGCAGTACGGGCTGGGTCTCATCCCGTGGTCGCCCCTGCAGGGTGGACTGCTGGGCGGGGTGCTGAAGAAGGGGCGCGACGGCGTGCGCCGCGCCGAGGGCCGGTCCCTCGCGACCCTCGATAAACACCGGGAACAGATCCGCCAATTCGAGGATTTCGCCGGCGAGCTCGCCCGCGAACCCGGGGAGGTCGCGCTGGCCTGGGTGCTGCACCAGCCCGCCGTGACCGCTCCGATTGTAGGCCCCCGCACCCGGGAGCAGCTTGAGTCGGCCCTCCGCGCCCTGGACCTGACGCTCGACGCCGTCGCGCTCCAGCGGTTGGACCTCATGTTCCCGGGGTACCGGACCGCGCCGGAGGATTATGCGTGGTGACGGTGCGCTGCGCCAATTGAACCCGTCCCGGCCAGTCCGGACGGCCTAAAAAGAGTCGCGCCGCGGAATGCTTTCCTCCACGGAGTGGCTCTTTTATGCTAAGCATGATTAGTATTAGGGCAGAAGGATGAAGCGCACTCGGCAACCCGGGTGTCTCCTCAATGAAAGAAGAAGGAACAACAAAAATGGGTTTTTTTGCATTTCTGATTCTGGGCCTTATCGCCGGCGCAATCGCTAAGGCAATCCTCCCCGGCCGGCAGGGCGGTGGCATTTTCATCACCTTGCTGCTCGGCGTCGTCGGCGCCATCCTGGGTGGCTGGATTGGCGGACTGCTGTTCGGCACTGGCATCAACGAGTTCTTCTCGCTGTCGACCTGGCTCCTGGCCATCGGCGGTGCGATCATCGTCCTGCTCGTTTACGGCATGATCACCAAGCGTTCAGCCCGCTAAAGCTGACGCGACCGAAAGCCGGTCCCGGGATTTTTCCCGGGGCCGGTTTTTTGGCACACGGCGTCACCACGCCTTAACAACCGCCACATTTTTAGAGCAGCACCGAGGAGCAGGAGTACAGCATGAAAGGCAAAGTTCTTTTTGGAGCCGGAATCGCCGCAGGCTACGTTCTTGGGTCACGGTCCGGGCGGGAAGCCTACGAGAAGCTCAAGGCACGGGCGGCAGCCCTTTGGGAAAGCCAGCCGGTCCAGGACAAAGTGACGGCGGCGACCGAAGCAGTAAAGGAAAAGGCACCCGAGGTCTCTGAACAGCTCGGCGAGGCGGCCCGGCGCGCCGGGACGGTCATCGGTTCAGCCGTCCGCCGTGACAACTCCCCCGCCGCGGCAGCAGGCGTTGGAAAGCCGAACGACGACGACGCGGCTGCCGGCATCCCCGCGCACAGCACGCATCCGGAGACCGTGAACCTTGGGACCTCGTCCGCGTCTGCTGCTTCCGCCGCCGCCGACGTCGAGTCCGACCCGGCGCTGAACGACCAGCACGGGCAGGACTGGTCCGACGAAGGCGGGGCCACCCCGGCCGGAGCCGCGACCAACGTGGATCCCGACAAGGTTTCCTAGCTACACCGGGCCCGTCGGCCGTGCCGTCGCGCCAACCGCGGCTGTTCCGATCACCACCGTGGCGTCCAGCTCTCCGGAGCTGGACACCCGGGCCGTGAGTCCGTTGCGGATGAACAGCACGACGGTCCGCGATGCCTGCCGCCGGCTCGTCTCGATCAGCAGGTGGCCGCCCGGCGCCAGCCATTGCAGTGCCGCGGCGGCCACCCGCTGCTGGACCTGCAGCCCGTCTGTGCCGCCGTCGAGGGAAACCCGCGGCTCGTGCAGGCGGGCTTCCTGCGGCATGGTGCCGATTTCCGCGGTGGGAACGTACGGGGCGTTGACGGCAAGAAGATTGACCTGCCCGAGCAGCCGCGCCGGGAGGGCCTCGTAAAGGTCCCCTTCGTGGACGGCACCGCCAAGCGGAACGATGTTGCGGGCCGCGCACCGCACCGCGGCGGGGTCGATGTCGGAGGCGTGGAGCTCCAGGGGGCCCGCCAGCGCCGCCAGCGCGGTGCCGACCGCCCCTGATCCGCAGCACAAGTCGACGACCACCGGCGCGCGCCCGGTGCCGCCGGTGTCGGCCAGGAGCCGCGCGGCCTGCTGGACCAGATGCCCGGTGCGGCGGCGGGGCACAAAGACGCCCTCATCCACTTCGATCCGACGTCCGCAAAACTCCGCCCAGCCCAGGATGTGCTCGAGCGGCAGTCCGGAAACGCGCCGCTCCACGAGGGCTTCGAGCTGATCCGGGGTCGTGGCCGCGGCGGCCAGCAGCCGGGCTTCCTCCTCAGCGAAGACGCATCCGGCGGCCCGCAGCCGCAGGATAACCGCGGGCCGGGGCGCAGGCAGAGCTGTCATGCGCCCCCTTTTCCGCTGATGGTGCCGGAATCTCATGCTATCGAAGTGGCAGGATGACACCATGGCCACCCAACGAATCGCCGCCGCAGCTTCCCTGCCAGTTCCGCCGGACGCCGTCCCCGCGGACGAGTTGATCTGGACCGGTTGTTACACCGCGGATGGCGGCGGCCGCGGCACCGGAATCGGGGCCCTGCGTGCAGGCACTGACGGAACGCTAAGTTGGCTGGGGGTCGCCGCCGCGGCGGACTCGCCGTCGTTCCTCGCGGTGCACCCCACCCTTGACGTGGTCTATGCCGTGGGCGAGGCGGCGCAGACCGTCACGGCGTACCACCGGTCCGGCGACTTCGGCCTGGCACCCCTGGGCCGTGACTGGCCGGCCGGAGACGCCGCCTGCCATGTCGCCGTCGACCCGCAGGGCCGCTTCCTGGTGGTGGCCTGTTGGGGCGACGGCCAGGTCCTGCTGTACGAGCTGGACGACGACGGCGGCATCTCGGCAAGGTTCGCGGCGGCCGCCTCGAGGCTGGCCGGGCGTCCCAGCCGCGCCCACGCCAGCCTGATGCTCGACGACGGCAGGGTGCTGACCACCGACCTCGGGCACGACCTCCTGCGGGTCTGGAACTATGTGCCCGCGCAGGGGCTGCAGCTGGACCACGAACTGGCCCTCCCCCGGGACAGCGGCCCCCGGCACCTTGTCCAGCACCCCAGGGGCACTGTGCTGGTGGTGACCGAGTACTCGATTGAGATTGCCGTGCTGCAGCGGTCCCGGGAATCCGGGAGATTCAGCCTGGCCGGCGTGGTCCCGGCGACCGCAACGGGTGCCCTTCCCGGGGACTCAGCGGCGGAGATTGCCCTCGCCGCGGACGGGAGGCACGCCTACGTCGGCGTGCGGGGGTCCAACCGGATCAGCGTGCTTGAGGTGGATGCGGGCGGCAGCGTCGTCCAGCCGGTGGCCGACGTCCCCAGCGGCGGTGACTGGCCCCGGCATCATCTGGTCCGGGACGGCTGGCTGCATGTGGCGCACGAACGCTCCGGGGACGTGGTGACGTACCCGCTGGATCCGGAGAGCGGACTCCCCGGCGAAGCCGTGGGCAGGCTGGACGCGGCTTCCCCCACCGCGCTGGTCCCGGCGGGGGACATGCCCAGTCGTCGCGCCGAACACCGGGCATAAGGCACCATGTCCAGCCTTCCCCGCACCGGGAGGGCATGTCCCCCGGTCCCGCGGTCCAGATAGTAGATTTTTCTGACCATTCGCTGGAATAACTTCAGTGCAAGCGCTTACAGTTGTGACTTGGCTCTCAGTAGTCTCTCTCCGCATCTCCCTTCACAGAGGCAACGTCGCTAACCGGAAGGTCTCCATCGTGTTAATCCGCAGTACCAGCATGGGCAAAGCGCCCGCGCCCAGCCACCGGCCGTGGCGTACCGTATTTCTCCGCGGTGGGGCCGCCGTGACGGCGGCGCTCGTGACCGCGGCAGCCGCCGTCGTCATCCCGGTGCAGCCAGCGCAGGCGGCACCCGCCCCGGACGGCCCGCGGGCGGTCCACTCGCTCCGCGGCCCGGTCACGGACGAGCATTTCTATTTTGTGATGGCGGACCGCTTCAACAACGGCAGCACCGCCAACGACGACGGCGGCCTCGGCGCCGACCCGATGGTCTCCGGCTTTGACCCCACCCGGAAGGGCTTCTACAACGGCGGGGACCTCAAAGGACTGCGGGAGAAGATCGACTACATCCAGGGCCTCGGCACCACTTCCATCTGGCTGACCCCGAGCTTCAAGAACAAAGCGGTCCAGCCGGAGGACAAGTCCGCCGGTTACCACGGCTACTGGATCACCGACTTCACCCAGATCGATCCGCACCTGGGCACCAACGAGGAGCTGAAAATGCTCATCGACGAGGCCCATTCCCGCGGCATGAAGGTCTACTTCGACATCATCACCAACCACACCGCGGACGTGATCGGCTACGCGGGCGAGGCGGGCCGTGCCGCCTACATCTCCAAGGACGCCGACCCCTACCTGACCGCCGCCGGCGTCCCCTTTGACGACCGCGACTATGCCGGCACGGGGGGCTTCCCGGCCCTGGATGCGGCGACGTCCTTTCCCTACACGCCGGAACTGGCGCCCGGGGAAGAGAACCTCAAGGTCCCCGAATGGCTCAACGACCCGACGCTCTATCACAACCGCGGCGACACCACGTTTGAAGGCGAGAACTCGTTCTACGGGGACTTCTTCGGCCTCGATGACCTGTTCACGGAGCACCCCCGGGTGGTCGACGGAATGGCCGACATCTACAAGGACTGGATCCGGGACTTCGGCGTGGACGGCTTCCGGATCGACACCATGAAGCACGTCAACGACGAGTTCTGGCAGAAGTTCGGCCCGGAAGTCCTCGACTACGCCAAAGCCCACGGCAAGGACGAGTTCTTTATGTTTGGCGAGGTCTTCGACACGTCAAAGAGCTTCACCTCGCAGTTCACAACCCGCAACAAGATGCAGGCCGTGCTGGATTTCCCGTTCCAGGACGCCGCACGCAACTTCGCCTCCCGGGGCCAGGCCGCGAAGGGCCTGGAGACCTTTTTCGCCGGGGACGACTGGTACACCGATGCGGACTCTAACGCCTACCAGCTGCCCACCTTCCTGGGGAACCACGACATGGGCCGGATCGGCAGCTTCATCACGGCCGACAACCCCCAGGCGGACGACGCCGAACGCGTCGCCCGCGACCGGCTCGCCCATGAGCTGATGTACTTCTCCCGCGGCAACCCGGTCATCTATTACGGTGACGAACAGGGATTCACCGGCCCGGGCGGGGACCAGGATGCCCGCCAGACGCTGTTCGCGAGCCAGGTCCCGGACTATCTCGACGACGACCTTCTCGGCACCGACGCCACCCACGCGACGGACAACTTCGACCCGGCCCACCCGCTGTATACCGGCATCAGCACCCTCGCCGCGCTGACGGCGGAGCACCCGGCGCTGCGCAACGGCGCCCACCAGAACCGCTACGCCTCCGAAGAGTCGGGCATTTACGCCTTCACCAGGATCGATGCCCGGGACCAGCGCGAGTACGTGGTTTCGGTCAACAACAGCGGGCAGCCCCAGACAGCGGCCGTGCCGACCTATGTTGGCAAGCGGACGTTCAGCCGGATCTACGGGGATGCCCCGGCGGAATCCAAGACCGATGCTAACGGCAACCTCACCGTGACGGTGCCGCCGCTCTCCGCCGTTGTGTACGAATCCTCCGGCCGCATCCCGCGCTCCAAGACTGCCCCCGCCGTCGCGCTCCAGGATCCGGCACCCGCCGCCGGGGACAACGGACGCCTGCGGATCGGAGCCGACGTCGGCGGCAGTTCGTTCTACGAGGTGACCTTCCAAGCACGCACCGCCGGCGGCGCCTGGGCGTCGATCGGCACCGATGACACCGCCCCCTACCAGGTCTTCCACGACGTCGCCGCGCTGAACGCCGGAACTGACGTGGAGTACCGCGCGGTGGTGCTGGACAACGGCGGACAAACCTCCGTAAGCCAGCCCCGCACTGGCACCGTCCCTGCCCCGGCCCTGAGCCTGGTGGCCCCCAAAGAGGGAAGCAGCGTCAACGGCAAGGTCGAGGTCAGTGCGGTCGCCAGCCCGGAAAAAGCCGACTACCTCGTCCGCTTCGAGCGCAGCATCAGCGGCGGCGAATGGTCGAAAATCGGTGAGGACAGCTCCTCCCCCGCCTACACCACCGTCGACGATCTGGGCACGCTGGCCCTGCCGGACGGCACCCAGCTCCGCTACCGGGCGCTGATGAGCGTCCCCGGTGCGGGCGGAGTGGTCAGCGAGACCCGCACCGTTGTGGCCGGAGAGCTTCCGCAGCCCGCTTCGGTTACCGTGGCCGGCAGTCTCAACTCGGAAATGGGCTGCCCGGGTGACTGGCAGCCCGAATGCCCGAGCGCCTTCATGTCCCTGGATCCGGTCGACAGGATCTGGCGGCTGACCGCGGACCTGCCTGCCGGCAACTACGAGTTCAAAGCCGCCCTCAACGGATCCTGGACCGAGAACTACGGTGCGGGCGGAGCGCTGAACGGCAACAACATCACGCTGAACCACCCCGGCGGTCCGGTCACCTTCCGCTATGACAACAGCACGCACCTGCTCAGCGCCGGGTACGCCTCGCAGCAGCCGGGGGCCGTCGCGGCCGCCGGCGACATGAACTCGGAACTGGGCTGCGCGGGTGACTGGATGCCGGACTGTGACCTGGCCCAGCTGGCCCTCGACCCAACGGACCTGGTCTGGAAGCTGACCACGACGCTACCGGCCGGCAGCTACGGGTTCAAAGCGGCCCTCAACCGGTCCTGGACGGAGAACTATGGTGCCGGCGGCATCCCGGGCGGCGGGAACGTCAACTTCACGCACGACGGCGGGCAGATCACCTTCCGTTACGACCATGTCAGCCACCTGATCCGCGCCGACTAATCAGCACCCCGAGGGCCGGAACGCACTCTCGGTGCGTTCCGGCCCTTGTGGTTCAAGGCCCGTGCAGCGGCCCGTCCCGCGGGACATGCCCAGCCCCCGCACCGGACACTGGACATAACCGCATCATGCCCAACCCTCCCCGGACCCGGAGGGCATGTCCCCCGGCAGGTCAGCGCCTTGCCGCGGCCCATTCCAGCAGCCGGTCCAGGGGCCAGCTGCTCACGATCCGCTCCGCCGGCACGCCGTTGCGCTCCGCGCGCTCGGCGCCGTACTGCAGGAAATCGAGCTGGCCCGGGGCGTGGGCGTCGCTGTCGATGCTGAATAGGCAGCCGGCGTCGAGGGCCACCTCGATTAGGGCTCCCGGCGGGTCCTGGCGTTCGGGCCGGGCGTTGATTTCGACGGCGACGTTGTGCTCCGCGCAGGCGGCGAAGACCTTCCGGGCGTCGAACTCCGACGGCGGACGCGTTCCCCGTCCCCCTTGGATGAGACGTCCGGTGCAGTGGCCCAGCACGTTCATGTGCGGGTCCTCGATCGCGCCGAGCATCCGCCGGGTCATGGTCCGCTTGTCCGCGCGAAGCTTCGAGTGCACGCTCGCGACCACGATATCCAGCTGGTCCAGCATCTCCGGGGTCTGGTCCAGGCTGCCGTCCTCGAGGATGTCAGCCTCGATGCCGCGCAGGAGGCGGAACCCGCCGTCGTTGCGGGCATTGATCTCCGCGACGATCTCGAGCTGCTCCGCCAGCCGCTCGGCACTGAGCCCGTTGGCGATCTTGAGGTTGGGCGAATGGTCGGTCAGCGCGAGGTACTCGCGGCCCAGCAGCCTGGCGGCGTCCACCATGGCCTCGATCGGGGATCCGCCGTCGGACCAGTCGCTGTGGCTGTGCAGGTCGCCGCGCAGCGAGGCAAGCAGCTCATGCCCTCCCGGCACCAGCGGCCGGGCTCCCCGGCTTCGCAGTCCGCCCAGGTACTCCGGCACCTCTCCGTCGAGCGCCTCGCTGATGACCTGGTAGGTCCGGTCGCCGATCCCCTTGGTCCTCCTGAGCCGGCCGTCCGCAGCCCGGGCGGCCAGGTCCACTGGCGCCAGTCCGGCAATGATTCCGGCGGCTTTTCGGAACGCCTGGACCTTGAAGGTCGGGGCAAGCTCGCGTTCGAGCCAGAAGGCAATCTCGTTGAGGGCGTCGACGGCATCCATGGCACCATCTTGCACCTCCCGCCGCCGCTCGGGGAGCCCTTGCGCCGCCCTGTTGCCGTGCCGTTCCGGGCACCGGGGGCCGCGTTCTGAGAGACTTGTCCCGACCGGGGCCTGATCCGGTGAGGAACTACGCCAGCGGTCCGTGGGGAGGGCCGCTCCGGCAGCAGGGAATCTTCAAGTGATGGTGCTTCTCGACCGGTCAACGCTCATGGTGGTCTTCGCCGTGATGACGCTGACCATGCTGGTCCTTTTCTACTTCGACACCTACCGCCAGAGCCGGGCTCCCTTTGCCGGCTGGTGGTGCGGGGCCGTCGCCTCCTTTTTCCTGGCCGCCACGTTCTACTTCATGGGTGAAGTGCAGTCCGTGACCTGGGCACCCAGTGTGGGGAACGGTGTGATGGTGCTTGGCTCCGGCTGCGTCTGGGCCGGGACCCGCTCGCTGGCCGGCCGGCGGATCCGGCCCTGGCTGTTGGGGATCCCGGCGACGGCGGCCGTCGCCATCGATGCCACCGTACGCTCCACCGACAATGCCCGCCTCGGCAGCATCGCCCTCCTCGCGATGATGGGGGCCGCGATCGGCCTTGCATCCCTGGAACTGTGGCGTGAGCGGGCAGATTCCTGGCACCTTGTCCGGTCCCTCGCCGTTGCAACGGCCGGCTGTGCCGCCTATTACCTGAGCCGGACGGTGGGACTGGCGGTGCTCGGCCCGGAGGATCCGCTGTTCCAGGTGCTGTTCGGCACCGGCGTGACCCTGCTGATGGCCATGGTCCTGCTGGTGGTCGTCTCGTCCAGCATCACCTCGCTGAGCTACGCCCGCCGGACCGAGGACCTGCAGGAGCTGGCCTACCGTGACGGGCTGACCGGGCTGCTGAACCGAGTGGAATTCACGCACCAGGCCCAGCGCAGGCTCCGGGCCAACCTCGCAGCCGGTGTCGACACCGTGATTGTGATGGCGGACCTGGACCGTTTCAAAGCCATCAATGACCGCTTTGGGCATGACGCGGGCGACGGCGTCATCCGGGCTTTCGCCGACGCCTGCCGCTTGGCCGTGCGCGACGCGGACCTTGTGGCCCGCTACGGCGGGGAGGAATTTGCGCTGCTGCTCGACGGCGTCAACGCTGAAGAGGGCGTCCGGATCGCCGGCCGGATCAATGCCTCGCTGGCCGAGCACAGTTCCCTGCCCGCTGGAGTGGCCGCGCCGACGGCGAGCTTCGGCGTCGTCGACGCTCGTGACCGGAACGCGGGGCTGCAGCGTCTCCTCCGGGAAGCCGACCGGGCCCTGTACAACGCCAAGGCGGACGGGCGCAACCGGGCGGTGGTCGGATTCACTGCCGCGGGGACCCAGTCGAGCTGAGCTGTCCGCAGCAGTCAGCGCGCGCGGGCCAGCTTCGCTGCGAGCTTTCCGGCAGCGGCCGCCGTAGGCCGCGCCGAGGGGTCCATGGTGGTCATGGCGGTCAGCAGCGACACCCAGGCCGTTCCGAGGCCCGCGGGGATCCCGGGGTTCCGGAGGGTCCGCGCCACCAGGGACTCCATCAGGCTGCCCGGGAACGCCTTGGCCCCGGTGAGGCACTCAAGCAGCACCAGGCCGAGGGAATAGACGTCGCCGGGCGCACCGGGCTGCCGGCCTGCGGCCTGCTCCGGGCTCATGTAGTGCACTGTGCCGGAGGAATCGCCCGGCTGCAGACTGGCGCCGGCAGGGGTGGAGATACCGAAATCTGCGATCCGGACCGCGGAACGCCGGAGTCCGCTGAGCAGGATATTGGCGGGTTTGATGTCCCGGTGGACCAGCCCGCGAGCGTGGACATATGCCAGCCCGGACAGTGCTGCGGCCGCCCAGCGCGCCACGTCGGCGGGTGCGGCAGGGCCGCTGCGGATCCGCTCGGAAAGGCTTCCGCCGTAAGCAAGTTCCTCAACGATGAAGGGCCGCCCGGCCCACTGCTCCCCCGCCGGAACCACGCCTTCAGCAATGAAGGTGACGATCGCGGGATGATTGAGTGCGGCCAGGATGCGCGCCTCGGCGTGGATCCTGTCCGCCTGCCGCGGCTCGGGACCCTCGGCGAGCTTGATGGCGACGGGCCGGCCGTCGGACAGGTCCGTGCCGCGGAACACTGTGGCGGTGGCGCCCCGGCCCAGCAGTTCCTGGACGAGGAACCGCCTGGCGGGATCGTCCGGGAGCGCCAGCACCCTGGCATGGAGTCCGGCGGCGGGAACTGAAGAGAAGGTGCCGGCGGGCCGCTCCGCCAGGGCCACTGCCGCCGGCGGGGTCAACGGCTGAGCTCGGACAGGCTACTGGACGTGTGCACCATTCCGTCCAGCTGGAAGCCACAACCGCAGCGCCAGAGCGGCGGCAGCTCTGCCGCGGCGTCGGCCGGCGCGAAGGAGTATACGGACATGGTGGCCGACATAGGCGTCTTCCACTCCATGGGCATTCCGCAGTGGACCGGCGCGGCCTGGGACTGCACGGGAGGCACGGAGGCGGGTGCCAGTTCAGCCACGGCGCCGCCGGAAAAACACGTATCAGACATAGTTAGTAAGCATACATATAACTAGTCAGGCTAGCTAGTTACCTGCCTGGTTATTCAAGGGGGTGGTTCGGGAGTTCGGCAATGGCTTCACTCATCCGCCGCAGGAAGCTGACCACGATCCTCGCCTCCTCCGCACTCAGGCCCTCCGCGACGGCCATCATGCTGCGGTGCATGTCCCCCAGCGTGGCCCGCACCTCCGCATCCGTGGCCACCGTGGGAACGATCACCAGCGAGCGCCGGTCCGTGGGGTGGGGCTCGCGGCGGACGTGGCCGCTGCTCACAAGGCGGTCGATCAATGAGGTAGTGGAGGCCGTGGTGATGCCCAGGACGCGGCTGAGGTCCTTGGGCCCGACCCGTTCGCCACTGGTCTGGGACCGCAAAAGATACCTCAGCGCCAGCAGGTCCGTCTCGCCCATCCCCATGGAATCCCTCGTGGAGCGCCGCCGGGCGACTTCCACGTTGCGGTATTCGCGCAACGCCTGCAGCACTGCGCCGGGCGGGTCGAGCCTGTCGTCGGGTCCATACCAGTACCCGGAACCGGAGGGGCTGTGCGCGTTCATCCGGCAATCCTAGCTGAACTGATTACTAGTCCATCGTGCGGTTTCGCAAAGCTTTCAGCTGTTCTTCAAAAGGGCGACGTCGGAAACCAGATCGATGTGCTCCAGCATTGCCGCAGCAGCCGCCGCGGAATCCTGTTCCCGGATGGCGTCGGCGATCTTGCGGTGCGAAGCGAGCGACTGCTCCGGGCGGCCTGGCTGCCCGAGCGATTCGAGGCGCGTCTCCAGGATCATGCCCGCAATGAACGTCATCAGTTGGGCCAGCACGGCCGAGTGAGCCGCAGCGGTCACGGCCTGGTGAAAGAGCTCGTCGCCCCGCGCGCCCTTGGCGCCGGAGGCCACTTCTTCCGCCATGGCATCGAGCGCCTTGTCGATGGCCTTCATGTCGTCCTTGCTCCGCCTCGCGGCGGCGAGCTCGGCAAGCTTCACCTCGAGCGTGCTCCGCGCCTCAACGATCTCCGGCAGCCGGCTTCGGTGCTCACGGAGGCCCTTGATCACCGACGGAACATTCGGGCGGTATACCAGCACCGCGCCGGTGCCGTGCTGGACATCGATCACGCCCAGCACTTCCAGCGCCACGAGGGCCTGGGCCAGCGTCGCCCGCGAAACGCCGAGCCGCTCGGCAAGTTCACGCTCCGGGGGCAGGGTATCGCCGGGGCCCATCTGCGCAGCCTCAATGTACTCCATGATCTGTTCCACAAGCTGTTCATAGAGACGAGGGCGCGAAACCCTGGAAATCTGGTGAGGTGCTGGCATCTTCGGCATGAGCTTCCTTTCGGCAAGGGCTTCACACCCAGACTACCGGAGAACTATTGACAAGGACACTTAGTGTCTAGGAGGCTAGGCCAGTGATCCAATTCACAACACCTTTCTATCCGGAGGAACGAAGATGTCCGCTCCAGTCCTGTCCATCATCATTCTGGCGGTGATGTTCCTCCTGGCTACGGTGCTGCCCCTCAACATGGGTGCCCTGGCCTTCGTGGGGGCCTTCCTGCTCGGTTCGGTCGTACTCGGGATGTCCACCAACGACATCCTTGCCAACTTCCCCGGCGGCCTGTTCCTAACAATCGTCGGCGTGACGTACCTGTTCGCGATTGCCCAGAACAACGGCACCATTGACCTGTTGGTCCGGGGCGCGGTGCGGATGGTGGGCAGCAAGGTGGCCCTCATCCCCTGGGTAATGTTCGCCATCACCGCGGTGATTACCGCAGTTGGCGCGCTCTCGCCCGCCGCCGTCGCCATCATCGCGCCAATCGCCCTGAGCTTCGCCGCCAAGCACAAAATCAATCCGCTCATGATGGGCATGATGGTGATCCACGGCGCGCAGGCAGGTGGGTTCTCCCCCATCGCCGTCTACGGCGTCACCGTTAACGGCATCATCGCCAAGACTGAGCTGGAAGCCAACCCTATGGCGATCTTCCTGGCCAGCTTCATCTTCAACCTCGCCATAGCCCTCGTTCTGTTCATCGTCCTCGGCGGAAGCAAACTCCTGTCCAGCACCGGCGGCCGCCTCGTGGAGCAGGCTGCTGAAAAGCGCATGTCCGTCAGCATTGGTGCCCGCGTGGCCGGCGTCACGCTGCAGGGCTCCGGATCGGACATTTCCGCGGCCGGCGTTTCGTCGAAAGGCACCTCGGGCGGCTCCGGGGAGATGTCGGCGTCCGGTTCTTCCTCGGCCGAACCACAGGCAGCCGACGGTTCCCGCGCGTCCTTGCCGCAGCTGGTCACCGTCCTGGGGCTGATCGCTTTGGCGGTCATCTCCCTCGGTTTCAAAGTCGACGTCGGCTTCGTCTCCATCACCATCGCCATCATCCTGGCCCTCGTATCCCCGGCAGCCCAGAAGGGCGCCGTCAACAAGATCAGCTGGTCCACTGTGCTCCTGATCTGCGGCATGCTCACCTTCGTGGGCGTCCTGGAAGAAGCCGGCACCATCAAGTTCGTGTCCGACGGCGTGGCCCAACTGGGCATGCCGCTGTTGGCGGCCCTGCTGATCTGCTACGTCGGAGCCGTGGTGTCCGCTTTCGCGTCCTCCACCGCCATCCTCGCGGCCCTGATCCCGCTGGCTGTGCCGTTCCTGGCCACCGGTGATATCGGCGCCGTCGGGGTCATCGCCGCCCTCGCCGTGGCCTCCACGATCGTCGATGTCTCCCCGTTCTCCACCAACGGCGCCCTGGTGCTCGCCAACGCCCCCGAAGACGTGGACAAGGAGAAGTTCTACAAGCAGATTCTGGCGTACAGCGGGATCGTCGTCGCTGTCGGACCCGCCATCGCCTGGCTGGTCATGGTGGTCCCGGGCTGGATGTAGCCCGCCCCTTCAGCCCGCCCTACACCGCAAAATAGAGGACTGCCACCATGAGCACTGAACCAACTTCCCGCCCCGAAGGCCCGCTGTCGGGCTACCTGGTAGTGGACCTGAGCCGCGCCCTCGCCGGCCCGCACGCCGGCATGATGCTGGCCGACCTCGGCGCCCGGGTGATCAAGGTCGAGAACCCCGGCACAGGGGACGACACCCGCGGCTGGGGGCCGCCGTTCGTCGGTCCCGAAGACGATCCCCAGGCCACGTACTTCTTGTCCTGCAACCGCAACAAGGAATCCATCGCCCTGGATTTGAAGAGTGATGACGGGAGGACCGTCCTGCGCGAACTGCTGGAACGCGCGGACGTCGTCATCGAGAACTTCCGCCCCGGCGTTCTGGACCGGCTGGGCTTCTCCGCCGCGGAAATGCACGCGCTGAACCCGGCGCTGGTCGTGCTGTCCATCACCGGTTTCGGGCACGACGGCCCGGAATCCCGGCGCAGCGGCTACGACCAGATCCTGCAGGGCGAGGCTGGGCTGATGTCCCTGACCGGGTCCGGTCCGGACGATCCCCAGCGGGTGGGCGTGCCCATCGCCGACCTGCTGTCCGGCATGTACGGGGCGTTCGGAACCCTGGCCGCACTGCTGCAGCGCGAACGGACCGGGCAGGGCCAGATCGTCCGCACGTCCCTGCTGGCGGCGCTGATCGGCGTCCACGCCTTCCAAGGCACCAGGGCCACGGTCGCCGGTGAGGTCCCCAAGGCCCAAGGGAACCATCACCCCTCCATCGCCCCCTACGGGTTGTTCCACTGCCGGCAGGGCCGCGTGCAGATCAGTGTGGGCAGCGAAAAGCTGTGGAACTCATTCGCCTCCACCTTTGGAATCGACGCCTCTCGGCCGGAATTTGCCACCAACGCGGACCGGGTTCGCAACCGCGAGAAAGTCATCGAAGAAATCGAGCACGCATTCTCCGACTTCGAGGCCGAACCCCTGCTGGCCAAACTCAACGACGCCGGCATCCCGGCCGGCAAAGTCCGCAGCCTGGACGAGGTCTATGAGTGGGAGCAGGTCCATTCCCAGGGGCTCGTGATCGACGTCGAGCACAAAATCCTGGGCACCGTGAGCCTTCCCGGTCCGCCGCTGCGCTTCTTCACAGCGGCCGACACCGCAGAAACCACACTCAAAACGCACATCGCGCCGCCCCTGCTGGACCAGGACGGAGATCAGATCCGGCAGTGGCTCGGGCTTAATCCCACCAAGGCCTCCTCCCCGGACCAGGAGGGTCACTGAGCGTGCGGTCAGAACAGAAGGCCCGACACCTGGACGCGACGGAACTCATCAGTGCCGTGTTGGATCCAGGCTCCTACCGGAGTTGGGACATTCCGGTAGCGGACCCTGACCCGAGTCCGGAGTACCGCGCGGAACTGGCGGTCGCCCGCGAAAAGACAGGCCTCGACGAGTCCGTCCTCACCGGCGAGGGCCTCATCCGCGGCCGCCGTGTGGCCGTGATCGTCAGCGAGTTCCGCTTCCTCGCCGGCTCCATCGGGCTGGCTGCAGCGGAACGCATCGCCAGCGCCGTCGAACGCGCCACCGGCGAAGGGCTCCCGCTGCTGGCCGGTCCCGCCTCCGGGGGCACTCGCATGCAGGAAGGAACCCTGGCTTTCCTGTCCATGGTCAAGATCAGTGCGGCCGTCCGCGCCCACCGGCAGGCCGGACTGCCGTACCTCGTCTACCTCCGGCACCCCACCACCGGCGGCGTCATGGCGTCGTGGGGATCGCTTGGCCACATCACCGTGGCCGAGCCCGGTGCCCTGCTTGGCTTCCTCGGCCCCCGCGTCTATGAGGCCCTGCATGGCACACCTTTTCCGGAGAACGTCCAGGTGGCTGAAAACCTCTTCGACAAGGGACTCGTCGACGCGGTGGTGCCGCCTTCGCAGCTGTCCGACGTCGTCGACCGTGCGCTCAGCATCCTGGTCACCGGCCCGGACTCTCGCGTCGCCGCGCCGCGCACCCTCACCGTGAAACCCTCAGCCGCCGGTGCCTGGGAGTCCATCGAGATCTCCCGCAATCCGCACCGCCCCGACCTGCGCCAACTGCTCGCCTACGGCGCGCGCGATGTGCTGCCGCTCAACGGCACCGGGCAGGGGGAAAAGGATCCGGGCCTGCTGCTGGCACTGGCCCGCTTCGGCCAAAAGTCCTGTGTGGTCATCGGGCACACCCGGCCCCGGCCCTCCCGGCAGACGGCCATGGGACCGGCGTCGCTCCGGGAGGCCCGGCGGGGAATGCGGCTCGCCGAGGAACTCGGCCTGCCGCTGCTCACCGTCATCGACACCGGAGGAGCGGCCCTGTCCAAGGAAGCCGAGGAAGGCGGCCTGGCTGGTGAAATCGCGAGGTCACTGCACGACATGATTGGGCTGCAAACGCCCACAGTGTCAGTGCTGCTTGGCCAGGGTGCCGGCGGTGGCGCCCTGGCCCTCCTGCCGGCGGATCGGACCATCGCGGCCCAGCATGCCTGGCTCTCCCCGCTGCCGCCGGAAGGCGCCAGCGCGATCGTCCACCGGAGCACCGACTTTGCCCCGGCAATGTCCGAGGCCCAAGGCGTCAACGTGGCATCGCTCTACGCCAACGGACTCGTCGAACACGTCGTGGACGAACGCAGCGACGCCGCGCTCGAGGCCAGGGCATTCTGCCAGCGGCTCGGGCAGGCCATCGAATACGAACTCGCCACCCTCTCCCTGGCTCCCGTGGCCGAGCTCCTCCCCCGGCGGCTGCACAAGTACCGGCACCTTGGCAGGCTGGTTGTCAGCAACAGCGTTATCTAAGGGGTTGGTCGTTCGACTTTGCGGGGTCCATGGTTCGGCTCGGGTGTCCGGACCTGATGCAGCGGGGTCCCCGCAAAGTGGTTAAAACAGAAGCAGGCCAGAGGCAATATGCCTCTGGCCTGCTCCGCGGGTGGGCCCTGTGGGGATCGAACCCACGACCCACGGATTAAAAGTCCGATGCTCTACCAACTGAGCTAAAGGCCCCGGCCGAAGCCCCGAAACAACGGATAAATCCGCTGCTCAAGGGCCGATCAGCCCAGTCCATTTCTGGACGTTAATACTGTACCCCAGAACCGGGGCGGGTTTTTGCACCGGGCAGGGAGGCCGCCGTCGCGCGCCGGGGCAAGGGTCCTCCGCCGGCCCTGCCCCCGCTCTGCGCCCGCTGAGGCGCCGACCATCCGTACGCTCGATTCCCCGACAGCACTGGAGTAGCGTGGTGGCATGAGCGAGCAAGCAGGATCCAGCGCCCCCGGACCGCACCGGCACCACAAGCCGAAGCCCTTCGCGCCTATTGACTTTGAGCCCTTTGCAGGCGGGGCCGATCCTGCCCGCATCTCCGAAGCCGCCCATCTTGCCGCCCAGGCCCTCGTGCGCCGCGGACGCGACAGCGACGACCCCGTCGTGACCAAACGGCTGGTGAAGCTCGCCGATGAACAGGGCCTGGAAGCCATCGCCGAGATGTGGGCCGAAAGCCCGGCACGCTCCCTCCCCGGAGCCCTCTGGCGCCTGTACGCCATCCGCGCCGCCACCATCCAGGATCCCGAGCGGATCTCCGTCTATTTCAAGGCCGGCAAGGACACCGCTCAGGTATCGCACGTGGTCGCCGGTGCCGCCGAGCCGCCCGGAGCGGACGAGATGAAGTCGATGGCGGACGCCATCCTGTCCGGAGCGTTCGACGGCGAGTTCGACGTCGCGCTGGAGCGCTCCGCCGCGTTCTGCCGAGTGGTGGCGCTGGGCCAGGCCACCCTCGCGGACGGCGCCGAGCACAGCAATGAGACCCACGCGAGCAAGCTCACGCGCAACTCGCACCTCCTGGTCAAGACCGCCGAGGACCTCGAGCATGCCGCCAACGCCTGGCGCCTGGGCGAGCTCGACTGAGTTTCCCGCACGCCACCCGGACACCCGGTAGGCATGCCACCCCCGGACTGTCAATGTTGACTTGTGCCGAACCTCGTAGAAAACTAAAAGCGGTGCCGAACCGCGAAACCCCCGGGCTTCAACATCTAGCCGCCTAGAGCGGCCTACCGCCGAGAGGCGTATCCGGTTCGGCACCATTTTCATGCCCGCTGCGCACCCACGTGGCCGGACCCGCGGGCGGCCCCCGTTCCGGCCGTGTCCACCAGCCCACCGTCATAAATCCGGGGGCCGCCGGAGCGCTTTCCCGGCGCTTTCGGGCCGGACGGTAAAGTAATCCTCATGCGCGGGTCACCCTCACCACACACGCCCGGCAGCCACCCCCCGTGCACCTCCCTCCCGAAGACCGGTAATCACACGTGAAGCTGCGCCTTTTCCCCCAGGAGCCCGCCGGGCTGAACCTCCTCGCCCAGCTGGCGAGCCAGATTGTCCTGGCCACGGGCACCCTGTCGGAGATCCTTGGCGCCCCGGCCAGTGAGAACGCCCGGCTGGTGGAGGACATGCACAACCATGAGGCAAAGTCCGCGGAGCTGCACTTCGCGCTGCTGACCCACATGCGGACCTCCTTCGTGAACCCCCTCCCCCGTGAGGACATGTATGCCCTTTCCCGGTACCTCACCGAGGCGATGGAAAAACTCAACGCCGCCGCGGACCTGGTGTCCCTGTACAAACTGGACCGGCTGCCCAAACGCGCCGCCGACCAGCTGGAAATCATCAGCAGGCAGGCCGAACTCACCGTGGACGCCATGCGGCGGCTGGACAACCTGGACGATCTCGAGGACTACTGGATCGAGGTCCTCCGCCTGTCCAAGCGCGCCGAGCGCTCCCACCGGGTCTGGGTGGCGGACATGCTCAACGAAATGAAGTCGACGCGGTACGCACGCACCCGGGACATCGCCGAGCAGCTGGTCGACGTCACCAGGGACCTGCGAAAGGTCGCGACCCAGGTAGGCAGCATCATCGTCAAGGAATCCTGACGTGATCATCTTCCTGTTTGCCCTGGTGGTGGTCTTCGCCGGGGCATTCGCCTTCCTGAACGGCTTCAGGGACGCCTCGGCGGCGGTGGCACTGGCCGTCCGGACCCGGGCCCTCACCCCCACCGTCGCAGTGCTGCTGGCCGGTTTCTTCAACTTCATCGGCGCCGGACTGAGCGCCGGGCTGGCCCTCGCCATCAGCCAGACCTGGGTGCAGCTCCCCCCAGGGGAAAACGGTCTGACCATCCTGCTGGCGGGCCTGGTCAGCGCCGTGATCTGGGGAATCTACACCTGGTGGCGCGGCATCCCGTCGTCCTCGACGCACGCCCTCGTGGGCGGGCTGGCCGGGGCCGGCATCGCAAGCGTAGCTGTCGGCGGGAACGCCGTCGGGGGCGTTGACACGTCCCTGCTCTTCCAAGTGGTGTTTCCGCTGCTGCTCTCACCCCTGATTGCGTTCATCGGCGCCTACCTGCTGGTCTGGCCCGCGACCTGGGCCGCACGGTACACGCCGCCGAACGTGGTCAACAGCCGCTCGCGGAGGGCCGAGAGCATAGCCGTGGGCGCCGTGGCGTTGGCCCACGGCCTGCAGGACGGCCAGCGCACCAGCGCCGTCCTGATCCTTGCGCTGCTGGCGTCCGGGCTGTCCGATGGCAGCGAGATGCCAATCTGGGTGGCACTGTTCACCGCGACACTGCTGACCGTCGGGACCCTGGCCGGCGGCTGGCGGATCTCCTACACCATCGGCTACCGGATGATCCGGATGGATCCCCTGCGCGGCTCGGTGGCCCAGCTGTTCAGCTCGGTCATCCTGCTGGTGGGCGCCATCGGACTGCACTGGCCCATCTCCACCACGCACACTGTCACGTCAGCCGTGCTGGGCGCCGGCACCAACCAGGGGTTCCCCGCCACGAACCGGAAGGTGGTGATCCGGGTGCTGACGTTCTGGGTGATCACGCCGGCGGTCACCGCAGCAGCGGCCTTCGTGGTGGCACTGTCCTTGTCCCCGCTCGCGGAGCTCTAGCGGCCCGCCGCTTGGCCCCGCCGGGTGGCTCCGTCGTTTGGAACCGTCGATTGCTCCACAAGTGCCCTTTTGAGGGCTCAAAAGGGCACTTTCGGAGCAGTCGATGAGGTTATCCGAAGCGGCCGGAGACGTAGTCCTCGGTGGCCTTCTGGGTCGGGTTGCTGAACATGGTATGGGTATCACCGTATTCGATCAGCCGGCCCGGCTTTCCGGTGCCCGCGATGTTGAAGAACGCCGTCTTGCTCGACACCCGGGCGGCCTGCTGCATGTTGTGGGTCACGATCACCACGGTGTACTGGTCCTTGAGCTCGTTGATGAGGTCCTCAATGGCAAGCGTGGAGATCGGGTCCAGCGCGGAGCACGGCTCGTCCATCAGGATGACCTGCGGCTCCACGGCGATGGCCCGGGCGATGCAGAGCCGCTGCTGCTGGCCGCCGGACAGCCCGGAGCCGGGCTTGGCCAGCCGGTCCTTGACCTCGTTCCAGAGGTTGGCGCCCTGCAGGGAGCGTTCCACCAGCACGTCGGCCTCACCCTTGGAGATTTTCTGGTTGTTGAGCTTCACGCCGGCCAGCACGTTGTCGCGGATGGACATCGTGGGGAACGGGTTGGGCCGCTGGAACACCATGCCGATCTGCGCGCGGACGGTGACCGGGTCCACGCCGGGGCCGTACAGGTTGTCGCCGTCGAGCAGCACCTCACCCTCGACGCGGGCGCCGGGGATCACCTCATGCATCCGGTTCAGGGTGCGCAGAAAGGTGGACTTGCCGCAGCCGGAGGGCCCGATGAAGGCCGTGACGGACTTGGCGTCGATGTTGATGTTGACGTCTTCGACGGCCAGGAATTTTCCGTAGTAGACGTTCAGGTCCTTGACGTCGATGCGCTTAGACATGATGTTCCTTCACTTGCTGGAGGTACGGGCTGAAGATTTTGGGTCCCCGGTGCCGGGCTAGCGGCCGGTCTTGGGGGCGAACATGCGGGCTATCAGGCGGGCGCCGAGGTTGAGCAGCATCACCAGGATGATGAGGACCAGGGCGGCTCCCCAGGCCCGCTGCGAGGACGGGTCCGGGTTGGACGGCGAGGTGGGGTTGAGGATCTGCGTGTAGATGAAGGTCGGCAGCGAGGCCATCCAGCCGCTGAACACGTTGGCGTTGATCGAGGTGGCGAAGCCCGCGGTGACCAGGATCGGGGCGGTTTCGCCGATCACCCGGGCGATCGCGAGGGTGACGCCGGAAGCGATGCCGGAGATCGCCGTGGGGATGACCACCTTGAGGATGGTCCGCCACTTGCGGACGCCCAGGGCGTAGGCCGCTTCGCGGAGTTCGTTCGGGACGATCTTGAGCATCTCTTCGCTGGAGCGGACCACCACGGGGATCATCAGCACGGAGAGCGCGACGGCGGCGACGGCACCGGTTTTGGTTCCCGGTCCGACGATGGCGAAGAAGAACGCCGCCGCGAACAGGCCGGCCACGATCGAGGGGATGCCGGTCATGACGTCTACGAAGAAGGTGATGGCGCGGGCAAGCGGGCGGTCGTTGCCGTACTCCACGAGGTAGACGGCGGTGAGCAGGCCCACCGGCACCGAGATTACGGTCGCCATCGCCGTGATCAGCATTGTGCCGATCAGGGCGTGGAAGATGCCGCCGACCACCGGGGCGCCTTCCTCGACGGTCTTGTTGTCAAAGGCGCCGGTGACGCCGTTCATCGAGGTCGAGAGGAAGCCGGGGTCCGTGAGTCCCGGCAGGCCGTTGACCAGGACCGTCCAGATCACGGAGAACAGGGGCAGCAGCGCAACGAGGAACGCGCCCACCACAAGGCAGGTGGCCAGTTTGTCCTTGGCGCGGCGTGAGCCTTCCAAGGCGGCGCTCCAGCCGACGAGGCCGACGGCGAAGATGATCGCCGAGACGAGTCCCCAGCCGAGGGGGTTGAAGCCGATCAGGGCCAGGATCGCTGCGCCGAGCACCAGGGCGATGCCGAGAACCAGGTAGGGGGCCCACTTCGGGAGCTGGCCCTTGGTCAGGGCCGAGCGCTTCTTGACGGGGGTCAGGGTGGCGGTCATTTAGTTGGCTCCCGAGAATTCTTTGTGCCGGCTGATGATCCAGCGCGCGACCATGTTTACGCCGAGGGTGATGACGAACAGGACCAGGCCGGCGGCAATCAGCGTGTTGACCTTCAGGCCGCTGGCCTCAGGGAAGTTCAGCGCGATTTCGGCGGCGATGGTCTGGTTGCCGGACTGGATGAGGCTCGCGGTCAGTGCGCCGGAGGACAGCACGAGCGCAACGGCCATGGTCTCGCCGAGGGCGCGGCCCAGGCCCAGCATGACGGCACTGATGATTCCGGGGCGGCCGAAGGGCAGCACGGCCATCCGGATCATTTCCCAGCGGGTGGCCCCGAGGGCCAGGGCGGCTTCTTCGTGCAGCTTGGGGGTCTGCAGGAAGATCTCCCGGCTCAGCGAGGTGATGATGGGCAGGATCATGACGGACAGCACGATTCCCGCGGTCAGGATGGTCTTTCCCGTGGCCGAGGCCGGGCCCTGGAAGATGGGCAGCCAGCCCATGTTGTTGGCCAGCCAGTTATAGGCAGGGGAGATCTCCTTGGCCAGGAAAGCGGCGCCCCAGGCACCGTAGACCACGGAGGGGATCGCGGCCAGCAGGTCGATCACGTAGCCCAGGCCGGAGGCGAGCTTGCGCGGGGCGAAGTGCGAGATGAAGAGCGCGACGCCGATCGCGACCGGCGTCGCGATCACGAGGGCGATGACTGCCGCGATCAGGGTGCCGATGACGATCGGCCAGATGTAGGCGAAGAAGCCTTCGCCGCCCTGGATCTCGTCCGGGGAGGCCACGAGGGCGGGGATTGCCTGGATGAGGAGAAAGAGCGCTACTCCGAAGAGCACGGCCAGGATCAGGCACCCAGCGGCCAAGGTGGCTGCGGAAAAGACCTTATCGCCGGCGCGGCCTGCGCCCCGGGACGTGGTCAGGGAGGTGGTGGTCACTTCACGATCCTTCAGATCTTTGTGTACTTCGGACAAACACATTGGTTCCCTGCCCCGGTGTGGCCGTCGGTGACAGCCGGACCGGGACAGGGAACCAGTAACAGGCTGGTGTTTCCACTATGCCTGTCAGCGCTAGGGATCCCTAGGACTTGACCTTGATGGACTCAATGGACTTGAGGGCCTTGTCCTGCAGGGTCTTGGACAGCGGAGCGGACTTGGCGGCATCAGCGGCCGCGGTCTGACCGGCGTCGGAGACGACGTAGCTCTCGAAAGCCTTCACGAGGTCCACGGTCTTCTGGTCAGCGTAGGTGCTGCAGACGACGTGGAAGGAAACCAGCACGATCGGGTACGCGCCCTCGATGGTGGTGGTGCGGTCCAGCTTGATGGAGAGGTCGTTGGCGTTGCGGCCTTCAACCGGCTTGCCGGCGTCGACTGCCTTGGCGGCAGCCTCGGCGGAGATCTTCGTGAAGGTCTCGCCCACCTTGATCTGCGCTACGCCCAGCTTGCCGCTCACGGCGGAGTCATCGGCGTAGGTCACGGCGCCCGGGGTGTCAGTGACGGTCTTGACCACACCGGAGGTGCCCTTGGCGTTCTCGCCCTGGAGGGCGGCCGGCCAGACACCGGAGGCCTTGTCGGTCCATGCCTCGGGGGCTGCGGCGGCCAGGTACTCGGTGAAGTTGGTGGTGGTGCCGGAGTCATCCGAGCGGTTCACGGGGGTGACTGCGAGGTCCGGGAGCGTGGCGTCGGGGTTCAGGGCAGCGATCGCGGGGTCGTTCCAGGTGGCGATCTCGCCGCGGAAGATCTTGGCGACCGTGACGGCGTCGAGGTTCAGTTCCTTGACGTCGGGCAGGTTGAAGGCCACGGCAATCGGGGAGATGTAGACCGGGAGGTTGAGGGCGCCGTCGGGGCCACACTGGGTGGTGGAGCTCGCGTACTCTTCGTCCTTGAGGTAGGCATCGGAGCCGCCGAACTGGGCGGATCCGTCCAGGAGTGCCTTGCGGCCCGCACCGGAACCGTCCGGGGAGTACTGCACGGTGGCGCCCTGGTTCGCGGAGGCGAAGTTGGTCTTCCATGCGTCCATGGCGGCACCCTGTGCGGAGGAGCCGATGCCAGTCAGCGTGCCCGAAACCTGTGCGCCGGAAGCGGCGGGGGTGGCAGGAGCGGTGCCCGTTGCGTTGTCCGAGCCACAGGCGGTCAGCGCGAGAGCGCCGGCTGAGATGACAGCGATAGCCGCGTGGCGGCCGAAGCGGAGTGCCTTCACTTAGATGTACCCCTTCCAGGGATTTTCTGAATGCGTGCCGGGCCGGAGAAGACCGGGCATGGATGCGTACGGTTTGTACCTTCATTGAATCTAGGTGCCCCAGATGAAGAGAATGTCCGACCAAGATGAACGAAGGGTTAACGACGCCGGGACATTGGCTTACACCCGCCGGGGCGCCATTGCGTTAGGCACGTCACAGCCGTAGGGGTTTCCCGCAGACGAGCCGCCGGCGCAACGGCCAATAGACTAAAGCGCATGGCCCCAGCTATTGGACTTTCCGCAAGCGCCCGATTCCTGCGCGGCCGCGTCCGCACGGGCCTGGTCCGGAGCCGGAACTCCCTCATGCCGGCCATCCAGATGACCGCCTGCGCCGTGGGAGCCTACGCGTTCGCCGAGTACGTGCTGGGCCACAGCGGCCCGCTCTTCGCCGCCACTTCCTCCCTTATCGCCTTGGGTTTCTCCCGGGAGCCCCGGCTGCGCCGCGTGGTCGAGGTCGGCCTGGGCTGCACCATCGGCATCGCGGTTGGGGACCTGCTGCTGCACTGGCTCGGCGCCGGGATCTGGCAGGCCGCCGTCGTGCTCCTGTTCTCCATCCTGCTGGCGCGGTTCCTGGACAGCGGCACCATTTTCACCACCCAGATGGGCTTGCAGTCACTGCTGGTGGTCCTTTTGCCGGCGCCGGCCGGCGGTCCGTTCACCCGCAGCATTGACGCCATCGTGGGCGGGGTGTTCGCCCTGCTGGTGACGGTCCTGATTCCGAAGGATCCGCGCCGGGAACCGCGCACCGACGTCAAGAAGCTCCTGCACGAGCTCGCCGAGGTGCTGCGCGAATGCGCCTCCGCGCTGAGCTACAGCGACGCCACCCAGGCCTGGCACGCGCTGATCCGGGGGCGGAACTGCCAGCCGCTCATCGATGCCATGCGGCAGACCCTGCGGGCCTCCGGCGAGGTCGCCACCCTGGCGCCCGCCCACCGCAGGCACCGTGAGGAGCTGGACCGGCTGGAGCAGTCGCTGGATTACATCGACCTGGCCCTGCGCAACAGCCGCGTCTTCGCCCGACGCCTGACCAGCGCCATCAACCATGCGGCGCTGTCCGACGACGCCACCCAGAACATCGCCGACGTCCTGCAGGACACGGCCGACGCCGTTGACGAGCTCTCGCTGGGCCTGGCGGAAGTGCACGACGGCGTCCGCCGCGCGCACCTGCGGACGGCGCGGACGGAGCTGCGCGAAATCGCCGGGCGGCTGCACCCGCGGCTGCTGGACGTGCAGCGGCTGGAGGGCGAGACGGTGGTCATGCTGTTCCGCCCGCTGATGGTGGACCTGCTGGAGGCCGCCGGCGTCGACTCCCGGGAAGCCCGGGACATCCTGCCGCCGCTGTAGCTGCCGCGTGAGCGTGCTTGCCGCGTTTGTTGTCGCTAGGCGCGGATAGGGTGGAGCAATGGCTACCAAGACTTCCCGGGCTACCAAGGCGCCGGGCTACAAATGCGCCGAATGCGGCTGGACCACGGCCAAGTGGGTGGGCCGCTGCGGCGAGTGCCAGGCCTGGGGCACTGTGGAGGAAACCGGCGGCGCCGTGGCGCGCACGACGGCGGCCACCACCGTGCTGGAGCCGGCCCGCCGGATCGCGGAGGTCGACGCCACCACCGCGGCGTTCCTGCCCACCGGCGTGGACGAACTGGACCGTGTGCTCGGCGGAGGGCTGGTCCCGGGCGCCGTGATCCTGCTCGCGGGCGAACCCGGGGTGGGCAAGTCCACCCTGCTGCTGGACGTCGCCGCCAAGTTCGCCCGCACCGCGCAGGACGTCCTCTACATCACGGGGGAGGAATCCGCCGCGCAGGTCAAGCTCCGCGCGGACCGGATCGACGCCGTCGCCGAATCCCTGTACCTGTCCGCCGAAACGGACCTCGGCCAGGCCCTGGGCCAGGTGGAGAAGCTCGAGCCGCGCCTGCTGATCGTGGACTCCGTGCAGACGCTGAGCAGCGCCGACGTGGAAGGCAGCGCCGGCGGTGTCTCGCAGGTCCGGGAGGTCGCGGCCTCCCTGATCGCCGCGGCCAAACGCCGCAACATGACCACACTGCTGGTGGGGCACGTGACCAAGGACGGTTCCATCGCCGGTCCCCGGCTGCTGGAGCACCTGGTGGATGTGGTGTGCCAGTTCGAAGGCGAGCGCCACTCCCGGCTGCGGCTGCTGCGGGCGGTCAAGAACCGCTACGGCCCCACCGACGACGTCGGCTGCTTCGACCTGAACGAGGACGGGATTGTGGGGCTGGCCGATCCGAGCGGGCTGTTTGTCTCCCGGACCAAGGAGCCGGTTTCCGGCACCTGCATCACGGTGACACTGGAGGGGCGCCGCCCGCTGCTGGCCGAGGTACAGTCCCTGCTGGCCGAAAGCTCCAGCTCACAGCCGCGCCGGGCCACGAGCGGGCTGGACAGTTCCCGGGTGGCCATGCTGCTGGCCGTGCTCCAGCAGCGGGCCGGCTGCCTGCTGAACAAGGACGATTCCTACGTGGCAACCGTGGGCGGCGTGAAGCTCAGCGAGCCCGCCACGGACCTCGCCGTCGCGCTGGCCGTGGCCTCGGCGAAGGCCAAAAAACCCCTGCCGCAGCGGCTCATCGCCTTTGGCGAAGTGGGGCTCGCCGGTGAGGTACGCCCCGTGCCCGGCATCAACCAGCGGATCCACGAAGCCCACCGGCTGGGGTTCACCCATGCGGTGGTGCCCGCCAGCCCGAACGGCCCGGGCCCGGTGCCGGCGGGCTTCTCGGTGAGGGAAGTGGGGCACCTGGCCGAAGCGCTGAGCCTGCTGATCAGCTGAGGCAGCCCTGTTCCCCTGAGTTCTGCCCGAAAGGCGACTTAGGACCCTAGCCCGGGCCCGGTTTCCGGCGGAAAATTGGGGCCAGGAACGGTTACGGGCGAAGGGATCAGGCCATGATGGGTTACTACGGAGACGGCTTTGGCTGGATGTGGCTCTGGGGGCTGCTGTTGCTCGTCGGGATCGCAGTGCTTGTGCTGCTCGCGGTCCGCCTCTTCACCGGCGGAGGCAACCGCGGCGGTCCGGCCCAGTACGGGCACTACGGCGCCCCGCCGTACGGCCCGCCGGGGACTCCACCGGGCGGCACCGGCTTTCCGGGCGGGAAGAGCCAGGCGCGCCTGATCCTCGATGAGCGCTTCGCGAGGGGCGACCTCACCGCGGAGCAGTACCGCGAGAACATGAAAGTACTCGGCGAGGAACCGTAATGCGGCCGATCAGCCGCCGCAACGCCCTGATTGTGGGCGGACTGGGCACCGCGGCCACTGTGGCGGGCGGTGCGGGGCTGTGGTGGTCCCTGACTTCCCCGCAGCAGCCGGCCGGCGTCGGCGGGGACAACAGCGGGGGCGCAGCGCCCGTGCAGGGTTCCGATCTGCGCGGTCCGGCCGAACTTCGCAGCGCGGACGGCCGGCTGCAGCTCACCCTTGAGGCCGCCCCCGGACGGGTGGAGCTCGGCGGCCGCCAGGCACGCGCCCTCTGTTACAACGGCACCGTCCCGGGCCCCACCCTGCGCCTGCGGCCGGGCGATGAGCTCAATGTCAGGCTGGAGAACGGCCTCAACGAACCAACTAACCTGCACGTCCACGGCCTCCATGTGTCCCCGCAGGCCGACGGGGACAATGTGTTCAGGGAGGTCCTGCCCGGACAGGCCTTTGACTACCGGTACCGGCTGCCCTCGGACCACCCGCCGGGGGTGTACTGGTACCACCCGCATCATCACGGCATGGTCGCAGACCAGATCTTCGCCGGGCTCTTCGGGGCGATCATCGTCGAAGATCCCGAAGCCATCCCGGTGACCACGGAACGGGTCCTGCTGGTTTCGGACACCACCCTGGACAGCGGCGGGAACATCGCCGCCGTGTCGCCGATGGAACGCATGGCGGGCCGGGAGGGGGCACTGCTTCTGCTCAACGGGCAGAGCAACCCGCTGCTCACGGCCCAGCCGGGCGCCCGGGAGCGGTGGCGGATCATCAATACCTGCGTGGCCCGCCATCTCCGGCTCCGGCTCGACGGCCAGCCGCTGCAGCTGCTCGGCATGGACTCCGGCCGGTCCCCCGAACCCGAGACCGTCGACGAACTTCTGCTGGCGCCGGGCAACCGGGCGGATCTGCTGGTGACCGCCGCCGCCGGCGAAGCCGTGTTGCAGGCCCTCCCCTACGACCGCGGGGCCATGGCGGGGATGATGGGGCAGGGGCCGGTCCCCGTCAGCGGGACGGGTGCGCTGGCAACCTTCCGGGTCAGCGGATCCTCCGCAACCCCGCCCGGGGCCGTCGCGCCCTGGCCGGCCCAGGAGGACCTGCGCACTGCCGCCGTCGCCGCACGCCGGCAGCTCGTCCTGTCCATGGGCGCAGGATCGGGACGTATGGGCGGGGGGATGGGCGGCATGATGCGGTTCACCATCAACGGCCGCGAATTCAGCGAATCACGCACAGACACCACCGCCGCGGCCGGGACCGTGGAGGAATGGACACTCGTCAACACCAGCCCCATGGACCACCCCTTCCACCTGCATGTGTGGCCGATGCAGCTGATCAACGACAACGGGCAGGCGGTCGCCTCCGTGGTCATGCGGGACGTGGTGAACGTGCGGGCGAACGGCCGCGCCACCGTCAGGATCGCCTTCCGCGACTTCAGCGGCCGCTCGGTCTACCACTGCCACATCCTGGACCACGAGGACCTTGGGATGATGGGCGTGATCGAGGTCCGCTGACCGGAAAAGCACCTTGCCACTCATACCCCCCGGGGGTATGGTGAAGCTGACTCCAAACATCGATGACTCTGCCCAGGAGCGCGCATCATGGAACACCGGAACAGCAGCCAGGCCGTCGGCGGCCAGCAAATAAACCACCCGCATGAGGACCACAGCGGCCCCCAGGGGCGAACGGCACACACGGCCCCCGGCAGGACGACGAGCACATGGTCCACAGCCACGGCCAGCATGCCGGGCACAGCGTCGCGATGTTCAAGAACAGGTTCTGGCTGACCCTCGCCCTGGCCATCCCGGTGGTCTTCTTCAGCCCCATGATCGGCCACCTGCTCGGCTTCCAGGCGCCCGTGTTTCCCGGCTCCACCTGGATTCCTCCGGTACTGGGAACTGTCATCTTCTTCTACGGCGGCCAGCCGTTCCTCAAGGGCGGTCTGAATGAGCTGAAAAGCCGCAAACCGGGGATGATGCTGCTGATCGCCATGGCCATCACCGTCGCCTTCACCGCCTCGTGGGTGACCACCCTGGCAATCGGCGGCCTCGACCTCGACTTCTGGTGGGAACTGGCCCTGCTGGTCGCCATTATGCTGCTGGGGCACTGGATCGAAATGCGCGCCCTCGGCTCGGCCCAGGGCGCCCTTGATGCCCTCGCGGCGCTGCTGCCGGACGAGGCGGAACGCCTGACGGAGTCCGGAACCGAAACCGTCAGCGTGGCCGAACTCAGGAGCGGCGACACCATTTTGGTCCGGTCCGGCGGCCGGATGCCCGCGGATGGAACCGTGATCGAGGGGCAGGCCGAATTCGACGAATCGATGATCACCGGTGAGTCCAAGACCGTCCTCCGCTCCCCCGGCGACCCCGTGGTCGCGGGAACCATCGCCACGGACAACAGCCTCCGTGTCCGGGTGACAGCGATCGGGGAGGACACCGCCCTCGCCGGCATCCAGCGGCTCGTGGCCGAGGCCCAAGCCTCCTCCTCACGGGCCCAGGCCCTCGCCGACCGTGCCGCCGCCTTCCTGTTCTACTTCGCCGCCGGGGCCGGCGTCATCACTTTCATCGTCTGGACTCTGCTGGGCAGCATGCCCGACGCCGTGGAACGCACCGTGACGGTGCTGGTGATCGCCTGCCCGCACGCCCTGGGCCTCGCCATCCCGCTGGTCATCGCGATCTCCACGGAGCGGGCAGCGCGGGCCGGCGTGCTGATCAAGAACCGGATGGCGCTCGAGCGGATGCGGACGGTCGACGTCGTGCTGTTCGACAAGACGGGGACCCTGACCAGGGGCGAGCCGGAACTGAAGGGCATCGCCGCCGCCGAAGGGACCGCCCGGGACGAGCTGCTCGCCCTGGCCGCTGCGGCGGAGTCGGACAGCGAGCACCCCCTGGCCCGCGCGATCGTGGCGGCCGCCCGCGAGCGCGGGCTCCCGGTCCCGCAGGCGAGCGATTTCACCTCCCTGACCGGCCGCGGCGTCCGCGCCACAATCGACGGCAGGACCGTCCTGGTGGGAGGCCCGGCCCTGCTGAGGGAACTGGGCGCGGAGGAGCCCCCGCCCCTGGCCGCCGCCACGGCTGCCTGGCGGGACCGCGGGGCGGCTGTGCTCCATGTGGTGGACGGCAACACCGTGCTGGGGGCCGTGAGCCTTGAGGACGCGGTGCGCCCGGAATCCCGCCAGGCGGTCGCGGCCCTGCAGCACCGCGGAATCAAGGTTGCCATGATCACCGGTGACGCCCGTCAGGTGGCCCAGTCCGTGGCCGCCGAGCTGAACATCGACGAGGTCTTCGCCGAGGTCCTCCCGGCGGACAAGGACAAGAAGGTCGCCGAACTCCAGTCCCGCGGCCTCAGGGTGGCCATGGTCGGCGACGGCGTGAACGACTCCCCCGCCCTGGCCCGGGCCGAGGTGGGGATCGCGATCGGCGGCGGAACCGACGTCGCGATGGAGTCCGCCGGTGTGGTCCTTGCCGGAAACGACCCCCGGGCGGTGCTGTCCATGGTGGACCTGTCCCGGGCAAGCTACCGGAAGATGTGGCAAAACCTAGTCTGGGCCACGGGCTATAACATCGTGGCGGTGCCACTGGCCGCCGGCGTCCTCGCCTTCGCCGGGGTAATCCTCTCGCCGGCCGCCGGGGCCGTACTGATGTCCGCCTCCACGATCGTCGTCGCCCTCAACGCGCAGCTTCTGCGGGGCCTGAAACTCAACCCCGCCGACGTCCGCGTAAAGTAACCCCATGCCGGAGACCAACCCCCGCTATCCATCCTTTGGACGGTCCTTCGCGCGCGTGGGTCCGCGGATGGACGCCCGCGGGGCAGCGCAGCACCGCCGGCGCCTCCTGGCTGCGGCACACGGCGCCGTCATCGAAATCGGGGCAGGCTACGGCGCCACTTTCCCGTTTTACCCTTCCACAGTGACGGGCGTGCTGGCCCTCGAACCGGACCCCACACTCCGGGAGCTGGCCCTGGCCGCCGCAGGCAGGGCGCCGGTGCCGGTCACCGTGGAAGACGGCGTGGCGGAGGCGCTGCCGGCGGCGGACGCCTCGGTCGACGTTGTGGTCTCCAGCCTGGTGCTATGCAGCGTGACGGACCAGTCCGTCGCCCTGGCGGAGGTGGTCCGGGTCCTTCGGCCCGGCGGCCTGCTGCTCTTCTATGAGCACGTCCGCTCGGCACACCGCGTGCTGGGGGCCGCCGAAGACCTGGTCGCACCGCTGTGGAGCCGGATGGCCGGCGGATGCCACCCGAACCGGAACACCACCGCCGTGATCGCTTCAGCAGGCCTGACGGTGCAGGGTCTTGAGCGCTTCGGCTTTTCGGTCCTTCCCGGCAACCCGCGGCTGGCCCACGTTCTTGGGGCGGCCAGCAAACCCTGAGCGCACCCCTTGGCGTGACGTTCCCGATCCGCCATGCCCCACGCAAAAGGGACGCCTGCCGCAATGGCAGGCGTCCCTTCAGTCAAACCAGTTGAAGCCTTGCTTAGGCCTTCTTGGGCGGCAGCGCCAGCTTGAAGACCTTGGCCCAGGTGGAGCCGACCTGCTTCCAGATCGGGCCGGTGGTGTACGGCAGACCGTAACGCTTGCAGATCTCCTGCACCTTCGGGGCCACCTCAGCGTAGCGGTTGGACGGAATGTCCGGGAAGAGGTGGTGCTCGATCTGGTGCGACAGGTTGCCGGTCATCAGGTGCATGAACTTGGAACCGGAGATGTTGGCGGAGCCGATCATCTGCCGCACGTACCAGTCACCGCGGGTCTCCCCTTCCACCATTTCCTCGGTGAAGGTGTCCGTCCCCTCGGGGAAGTGTCCGCAGAAGATCACCGCGTGCGCCCAGACGTTGCGGACAGCATTCGCGGTCAGGGTGCCGTACAGCGCCTGCTTGCCGGAGCCGGTCAGCATGGCGACGGCGGGAGTGGCAGCGTAGTCCTTGGTGAACTGCGTGAGCGCCTTGCGGCCAAGGGCCTTGAGGTCCTTGGTGAGGGCCGCCTTGGACTTGTTGCCCTCCTTGTAGTCGTTCAGCTCGAGATCGTAGATCGCGATGCCCCACTCGAAGACCGGTGCTAGCAGGGCGTTGTAGAGCGGGTTGCCCAGGTTGAACGGCTTCCACTCCTGGTCCGCGTCCATCCGCAGCAGGTTGTATCCGACGTCGTTGTCCTTGCCGATGACGTTGGTCCAGCGGTGGTGCAGATCGTTGTGGGTGTGCTGCCAGGCGCGCGCCGGGGTAACAAAGTCCCATTCCCAGGTGGTGGAGTGGATGTCCGGGTCCCGCATCCAGTCCCACTGGCCGTGCAGGATGTTGTGCCCGAGCTCCATGTTTTCCAGGATCTTGGCGAAGCTGAGCAGGGTGGTCCCGGCAACCCAGGCAGCCTTGTGCTTGCTGACCAGCAGCGTGGCGCGGCCGGAAATTTCCAGTCCGCGCTGGATCTTGATCATGCGGCGGATGTAGGCGGCGTCGGAAGCCCCGCGCTTGGCAAGGATGTCGTCCTTGATGGCGTCGAGCTCACGGCCCAGCTCGGCGACCTGCTCGTCGGAGAGATGCGCGGCAGCCGGCGGCCGGAGGGTCGGGCTGCCCGTCTCGGCAAGGGCTCCGCGCCGCGTCTTCACGGCGGGCGCCTTGGCCTGGGGAGCGTCCTCGGAAAGGTCAGGCTTGTCGGAAATAATCGTCATGCGGGTACTCCTCAGAGGTCGAGGTTAACGGGTCCGGCGGCTGCCGAAACACACGTCTGGATTAGTTGGCCGGGCTCGCCATGGACTTCGTCCGTGCGCAGGTCACGAACCTGGCCGGCCCGGAGGGGGATAAGGCAGCTGTGGCAGATGCCCATGCGGCAACCGCTGGGCATCAGGACGCCGGCGTCCTCGCCGACGTCGAGCAGCGGGGTGTCGCCATCGGCTTCGACTTCGCGGTCCGACGACTCGAAGGTGACCAGACCGCCGTCGTGCCCTGCGCCGCCGGCCAGCTTGGTGCTGAAGCGTTCGATCGTGAGGGTTGCCTCCGAAGCGGGCTCCGCGGTCGCGGTCTCCGCCTCCCACAGGGCCTCGGCGTCGTCCAGGAACTCTTCCGGGCCGCAGGCGTACGCGGCGCGCTGGCGCCAGTCCGGGCAAAGCTCTTCCAGCCCGGCAACGGAGCTGAAGTCAATCCGCCCGCGTTCCCCGGTGAACCAGTGGATAACGCGGAAGTTGGGAAACTGGTCCGCTAGCTCGGCCAGTTCCTCGCGGAAGATGGCGTCCGCGGGTGTCCGGGCGGTGTGGATGAGGACGACGTCGGAGTCCGGGCGGTGCGGGACAAGCGTACGGATCATCGACATGACCGGGGTGATGCCGCTCCCGGCGGTGAGCATCAGCAGGGGCCGCGGGTGCTCAGGAAGGACGAAGTCGCCCTGCGGCGGCGCCAGGAAGAGCACGTCGCCCGGCCTGGTGTTGCGCACGAGCGTCCCGGAGACGGCCCCCATGTCACTGACAGTGATGGCCGGGTCCTGCCCGGCGGGGGCGCTGAGCGAGTAGGACCGCCAGTGGCGGACACCGTCGAGCTCGACGCCTATACGGGCCCACTGGCCGGCAAGGTGTGCTTGCCAGCCGCGGCCGGGACGGAAGAAAATAGTGGCGGAATCGGCCGTTTCTGGAACCACCCTTGTTACCACGCCGCGCAACTGGCGGGCGGAAAACACAGGGTTGAACAGCGCCAGAATGTCTTCTGGTGCTAGTGGGGTGGTCAGTAGAGATGCGGCGCGCGCCAGCTTACGGAGCCGGATCATTCATTAATCTTATGTCAGACAGGGTCATAGTTCTTCACCCAAGGCATACGATCGACGGAAAGAAACTATCTCCCCGCAACAACTTTGGACCAATGCTCATGAACGCTTCCCCGAAAGTGACCCCCGCCTCCCCCGCCTACGACCCTCCGTGGCTGGCCCTGCCGCGCGAGGTGAGCGACGTGCTCCGGCCGATGATGCCGGGCATTGTCGAGGCAATCATCGACGCCGTGCCGCAGCTCGTGCCGGCTTATGCCCGGCCGATCGAAGGCCGCTTCGGGCGGGGGCTGCGCCGTGGCGTGGCGGCCGCACTGGAGCGCTTCCTGCAGCTTCCGGGAACCCGGCTGCCCGCCCTTTCGGAGGAAAGCCGGCAACTCGTGGCAGGGCTGGGGAGCGGCGAATTCCGCCAGGGCCGGAGCATGGATGCGCTGCTGAGCGCCTACCGAATGGGGGCCCGTGTGACCTTCCGCGAGATGTCCCGGGTGTCCGTGGAGCACCATCTGGGCCAGACCGTGGTGGTGGACCTGGGTGAATCGATCCTGGCCTACATCGACGAGCTGTCCGCGGTCAGCGCCGAGGCGTACGCCTTTGAACAGTCCGAACGGGCCGGTGCGGTGGACCGCCGGCGCACCGAGCTGCTCGACCTGCTCCTGCTGGGGCAGGCCGATGAGGCGGCCCTGCGCCAGACGGCTGCCATGGCGGACTGGTCCCTGCCGCAGCGGATGGTGGTGGTGACCCTGCCGGTGAACCGGTCAGCCGGGCTGCGGATCCGGCTGGGGCCGGGAACGCTGGTTATCGAACGCGAGACCGACGCCGTCGCCCTGGTTCCGGCGCGGCAGTCCAAGGCCGCGCGGGTGGACCTGGACAAGGCGCTCCGCGGCCGCGGGGCGGCCGTCGGGCCGGCCGGAGGCTGGGAGAAAGTCCCCGATTCGCTGCGCCTGGCAGTACTGGCAGCCTCGGTGCTGCCGCCCCGGGACGGCCCTGAGGATCCGCCGATCTGGGCTGACGAGCATCTGGCCGAGGTGATCCTCGGGGCGGAGCCCTCTGCCATCGCGGAACTGGCCAACCGCCGACTGGCGCCGCTGGAGGGGCTGCGCCCGGCCCAGCGCGAACGGCTTGCTGAGACGCTGCTGTCCTGGTTGCGGCACTGGGGGCAGCGCGCCCCGGTGGCGGCGGAGCTCGGCATCCACCCGCAGACCGTGGGGTACCGGGCGGCACAGCTGCGCGAACTGTTCGGGGACACCCTGGAGGACCCGAAGGCGCGGTTCGAACTGGAACTGGCGTTACACGCCGGCAGGCGTTAAGCAGAGCAGGCGTTGAACAGAACCGGCGTTGAACAGAACCGGCGCCCCGCGGGTGGCTACGCCTGGCCGGTCATCGCCTCCCGGCCCTGCAGCCGCAGCTCAAGGTCGTGCATCACGATCTCGGCCAGGTCCTGCAGCGTCCGGACGTCGGCGGCGCTGAACTCCCGCGGCTCACGGTCCAAGATGCAGAACGTGCCCAGGTTGTGGCCGTCCGGGGTGCGCAGCGGGACCCCGGCGTAGAACTGCAGGCCGAACTCGCCCGCCACCAGCGGGTTGGCGAGGGTGCGGGGATCGCTGACGGCGTCCTCAATGATCCAGGCCTCATCCTGCAGGATCGCGGAGGCGCACAGCCCCGGGTCGCGGCCGATCTGCGTGACCTCGGTGCCGTGGTGGGCCTTGAACCAGATCCGGTCATGGTCCACCACACTGACGATCGCCACGGGTACCGAGAACATCCGCGCCGCGAGTCCGGCTATCCGGTCGAAGGCGCCGTCCGCCGGGGTGTCAAGAATCCGGTAGCGCTCCACCGCGCGCATACGGCCTTCCTCGTCCGAGGGTGCCGGAGCCGGGTCCATGCGGTGACGCGCGGCGCTGTTGATCACTTCCTGACGCAGGGCCAGTGACACTTCCCGGGCCGGCGGTCGCTGTTCCGGGTCGCGGGCCAGCATGGAGGACAGCAGCGCAACCCACATGGGGGCGAGCTCCTCAGGGATCTGCGGGGCGTTGAGCAGCCGCGCGACGGCGGACTGGATGGGCGCGCCGGGGTACACCATCTTTCCGGTCAGCCCCTCGAGCAGCACCAGGCCGAGTGAATACACATCACTGAGCGGACCGACCGGCTCGCCGGCCGCCTGCTCGGGGCTGAGGTAGGCCGGCGTCCCGGACGTTCCGCCTTCATCCGTCACCGGGCCGCTGCGGGTGACGACGGCGACGCCGAAATCGGTGAGCTTTGCCCGCGGGCGCCGGTCCTCGTTGCTGTAGTCCACGAGCAGGATGTTCGCGGGCTTGACGTCCCGGTGAACGATTCCGTAGTGGTGCATGTAGGAAAGCCCGTCCGCCAGGTCATAGCCGATGTGGGCCATGTGCGCTGCCGAGAGCGGACCCTGGGCGCCGCGATGGCGCAGGTCCTGCCCGCGCACCAGCTCCATCACCAGGTAGGTGAGCCGGTCGCCCGGGTCGCTCAGGTCGGCCCCGGCGTCGAAGAGCGTCACGAGGGCGTGGTGGCTCATACCGGCCAGGATGCGGATTTCCTCACCCTGCCGGCGGGTTTGTTCGAGACCGTCCGCGTCGTTGCGGAAGAGCTTGACGGCCACCTCACGCTGCAGGAGTTCGTCGAACGCCCGGAACACCGTGGATTGGCTGCCCCTGCCAATAAGGTCTTCGACCCGGTACCGCCCGCTCAGCAGGTAGCCGGATTTCATCCGCTGCTTAGGGGTGGCCGGAACGGCACGTTCCGGTTCTGAAATGAGCTCTTTCAAGGAGTGTTCGTTGTCCCTTATAGCGGGGTCCGCCAATGACGCCGGGCAGATCAGTCCAATACCGGCATGATAGAAAACCGGCACCCGCATAATTAGCAAGGTTACTTATGATACCGCGGTTTCCTGATTCAGGAAGACCTGCGGACTACCCATTTTCTTCGCCCGCAACCAGGCGCCGGGCGCTACTTGGCGGGGTTGTGCGTGCCGATCGGCAGCAGCGTCAGGTCCGGGTGGTTCTTCTCGATCCGGCGCAGGGCCCACACGTCATTGAACAACGCGAGGTACTCGCCGTCGGAGCGCAGCAGCACTTCGGCGCCGGGCACGTTGGCCAGCACCGGCATGGCATCCGCCGTCGAAATCCTGGCAATGGAATACGGCAGGCGCTCCAGGCGCATCGGCGCGCTGAAATCGTGCGCCATCCGGTCCTCCACCACTTCGAACTGCATGGGGCCGACGGCGGCCAGCACCGGGGCCTGGTCGCCGCGGACGTCCGAGCGGAGCACCTGGATGACGCCCTCGTGCTCCAGCTGCTCGATGCCGCGGCGGAACTGCTTGAACCGGCTGGGGTCCTTGGAGCGTGCCACCTGGAAATGCTCCGGCGCGAACAGCGGGATGGCGGGGAACTCCACCGGATCCTCAAGGAAGAGGCTGTCGCCCACCCGCAGCGAGGAGGCGTTGACGAGTCCCACAACGTCCCCGGGGAAGGCCTCGTCAATGACCTCGCGTTCCCGGCCGAAGACCTGCTGGGCATACTTGGTGGCGAAGGACTTGCCGGTGCGGCCCTGGGTGACCACCATGCCGCGTTCGAAGATGCCGGAGCAGACCCGGATGAAGGCGACGTGGTCGCGGTGTGCCTTGTTCATGCCGGCCTGGACCTTGAAGACGAATCCGGAGAAGGGCGCGTCGACGGGCCGTGCGGCGCCGTCGATGTCGGGCCGGGGGGCGGCCGGCGGGGCGAAGTCCACGAGGGCGTCGAGGATCTCCTTGACACCGAAGTTCAGGGCGGCGGAGCTGAAGAGGATCGGCGTCGCCTTGCCGGCGTGGAAGGCGACGACGTCGAACTCGAGGTTGGACTCGATGACCAGCCCGGCCTCGTCGACGGCGTTGGACCAGTCGTCGCCCTGGCTGGCGGCGGCCTCTTCCGGGGTGAAGTATTCGGTGAGGGCGATGTTGGCGCCGGCGTTGTTGCGCTTGAACTGGGCGAAGCGGTCATTGCGCAGGTCCCAGACGCCGCGGAAGTCACCGGAGATACCGACGGCCCAGGTCAGCGGCATCGGCTGGAGGCCGGTGCGCTCGGTGATCTCGTCCATGAGGGCCAGCGCGTCCAGGCCCGGCCGGTCCCACTTGTTGATCACGGTGATGATGGGCAGGTTGCGCTGCTTGCAGACCTCGAAGAGCTTCATGGTCTGGGTTTCCAGGCCCTTGGCGGCGTCGACGAGCATCACGGCGCAGTCGACGGCGGCCAGCACGCGGTAGGTGTCCTCGGAGAAGTCCGCGTGGCCGGGGGTGTCCAGCAGGTTGATCACGGTGTCCCGGTAGGCGAACTGCAGGGCCGCGGAGCTGATCGAGATGCCGCGGTCCTTTTCCATCTGCATCCAGTCCGAGACCGTGTCCTTGCGGTTGGCCTTGCCGCTGGAGGCGCCGGCGGTGCCGATCACCTTCGCGTGCAGCGCGAGCGCCTCGGTCAGCGTGGACTTGCCGGCGTCGGGGTGTGAAATGACCGCGAATGTCCGACGCCGGGCCGCCTGCTTGTGAATCTCCTGGACTCGGGCGGGGCTAAGGACTTCTTGGGACACGGTGCTACTTTCGCTGCGGCGTTGAATGGTTGCGCTCCCGGGTTTGCGGGAATCCGGCTGGCCCGGTGGAATCGCGGGTTGTTCTGCGTGCTGGCTGTGCGGGACTGCGGTCGAGGATTGCTGGGGCGCGGCGACGGGCAGCCGACGGAACACCCAAGGCCTCCAGTTTATCGCAGCCCACGCCGCAGCCGCGAAGCGGGAGGATTGCCGGGGCATAGCCGGACGGCGGCCGCTCCAAAGTGCATGTCCGGGACTGTGCCCTGGGGGCCGTTCCGGAGACGCATCCGGGAACGTCCTGACGGACCACTTTGGGGCTTGTCCGTGCGGAAGTTGGCCCGCTTACCTCTACTATGGGGAGAGCGGGGAAACGAGTACTTTTGATCCTGCCGGCAATCACTGGAAACCGGCGCACTTGCGGGCTGAGGCCTGCACCTTTGAAGGGAACGTCTATGGCTCGGAGCCCTGAAGATTCACTCAAGGCGACGCTGGGCCGGGTGGCGCCAGGCACCGCGCTCCGCGACGGCCTGGAGCGCATTCTCCGCGGACGGACCGGCGCACTGATCGTGCTGGGCATGGACCGGACCATCGAATCCATCTGTTCCGGCGGCTTCGACATCGGTATCGATTTCTCCCCCACCCGCCTGCGGGAATTGGCCAAAATGGACGGCGCCATCATCTGTGACAAGGACGCCAGCAACATCCTGCGCGCGGCCGTCCAGTTGGTCCCCGACTCCAGCATCGAGACCCAGGAGTCCGGCACCCGGCACCGGACCGCGGAGCGTGTCGCCATCCAGACCGGCGTTCCGGTCATTTCGGTCAGCCAGTCCATGCAGATCATTGCCCTCTACGTGAACGGGCTGCGGCACGTCCTGGAGGGCTCCGAGAAGGTCCTGGCCCGCGCCAACCAGGCCCTGGCCACCCTGGAACGCTACCGTTCGCGCCTGGACCAGGTGACCAGTTCCCTCTCGGCCTTGGAAATCGAGGCCATGGTGACGGTCCGCGACGTCGCCGTCACCCTGCAGCGCCAGGAAATGGTCCGTCGGATTTCCGAGGAGATCTCGCAGTACGTGCTCGAACTCGGCGAGGACGGGCGGCTGCTCTCCCTTCAACTGGACGAACTGACCGTGGGCCGCGGTCCCGGCAGTGACGTCATCATCCGCGATTACTCGGGTCCCGACGCTTCTGCCGACGACATCGAAAAGGCCGTGAAGGCACTGGTGAACCTGGGTCCCACCGAGCTGATCGATCTGGGCAAGATCGCCGGGATCGTCGGGTTCGCCGGCGGCGAGGCCAACCTTGACGCCGTCGTCCAGCCGCGCGGCTACCGGCTGCTGTCCGGGCTGAAGGCTGTGCCGAAGGCCGTCGCGGACCGCCTGGTGGACCACTTCGGCGGGTTGCAGTTCCTGATGGCGGCCACGATCGATGACCTCATGACCGTGGACGGCATCGGCGACCAGCGCGCCCGGACTGTCCGTGAGGGCCTGAGCCGGATGGCCGAGGCAAGCCTGCTGGACCGCTTCCTCTAACTCCCGTCGGTTGCTCCGTAACAGCCCTTTTGGGGCCTCAAAACGGCGCCTACGGAGCAATCGATGGGGATTAGTTGAGCTGGAACACGGCCTTGGGACTGGTCTTGTTCGCCAGCCGTGCGGTGAAGACGTAATACGCGCCGCCCGCCCCCGGCTTGGCCTTGATCGGCTCGCAGCCCTGGACAGTGCGGTTGCGCTGCCAGGGGAAGTTCGCCGTCTCGCTCTGCCCCGGGGCGATGGTCTTCACCAGGTCGGTGGAGTCCGTCTGGCAGTCAGTGGACGAAAAGATCCGGTCCGAGCCGCTGGTAACCAGGAATTCCATCTGCGACGTCCCGATATTGACCTCGCACGGCACCTTGTTGCCGTTCGTCACCTTGAGTGTGAGGAGCGGGTTCTCCCCGGCCGCGTAGGCTGCTTTGTCCGTGGCTGCCGTGACAGTCACGAGGTTCTGCTCGCAGCCGCCGCCTGTCGCAGTAGCCGAAGGGGAAGCCGTGGTTTCCGGGCCAGCGGCCGGTCCCGTTTCCTGGCCCGAGGTGGCCGCTCCCCCGCCGGAATTGGACTGCCCCGCGTTGACAACGCTGGAGACGGCGGCGAAACCGCCGAAGGCGACGGCGATCACGAGCAGGAGGGCGGCGCCCACGAACAGCCGGCGGCGCCGGTAAACGGGGCCGACCGGTTTCCGGGCAGCTTTGCTCGCAGGCTTACGGGCCGGCTTGCTGGCGGGCTTGCGGGCCGGCTTGCTGGCGGGCTTGCGCACGGAATCGCCCTCCGCGGGTCGGCCCGAGGTTGCTCCGCTGCCGGAAGCCCTCGGGCGGGAACCGCGTGTTCCTGAATTGTCATGCCTGCCCATCCTTCTAGGCTAGAGAACCCCGCCGGGTATGGGGCCCTCCCACGCCGCAGGCGGACTGTGGCCCTCGTCTATTACGCTGAATCCATCAAAGCTCTAACCGATTCCCTCAACGGCCCTGCCGCCGCGCGCCCGGTCGACCCTCCCGCGGCCGCTCCGCTGACCGCCCTCCATGACGCCCTCGACACCTGGTTCGGGGCGAACGCCCGGGATCTGCCGTGGCGGGCGCCGGACTGCACGCCGTGGGGGGTGCTGGTCAGTGAGATCATGCTCCAGCAGACGCCGGTGGTGCGCGTGCTGCCGGTCTGGGAGGAGTGGCTGCGGCGCTGGCCCGGGCCTGCCGATCTCGCCCGGGAGCCCGCCGGCGAAGCGGTCCGGGCATGGGGACGGCTGGGCTATCCGCGGCGGGCCCTGCGGCTGCACGCGGCCGCCGTCGCCATCGGCGCCAACCACGGCGGAAACGTTCCCGGCACGTATCCGGAACTCCTGGAGCTGCCTGGAGTGGGCAGCTACACCGCCGCGGCCGTCGCCGCCTTCGCCTTCGGGCGCCGCGAAACCGTGGTGGATACCAACATCCGCCGCGTGCACGCGCGCTTGTTTTCCGGCGCGGCCCTGCCATCACCGGCGCTGACCGCCGCGGAGATGCGGCTCGCCGCGCAGGCACTGCCGGACGACGCCGGAACCTCCGTCCGCTGGAACGCCTCCGTCATGGAGCTGGGGGCGCTGGTGTGCACGGCGCGGTCGCCGAAGTGCGGGGAATGCCCGGTCAGCGGCTCCTGCGCGTGGCTCGCAGCCGGTGAGCCGCCGCCGACGTACACACCGAAGGGGCAGTCCTGGCACGGAACGGACCGTCAGGTGCGGGGCGCGGTGATGGCGGTGCTCCGCGTGGCCGAGTCGCCAGTGGCCGCAGAGCTGTTCCGGCGGGCCCCGGCGGACCTTGGCTTCGAACCGGCCGGGATCGGAATCCCGCTTGCCGCCCTGCACCGCCTCGACTGCGCCCCGGAGCAACTGGAGCGGGCCCTGGCCGGGCTGCTGAGCGACGGGCTGGCCGAGCTGCATCCCGCGGGTTTCCGGCTGCCCGCCTGACCCCTCCGAATGACGGCCCCTATCTCGGCCGGGCTGCTGGAACTACCCTGAAGCATGCGCACCTTCGCGACGCTCGTGGGCCTGAGTTGCACTGCACTTCTGGCCACGGGGTGCCAGTCCCAGGCAGTGTGCCCGGCGATCGCCCAGGCACCGGTAGTTGCGCTGACGGTGGCCCGGGAGTACGCCGGTTCGGTGAAAACTCTCCGGCTCAAAGCCTGCCAGGACGGGCGCTGCACGGAGGATGACCTTGAGCTGTTCCCGGGCAGCACCACCGTGGATCAGGGCTGCGAACCGGGACCGAACGGCAAGGACCGTCCGTGTTCCGCCACCGCCTCAGCTGACGGAACCCTGACCGGGATGCTGATGCTGGATCCGCTCACGGAATCCCCCATCGAGGCCACGGTGGGCGGCACCGACGCCAGCGGCATCCCCCTGCCGGTCCGGAGCCTGACGTTCACGCCGCGGGTTGCCTACCCGTACGGCGAGCAATGCGGCCGGTTCATCTCAGCCGGAGTGCTGCTGGACGCGGACGGCCTCCGGGCCGGCTAGCCCGCGTGAAGAAAGGTGGACCAAGTGAACGCGCAAAACATCAGCCACTGGATCCGGGCCGGGCTGTGGGCGTTGCCGGTCGCGTGGCTCGTCACGGGATGGTCCACGCTGGAACCGCAGCCGGACCAGGAGAAGGACCCGGACGCCTGGGCCCTGTTTGTCAGCTCCGACTCGTACCAGTTCGGCCACCTGCTAGGCAGTACCGGAGGCACGATCCTGGCAATTTTCGGCGTCTTCGCCCTGGGCTGCTGCCTGGCGAACAGCCGGGTGGGCGGTCTGGCGCTGGCAGCCATGGTCACGGCGGCCGCCGGTACGGCCTTGCTGCTGGTGCCGGCGGTGATTTCCACCTTTGCCACTCCGGCGATCGGCAAGGCCTACCTGGGCGGAAACCAGGAGGTGATGCAGCTGGAATTCCCGGGTTCCATGACGGCGGCGTTCCTGGTTGGCCTCCTGCTCGCCCTGCTCGGCAACATCCTGCTGGGGGTCGCGGTGTGGCGTTCCCACGTACTGCCGCGCTGGGCCGGGGCACTCCTGGCGGGCGGCGCCGTCGTGTTTTACCTCCTGGGCGTCGTCCTGGGGCAGGCGACGACGGGAAGCAGCCTCCCGACCCAGGCCGTCGGGGCCGTGCTGATGGCAGTTGCCGGCGGGTGGATCGCCTGGAGCGGACCCCGGAACGCCACGGCAGCAGCAGACCCGACCGCGGCCGGTGCCGCCTGAGACTAGCTAGGGTTCGCCGAAGCCTGACGTGATCAGTCCGCGCAGATAGTCCACGGCTTTGCTTGCATCCGGGCCGCTGGCTTCAACGTGCAGGACCGTTCCCTTGACCGCCCCGAGCATCATGAGTTCCGTCATTGATGCGCCGTCCGCGCCGCTCACGGTCACCTCGGCGTCCATGCCGGACAGTCCGCCGGCAATCTTCGCGGCCGGTCGGGCGTGCATGCCGGCCTGGTTGATGAGTTCAAAGTCCCCTGTCGCCTCCGGCGGCCGGTGCTCGTGGGCGTGCTGCGCCGCGGCCGGGGGCCGGTAGACGGCTTCCGCCGCCTCCTTCACGCCCTCGGAATCCGCTCCGGCCTGCGCAGCCACGGCGGCCGCGACGAGACCTTCGACCAGGGGCGCATCGGCCAGCAGCACGGAGGAGGGGTCGGCCAGGAATTCCACCGCGGACTCGGCTGTCATCACGGCCGAGCCCAGATCCGTCAGCACGACGATGCCGTCGCTGTTGGCATCACCGGCCTGCTCCAGCGCCGCCATGACCCGATCGAGGCTGGTGCCGATCCGCCCGTCGTCGGTGCCGCCGGCGGGAAGGATCAGGACATCAGGCGCCATCTGGGCGGCCAGCTCGACGGCGCCGTCGGCGATCTTTTCGCTGTGGGAGACGACGACGAGCTTGACCGTCATTCAGCTGCCCCGACGGCGGCGCGCAGGATCAGCGCGCTGGAGACGGCGCCCGGGTCCCGGTGGCCGATGCTGCGCTCCCCCAGATAGCTGGCGCGTCCCTTGCGGGCGAGCATCGGGTCCGTGGATACCGCCCCTGCCTCTGCCGCCTCCGCGGCGGCCACCAGGACCTTGAGCACATCGCTGTTCCCGGCCGCGGCAGCGGCAGCGTCGACCGCAGGGGTCCACGCATCAACCATTGTCTTGTCGCCCGGTTCTGCCTTTCCGCGGGCCACGATCCCGTCCCGGGCAGCCTGGAACGCCGAAGCCAGGGTGGCGGCGTCGATGTCGGACGCCTCCCCCAGCGCCGTCGCCGCACGGAGGAAGGCCGTGCCGTAAAGCGGGCCGGCGGCCCCGCCCACCTTGGACATCAACGTCATGGCCGTCAGTTTCAGGGCAGCCCCTGCCGTTTCCGGGGGCGCCTCGGCAATCTTCACCATCACCGCTTTGAAGCCGCGGTCCATGTTTTCGCCGTGGTCCGAATCGCCGATCGGCCTGTCCAGCTCGATGAGTTCTTCCCGGTGTTCCGCCATGGCCTGGGCCGAGAGGGTCAGCCACCGCAAGGCCCAGTTGACGTCCAACCCCACGGTCAGACCCCCCACCGGAGCGCCGGGGTGTGGACGGGCGCATCCCAGAGGGCCGTCATCTCATCGTCGAGCCGCAGGACGGTAATGGAACAGCCCTGCATTTCGAGGGAGGTGATGTAGTTGCCCACCAGGGACCGTGCCACGGTGACGCCCTGCTCCGCCAACTGCTGCGCGGCACGGCGGTAAACAATATAGAGCTCGCTCTGTGGTGTGCCGCCCATGCCGTTGACGAACAGGAGCACCTTGTCCCCGGACGCCAGGCCAAGGTCGCTGACGACCGGTTCGAGCAGGCGGTCGGTGATGCCGTCTGCGTTTTCCATCGGTATGCGGGCCCGGCCGGGCTCGCCGTGGATGCCGATACCGATCTCGATTTCGTTTTCCTCCAGCACGAAGCTGGGCGACCCCGCATGCGGGACGGTGCAGGCGGTCAGCGCGACGCCCATGCTGCGCACGTTTTGGTTGACCCGGTCGCCGATGGCAGCGACGGCGTCGAGGTTGTCTCCGCGCTCGGCGGCGGCACCGGCGATTTTTTCCACCAGCACTGTTCCGCCCACGCCGCGCCGACCGGCGGTGTACAGCGAGTCCTGCACCGCAACGTCGTCGTTGACCAGCACGGTGCGGACCTCGATTCCCTCCGCCTGGGCCAGCTCCGCAGCGGTCTCAAAGTTGAGGACGTCGCCCGTGTAGTTCTTCACGATGTGTACGACGCCGGCGCCGGAGTTGACGGCGACAGTGGCCGGGAGGATCTGGTCGGGTGTCGGCGAGGTGAACACGGCGCCCGGCACCGCGGCGTCGAGCATTCCCATGCCGACATAGCCGCCATGCAGGGGCTCGTGACCGCTGCCGCCGCCGGAGACCAGCCCGACTTTTCCTGCCACCGGCGCGTCTTTGCGCACGATGTACTTGGGGTCCGCAAAGACGGTCACGAGGTCGGCATGGGCAAGCCCGAAGCCCTCCACTGACTCGTCAACCACGGCGCGGGGATCATTGATGAGCTTCTTCATGGCTGTGCTCCCTGGAGTGTGTGTCCTGGCTGCTTGCTTTGACCCTACTACCGGGGCCCCTGCCAGCGGTAGGCTCCGGTTTCACAACCTCTGGGGCGGGCTCGGGGTGCTGCCGGGCGGCCGCCTTCCCCGGATCCGCGGGTGTATCAGCTGGGTTTATCCGCCCACAACGCGAAGTTCGGCCAGGCGTCGCTGCCTAGCCAGGAGAACGGCGGCGCGTTGAGCCGCCCCCGATCGGTTCCCGGCGCCGGTCCGGGCCCGGACACGGGGTCCGGTCGATGGCCTGGGGCCGGGCCCGCGGTAGTGTCTACCCGGGCGCCCGGGTCCGTGGTGTGGTGTGGCGTGGCCCCGCCGGCGATAGTCATTTGGAATGCGGAGAAATCTGGAAAATTGACGCGATCGTGCAATTTCGTGCCTCCGAAAGTCGGGTGGTCCACCCCCTGGACCGGGATCAGTTTATCCATCAAATTTATCGATGGGAAGACCCGTCCCTCATACCCCGCCCGGGCGCCATTTACAGGTATTTAATCATCCGGGTATTGCCGAGCGTGTTGGGCTTCACCCGGGCGAGGTCCAGGAACTCGGCCACGCCTTCATCGTGGGAGCGCAACAGCTCCGAATACACCACGGGGTCGACGGCGGTCTGGTCGGCCATGACTTCGAAGCCGTGCTTTTTGAAGAAGTCCACCTCGAAGGTCAGGCAGAACACGCGGGAGACGCCCAAGGCCCGGGCGTCCTCCAGCAGGCGCTCAACCAGCAGGTGGCCCACTCCCGTCCCCCGCCAGGCGTCCGAGGCCGCGAGGGTGCGCACTTCGGCGAGGTCCTCCCACATCACGTGCAGCGCGCCGCAGCCGATCACTTCGCCGTCCGGCGATTCGGCGATCCGGAATTCCTGCAGGCTCTCGTAGTAGGCCACGGTTTCCTTGGCCATGAGGATCCGCTGCTCGGCCAGCGGCGCCACGAGTGTCTTGATCGCCCCGACGTCGCTTGTGCGGGCAAGGCGGATGCGGATTGTCTCAGTCACAGCCCAATCCTACGGGGGCACTGCCTTGGACTTGAGAATGGCGCCCTACGCGCCAGCCTTCGAGCCGGAGGCGCGATGCTGCTCAGAGACCCAGTTCAGCGGGCACCGGCAGATCCTTGTCCAGCAGGTTCCTGGCGAGGAAGTGCTCCACCACGCCGTACCAGACCTTGGCGTGCTGCGGCTGCAGGATCCAGTGGTTCTCGTCCGGGAAGTAGAGGAAACGGTGCTCGGTCTCGCCGTTCTCATCGGCCGCGAGCTGGGACTTGGACAGGAGTTCGTACCAGAGGCGCAGGCCCTCGCCGATCGGGACGCGGTAGTCCTTGTCGCCATGGATGACGAGCATGGGAGTGCTGATGTTCTCCACGTGCAGGTGCGGGGAGTTCTCCAGCGCCATCTCGGCCGTCATCTCCTTAAGCCAGTATTGCGCGGCGTCCGTGGTGGGGCCGAACTGGTCTAGCGCCCACAGACTGGCGTGGGTGACGATCGCCTTGAACCGGCCTGTTTGGCCGGCCACCCAGTTGGCCATGTACCCGCCGAAGGAGCCACCCATGGCGGCGGTGCGGGTCTCGTCGATGTCCGGCCGCTGCACCACGGTGTCCGTGATGGCCATCAGGTCGGTGAAGGGAGCCTTGCCCCACGCGCCCCAGCCGCGCTGGATGTGGTGCTGGCCGTACCCGGTGGAGAGCGCGGGGTCCGGCAGCAGCACGGCATAGCCCCGGGCCACCAGCAGCCAGGGGTTCCAGCGCCATGTCCAGGCGTTCCAGGACCCGAGCGGGCCGCCATGGATCCAGAGCAGCAAGGGCGCGGGGCTGCCGGCCGAGGCCCCTTCAGGGAGCGCGAGATACGCCGGCACGCGGGTGCCGTCTGCCGCCGTCGTTTCCACCCGCTCCAGCGAGCCCCGGTACTCCGGACGCTCAGCGGGGGCGGGGAGCCGGACGGCATCGCCGCTGGCGAGGTCGATGCGCACCGCTTCCGCCGGGAATTCGTAGGAGCTGCGCAGCGCATAGGCAGTGCGGCCGTCCGGCGCTGCCAAGACGTCGGTGTAGGCGGCGGTGTCGGCGGTCAGGCGGGTGACCTGGCCGGCTGTGGCCTCTCCGCTCACGCTGATCCGGAAGACCGGCGAGGCGCCATCCTCATCGGCGGTGACGAGCAGGGCTGACCCGTCCGGCAGCCAGGCGGCGGGGCGCGGCCAGCGGTCCCAGTCGTGCGCCAGCGGCATCAGCCCGGCTCCGCCTGCCGCTTCGGCTACCGACGCAGGGCGGGAGACGTCGAGCAGGTGCAGCTTGACCTGCGGGGCCTCTTCAGGGGTGGTGTCGCTCTCGCTGACCACCACCAGGGTCCGGTTGTCGGGGCTTACCGGACCTGGGAAATAGCTCATTCCCTCGGTGTCCAGCAGGACGCTTCGGGTGCCGCTGGCGACGTCGACCGCGACGAGGACGGACCGTGAATTCGCGTGCGCGAGCGGCTTTGCGAAGCTGCTGTAGATGGTCTTGCCGTCCGGGCTCACGACTGACTCAGCATCGCGCAGGCCGGCCCCGGCGTCAGGCGTGAGGTTGCGGAGCTTCAGCGACGCCGCGGCGTCGACGGTTGTGGGCTTGCCCGGTTCCTTTTCCTCGCCGGGTTCGACGGCGAAGAGCCTCGGCTGGGCAGGCCCCAGATCGGCGTCCCAGTAGCGCACCGGATAACCGCTGTGCAGGATGGCCGCGACCTTGTTGTCCTTGCGCGCCTTGCGGCGTTCCTCGTCGTTGTCCTCGTCCGTGGACCCTGCCAGCACGGAGGCATTGACGAACAGGGCGCCGGATTCCTTCGCGGCCAGAAGCGCGCTGACTCCGCCGGCCCGGGTGAGCACGACGCGGGCCTCGCCGCCGTCCGCGGGCAGCATCCACAGGGCGTTGACGGGGTCCGCTTCGGGGGTTTCCGGGTCCGGGCGCGCGGAGCTGAAGTACAGCTCGCCGCTGGCGGCGAAGACGGCGCCGGCCTCACCCTTGGCGCTGCGGGTGATGCGGCGGGCGTGCTTCTGCCCCGCCGGATCCAGTTCCCACAGGGCGGTGCCGTATTCGGTGCCTTTGGGGTTGAGCGTGGCCACGGTGGTGACCAGCCGCGTGCCGTCCGGGCTCAACGCCAGGCCTGCCACCCTCGGGATCGCAAGGTAATGGTCCAGGTCATGGAAGGGTGTCTCGGGGTTTTCGCTCAGGGTCTCTGAATCAGGGGAAGCCATGCACCGATTCAACACCCTCTGTGCGCTGGATCACACCGATTTCACCGAGAGTGAAACGGTACTTTCAGATACTGTGACCTCGCGGGCCACGCAAAGGCCCCGCCTTCCTTTTCAGGAAGACGGGGCCATCGACCCGACGCCTAGACGCTCGGAGCGATCTCCGGGATGCGCGGCTTGGTGTTGCCTGCGAAGGTGAACTTGGCGTCGTCGCCTTCGCCGTCCACATCCACTACAACAATGTCGCCGGCGTGGATCTCGCCGAAGAGGATCTTCTCGGAGAGCTGGTCCTCGATCTCGCGCTGGATGGTCCGGCGCAGCGGCCGGGCACCCATGGCGGGGTCATAGCCGCGGGTTGCCAGCAGGATCTTGGCCGCGGGCGTGAGCTCGATGCCCATGTCCTTGTCCTTGAGGCGCTTCTCCAGCCGGCCGACGAACATGTCCACGATCTCGATGATCTCGTCCTGGGTCAGCTGCGGGAAGACCACAACGTCGTCAACACGGTTCAGGAACTCGGGACGGAAGTGCTGCTTGAGCTCCTCCGTGACGCGGGCCCGCATCCGGTTGTAGCCGGTCTGCGTGTCCGTGCCGGACTGGAAGCCGGTGGCAACGCTCTTGGAGATGTCCCGGGTGCCGAGGTTGGTGGTCATGATGATCACGGTGTTCTTGAAGTCCACCACGCGGCCCTGGGAGTCGGTCAGGCGGCCGTCTTCCAGGATCTGCAGCAGTGAGTTGAAGAGGTCGGCGTGCGCCTTCTCAACTTCGTCGAACAGGACCACGGAGAACGGGCGACGGCGGACCTTCTCGGTCAGCTGCCCGCCCTCCTCGTAGCCCACGTAGCCCGGAGGGGCACCGAAGAGGCGCGACACAGTGTGCTTCTCCGAGTACTCGGACATGTCGAGGGTGATCAGGGCGTCTTCCTCGCCGAAGAGGAATTCGGCCAGGGCCTTCGCGAGTTCGGTCTTGCCGACGCCGGTGGGGCCGGCGAAGATGAACGAACCGCCCGGACGCTTCGGGTCCTTCAGGCCTGCACGCGTGCGGCGGATCGCCTGGGACAGGGACTTGATGGCCTCGTCCTGGCCGACAACGCGCTTGTGCAGCTCGTCTTCCATCTTCAGCAGTCGCGAGGACTCTTCCTCGGTCAGCTTGAAGACCGGGATGCCGGTGGAGTTCGCCAGCACTTCCGCGATCAGGTCCTCATCAACTTCAGAGATGTCGTCCATGCCGCCGGTCTTCCACTGGCGTTCCTTCTCGGCACGTTCGGCAATGAGCTTTTGCTCCTTGTCGCGCAGCGAGGCGGCACCTTCGAAGTCCTGCGCGTCTATCGCGGATTCCTTCTCCAGCTTCATGGCGGCGATCTTCTCGTCCATGATCTTGAGCTCCGGCGGGGCCGTCATCCTGCGGATGCGCAGCCGTGCACCTGCCTCATCGATCAGGTCGATCGCCTTGTCCGGCAGGAAGCGGTCCGAGATGTAGCGCTCGGAAAGGCTCGCCGCCGAGGCAAGGGCGCCGTCGGTGATGGTGACACGGTGGTGCGCCTCGTACCGGTCGCGAAGGCCCTTGAGGATCTCGATCGCGTGAGCGACGGAGGGCTCCTTGACCTGGATCGGCTGGAAACGGCGTTCCAGCGCGGCGTCCTTCTCGATGTGCTTGCGGTACTCGTCCAGCGTGGTGGCACCGATGGTCTGGAGCTCACCGCGCGCCAGCATGGGCTTCAGGATCGAGGCCGCATCGATGGCTCCCTCGGCGGCACCGGCACCCACCAGGGTGTGGATCTCGTCGATGAAGAGGATGATGTCGCCGCGGGTGCGGATTTCCTTGAGGACCTTCTTCAGTCGCTCTTCGAAGTCACCGCGGTAGCGGGAGCCGGCCACGAGGGACCCGAGGTCCAGCGTGTACAGCTGCTTGTCCTTGATGGTCTCCGGGACGTCGCCGCGAACAATCGCCTGGGCAAGGCCTTCGACGACGGCGGTCTTGCCGACGCCGGGCTCACCGATCAGCACGGGGTTGTTCTTGGTGCGGCGGGACAGGACCTGCATCACGCGTTCCATTTCGGATTCGCGCCCGATGACGGGGTCCAGCTTGTTCTCGCGCGCAGCCTGGGTCAGGTTGCGGCCGAACTGGTCCAGGACGACGGAACCGGCAGGAGTGCCTTCGGCCTGGCCTGGGCCAACACCGGCACCGGAAGTTTCCTTGCCCTGGTAGCCCGAGAGCAGCTGGATGACCTGCTGGCGGACGCGGTTGAGGTCCGCACCGAGCTTGACCAGCACCTGGGCGGCAACACCTTCACCCTCGCGGATGAGGCCGAGCAGGATGTGCTCCGTGCCGATGTAGTTGTGTCCCAGCTGCAGGGCCTCGCGGAGCGAGAGTTCCAAGACCTTCTTGGCGCGGGGGGTGAAGGGGATGTGTCCGGACGGGGCCTGCTGGCCCTGGCCGATGATCTCCTGTACCTGCTCGCGCACGCCGTCGAGCGAAATGCTCAAGGACTCAAGGGCTTTGGCAGCAACACCTTCACCTTCATGGATCAGACCCAAGAGGATGTGTTCGGTACCAATGTAATTGTGGTTCAGCATGCGTGCCTCTTCTTGGGCAAGCACAACTACGCGACGGGCACGGTCCGTAAATCGCTCAAACATTTCGCCACACTCCTAGCTACGACGTACTTTGATGCTACGTGGCCCGGTTCAAGATTTGGGGCTTGTTCGCCACAGGGGAAACCGTGACGCCACAGCCGCGTCACATCCGGGGTCAAACGCGGGCCCGCCGGCCCCGCCGAGCGGGCAGCCGGCCGTGTCCTTCAGCAGCGCCGGACAGCCGGCGGCGGCCGTGGCACCAGCCCCGGCGACGCCGTCGGCGTCCGGGCCCACCGACGACAAAGCCCCCGCCCAAAGCGGGGGCAAGGTCACCGGTATCGCGGGCATCGGTATCGCACCGTCGCGCCGCGTCCAGGACGCCGGCTGCTGGACTTCGCGGCTAGGAATTCGCGGCTAGGAATTCGCCTTTTGGTAGGCTTCCTGAATTTCAGCCTGGATACGGCCACGGCTGTTTACCGCATAGCCGTTATCGCGTGCCCACTGCCGGATCTGGGCGGAGTCCTGATTCCGGCCGGAAGAAATTTTGGTGCGCGTTGCGCGGCCGCTCGAAGTCTTGCGCGCGTGGGTTACAAAACGCTCGACGGCGGAGCGAAGCTCGGAAGCATTCTCCGCTGACAGGTCGATTTCGTAGCTGACCCCGTCCAGGCCAAACCGGACCGTCTCGTCCGCGGATCCCCCATCCAGATCATCAACAAGGATGATTTTAACTTTCTGTGCCATAAAAGACTCTCTTTCAAAAGGATGAGTATTTCCGAAAAGCGGATGATTCTGCTTAAAAGTATCCTCTGCTTTATGGCAACGAGTCAAAGCGAAAAAGAGTTTCCAAAGGAAAACCCAAGGACGAAAAGAACGCTATTTTTTCGGGCCGCTGGAATCGCCATGGCTGCGGAAGGTATCCGCCCCCTGGGCATTAGCTTCGGCTTCCGCCTGGGCGCGCGCTTCGGCCTGGCGCTCGGATTTGTCGGCATTGAAAATCGATTTCATGGCGAACCAGAAAATCAGGCCGACGACCACGGAGGGAAGCAATACGGCAATGTACTCCATGGTCAGTGTCCTTCGGGCTTCAGCAGCGGGAACAATATTGTCTCGCGGATACCGGCACCGGTGAAGAGCATAACGAGCCGGTCGATGCCGAGCCCGATGCCGCCCATCGGCGGGGCCCCGTACTCCAGGGCCCGCAGGAAGTCCTCGTCCAGCTGCATGGCCTCGACGTCGCCGGCGGCGGAGCGGCGGGACTGCTCGGTGAGCCGTTCGCGCTGGATGACCGGGTCGATGAGCTCGGAGAAGGCCGTGCCGCGCTCCATACCGCCGATGATGAGGTCCCACGCTTCGATCAGCCGGTCGTCCTCGCGGTGCTGGCGGGCCAGCGGCTGGGCCGAGGGCGGGTAGTCGTAGACGAAGGTCGGGTTCAGCAGCGTCGGCTCGACGAGTTCACCGAAGAGTTCCACCACGAGCTTTTCGGCATCCCAGTTGGCGTCGACCTTGACCTCGTGCTTGGCGGCGAGCGCCAGCAGGTCCGACGCCGGGGTCTCCGGGGTGATTTCCTGGCCCACGGTTTCGGAGAGCCCCGGGTAGACGGCCATCCAGGCCCAGTCGCCGTCGAGGTTGATCTCCCCGGCCTCGGTCTGCAGGACGCGGCCGACGCCGGCGGCGTCGGCGGCGTCGAGGATGAGTTCCTTGATCCGGTCCGCCATGACGAACTGGTCTGCCCAGGCCTCGTAGCTTTCCAGGGTGGTGAATTCCGGGCTGTGGGTGGAGTCCACGCCCTCATTGCGGAAGACGCGGCCCATGTCGTAGACCCGGTCGATCCCGCCAACAACCGTGCGCTTGAGGTAGAGCTCGGTGGCGATGCGCAGCGTCATCTTCTGGTCGAACGCATTCATGTGGGTCTCGAACGGACGGGCCGTGGCGCCGCCGTGGACCAGCTGCAGCATCGGCGTTTCCACCTCGACGTAACCCTGGCGGTGCAGGGTCTCGCGGATGGAACGGGTGATCGCGGCCCGGGTGTAGACCATTTCGCGGGCTTCGTCGCGGACAATGAGGTCCACGTAGCGCTGCCGGACCCGGGTCTCCTCGTTGAGCTCGGCGTGCAGCACCGGCAGCGGGCGCAGCGCCTTGGATGCCATCGACCAGGACTCGGCCATGACGGAGAGCTCACCGCGCCGCGAGGAGATGACCTCGCCCTTGATGAACACGTGGTCGCCCAGGTCCACGAGGGCCTTCCAGTCGGCGAGCGCGTCCTCGCCGATGTTGGCCAGGCTCAGCATCACCTGCAGCCGGACGGCTTTGCCGTCCACGCCGCCCTCCTGGAGCGTGGCGAAGCAGAGCTTGCCGGTGTTGCGGATGAACACGATGCGGCCGGTCACCCCGACGACGTCGCCGGTGGTTTCGTCGGCCTGGAGGTGCGCGTACTTCTCACGGATTTCACCCAGCGAATGGGTGCGCTCAACACCGACCGGATACGCCTCGACGCCGCGCTCGATCAGCTTGGCGCGCTTCTCCATGCGGATGCGCGTCTGCTCGCTGGCGTCGTGGGAGTCGGCGGCGGTATTCGGGGCGGAGGTGTTTTGGGAAGTCACAATCCCCAAGTTTACCGGGGATTCTGCCCGGGCAGGTCCCGCCAGGCCCCGGGCGGTTGCGGAATAGACTCAGGGCTGTGGAGACGCGGACCATCAGCACCTCGAGCTGCATTCCTTCCGGCCGGCCGCCGGCCCGGCCCCGGCGGCAACCGCGGCAACGGCCGCCCCTGCCCGGATCGCAGCCCGGGGCAGCGCAGGGGCCAGCGCAGGGGTTAGGGATCGTCGTGGTGCACGGCACCCTGGTGACCGATGCCCTGTACCGTCCGTTCGCGCAGCAGATCAGCCGCCTGCTGGGGCGCCCGGTGCATTGCTACAACCGGCGCGGGCGGGCCGGGTCGTCCCCGCAGCCGTCCGGGTACTCCGCGGCCACGGAGGTCAGCGACCTGGCTGCGGTGCTGCGGGAAACCGGCTCGAGCGACGTCGTGGCGCACAGCTATGGCGGGTTCGTGGCCCTGCAGGCGGCGCGGACCGTGCCGATCCGCCGGATGGTGACCTACAACGCGGCGGTGTCCCTCTCCGGCAACCTCACCCGGCGCTGGCGGCCTGAACCGGAGCGGTCCGTGGCTGCCGGGGAACTCGATGAAGCGTGGGCGCACCTGGTTCAGGGTCTGGAGACGGCCGGGCCGGTCTCCGAGTTGCCGCTGGGCGCGCTGCGGATGCTCAGCATCCTCTCCGCCCGGACCAGCATGGGCGCGGAGATGCGCGAACTGCTGCCCACGGCCGTCGTGGAAATGCGGGCGGTGCTCGACGCCGACGCCGATCTGGCCGACTTCGCGGCCGTGACCACCCCCACGCTGATGCTGAGTGGCGGCTGGAGTCCGGAGTACTTCGCCGAGACCGGCCGGCAGCTCGCCGCCGCCGTCCCTTCGATCGAGTCCGCCGTGCTGTCGGGGCAGCTCCACGAAAGCCCGCTCCGGCCCGGGATCCGGCTCCCCCGGGCGGCCGCCCGGTTCCTGCTGGCGGGCGAAGGAAACCTGGGCCCCCTCCCGGCGCGCAGGCGGCGGCTCAGGCTGGGCCGCTGAGCGGCGCGCCTTTACAATCGGTGGGCGACCCTTTCGAAAGGACCCCCTTGGCCAAGCTTTACTTCCGCTACGGCGCGATGAACTCCGGCAAGTCCACGGGGCTGCTGCAGGCCGCCTTTAACTATGAGGAGCGCGGCCAGCGGGTCCTGCTGGCCAAGCCGGACGTGGACACCAAGGGCGACGCCGACGTCGTGTCGCGCCTGGGCATGACCCGATCGGTGGACTTCCTGATCCCGGCCGGGGCGTCCGCCCGGGAGCTGTACACCGCCCACGCCCACGGCGACGACCCCGACGCACTGCTGGAGCACGTGGACACGCAGCCGGTGGCCTGCCTGCTGGTGGACGAGGCGCAGTTCCTGGAACCGGCCCAGGTGGACGACCTCTTCCGGATCGCGGTCCTGGACAACGTTCCCGTGCTGGCCTACGGCATCCGCACGGACTTCCGCACCCGGGCGTTCCCGGGATCGCTGCGGCTCCTGGAAATCGCACACACCCTCGAAGAACTCAAGACCATCTGCCGCTGCGGCCGCAAAGCCATCTTCAACACCCGCCGGGCCGGAGACCAGGTGGTCTTCGACGGCGACCAGGTCGCAATCGACGGCCAGGACGTCTGGTACGAGTCGCTGTGCGGTTCCTGCTACCTCGAGGTCTCCGGCGGGCGGCTGGGCGACTAGCCCCCACGGCACCCGGGACCCTACTACGCCGTAGCTGCAGCCTCGGCTAGGCTCGGAGCATGACCCGCGAGAACATCAGAACCCCCGACGGCGGAACGATCGAGCTTTTCAGCACGGGCGCCGAGCTGGCCTCGGCGGGCTCCGGCGTCGTCGTCGTTGCGGCCTCCATGGTGACCGCCGCCGACTACACCCGCTTCGCCCAGAAGCTCAGCGCCTCCCTGGGGCGCCCGGTGCATACCTTCAACCGGCGCGGCCGCGGCTCCTCGTCCCCGCAGCCGGAGGACTATACCCTCGACGTGGACATCAAAGACCTCAACGCGGTGATGAAGCACACCTCCAGCACGGACGTTTTCGGGCACAGCTTCGGCGGCGCGGTGGCACTGCACGCCGCCCGCACCCTGCCGGTGGAGCGCCTCGCCGTGTACGACCCGGCCGTCTCCGTGAACCACAGCGTCACCGCGGACTGGACCACCGAATATGAGAAGGCGACGGCGGCCGGCGACGACGACCGCGCCCTCGCCGTGCTGCTCCGCGGTCTCGAGACCGGCAGCGCCCTGTCCCGGATGCCGTTGTCCATGCTGACCCTGGCGAACAAACTCTCCGCCGGCACCCCGCTCGGCAAGCAGATGCGCGAGCTGATGAAGACCGGCGTCCGGGAGATCAAGGCCATCATCGCCGCCGACATGCCAGCCGAGCCGTTCCTGGAACTGCCGCTGGAAACCCTGATTATTGTCGGGGAGAAGAGCCCGGCGTACTTCGGTGTGGCCTGCGCCCAGATCCACGAGGTGCTCTCCGGCTCCAGCTACACGATCCTCCCGGGCATGGGCCACGACGGCGTCAACAAGGCACCGGACAAGCTCATCTCCGAACTCAGCGCGTTTTTCGCCAGCTAGCGAACACGCCGCACCAGCACGACGCGGGGTCACTGAGCGTCGAGTCCGGGCAACCGGAGGGGCGCTGAGTGACCCCGCGGTGGGTTAAGCGGGTCAGGCTCGGGTTAGTGCGTGGCGGGGGCGGGGTGTTCCGCTGCGGCGGTCTTGCGCATCATCGCGGCCAGCACGACGGCGGCGACGGCGATGACCGAAGCCGTGAGGAACGCCGCGTGCATTCCGGCGACGATTCCCGCACTGGCGGACACCACCGCGTAGATCGAGACGAGCAGTGCGGTACCGGCGGCGCCGGCCACCTGCTGCAGGGTGCTCATGATGGCGGAGCCGTGGGAATACAGGTGCGGCGGCAGCGGGTTCAGCCCGGTGGTGAACGCCGGCGTGAAGATCAGGGCCAGCCCCACACTCAGGCCCACGTGCAGCGTGACGATCCAGCCGACCGGTGTGCCCGCGTCGAGCAGGGAGAACTGGAACAGTGCCACCACCAGCAGGGCGGAGCCGGTGACAGCCAGCGGCAGCGGGCCCACCTTGTCGAAGATCCGCCCGATGAACGGGCCCAGCAGGCCCATCGCGAGGCCTCCAGGCAGCAGGGTCAGCCCGGTCTCCAGTGACGACAGCCCGCGGATCTCCTGCAGGTACAACGGCAGGAGGATCACGGCCCCGAACAGGGCGATCATGGCCACAACAAGCAGCAGCACGGACACCGTGAACATCCGGAAGGTAAAGGCCCGCAGGTCCAGCAGGGGCGCCTCGGACTTCTGCAGCCGCAGCTGGCGGAGGACAAACGCCACCATGGCGATGACGCCGACGGCCAGGGCAATGATGGCGGGCGAGCCGGGGCCGCCCTGGCCGCCCTGGCCGCCGCCGATCTGGCTCAGTCCGTAGACCAGGCCGCCGAATGCGGGGACGGTCAGCAGCACGGACAGGATGTCCAGCCGGGTCTTTTCCTTTTCGCCGATGTTGGTCAGGAACCGGGCGCCGATGGCGAAAGCGGCCAGGGCGATCGGCAGGACAAAGACGAACATAAAGCGCCAGGAGAAGTGCTCAAGGATCAGCCCGGACACCGTGGGTCCCATGGCCGGAGCCACCGAGATGGCGATGCTTACGTTGCCCATCACGAAGCCGCGGCGTGAGACGGGGACCAGGGTGAGGATGGTGGTCATCAGCAGGGGCAGCATGATGGCCGTGCCGCCGGCCTGGACGATCCGGGCGAGCAGGAGGATTTCGAATCCCGGAGCCAGCGCCGCCAGCAGCGTGCCGCCGGAGAACAGGCCCATGGCCAGCATAAAAACAGCGCGGGTGGACAGCCGCTGCAGGATGAAGCCCGTCGTGGGAATCACGATGGCCATCGTGAGCATAAAACCGGTCGACAGCCACTGCACGGTGGGGGCCGTGACGCCGAGATCCACCATCAGGCGCTGCAGCGCGACGTTCATGATGGTTTCGTTCAGGATCACCACGAAAGTGGCGACCAGCAGGGTGGCGATGACGGTGACCGATTCCCGGGACATCTTTGCCGGCGGTGCGGCGGCCTCCGCGGCGGCCAGGGCCTGCGCGGGATCGCCGGGGGGCTTGGAAGAGACGTCAGTAGACATAAGGGTTCCCTCAGGGAGTTTTGAAGTGGGGTCGGCGAGCGTCGTCGCTACATCAGGTGCCAACCCGCGATGCGCCGCGGTAATTCCCGGCGGGGCAAAAAATTCCCGCAGCCTGTCTCCGGTATCCCGCGCGCCGGCACTGTCTGATGCCCGGCGGGTGCCCGGCGGGACCTTTTGCCCTACTCCCGGAACGCCCGGCGGCGTTCCCTTGAGAGCAGGACGCGCCGCCGTTCAGGCTGGGCGCTGACTCTCACCACATGTTCAGAGGAGCTTTCGATGGGCCACATCCAGCAGAGCATTCAGATCGACGCCCCCGTGGACCGGGTCACGGAGATCGCCACCGATCCCCGCCATTGGGCCTCCTGGTGGGTGAATCTCAGCGAGGCAAAAAACGTGGACGGCGACGGCGGCGCCGGAACCATTGTCAAGCACAGCTACCTGATGGCCGGGGTGCCGTTCCCGGTCACCACGCGGGTTGTCGAGAACCTTGTGACCGGGTCTGGCGGCAAACACGTGCGCATTGAATTCGAGGGCCCGCTGAAAGGCTGGCAGACCTGGGACTACGAACCGGAATTCAACGGCACCAAGGTAACCGTGGAGATCGAATACAACGTTCCCGGCGCCGCGATCGGGAAATTCGCCGACCGGGTGCTCGTGGAACGGTTGCAGGAACGGGCCAGGGAGCAGACCCTGGAGAACCTCAAGCTCCTGGCCGAGAGCGGACCCGCCTAGGAATCCAGCGGGACGTTGTCGATCAGCCGGACCGGGCCGACCGTTGCCGCGATGATCGCCAGGCCCTCGCCGCGGAACGGGGTGTCCCGGCAGTTCTCGGCCAGCGGTTCCAGGGTGCGGGGATCCACCACTTCGAAGTAGTCCAGGTCCACGAGCGGCTGGGACTCCACGAGCGCCCGCGCGGACTCAAGGTCCAGCGGCTGGTGGGAGTTGGCCCGTTCCTCGACCAGCCGCAGCGCCCGCGAGAGCACCAGCGCTGCCTCGCGCTCCTCGGCGGATAGGAAGCGGTTGCGGCTGGAAAGCGCCAGGCCGTCCGCGGAGCGCACTATCGGCACGGGGACGATCTCCACCGGGAAGTTCAGGTCCGCCACCATGCCCTGGACCAGGGCCAGCTGCTGGGCGTCCTTCTGGCCGAAGTACGCCCGGTAGGCCGGCAGCTCCGGGCCCGCGGCCGCGCCCGGCGTCCCGTAGTGCAGCAGCTTGGCCACCACGGTCAAGGCCCCGTCGAAGTGCCCGGGCCGGGACGCGCCCTCCCACTTCTCGGCCACCGGGCCCGCGCTGATCCGGACGCGGGGTGCACCGCCGGGGTAGACCTCGTCCACGTCCGGAGCGAACACCAGGTCCACCCCCACGGCGTCCAGCAGCGCCAGGTCCGCGTCCAGGGTCCGGGGGTACCGGTCCAGGTCCACCGCCTCGCCAAACTGCAGCGGGTTCACAAAGATACTCACCACCACCACGTCGTTCTGCTCGACGGCGGTGCGCGCCAGCTCGGCGTGCCCCTCGTGCAGCGCGCCCATGGTGGGCACCAGGCCCTGCGAGGTGCCGCCCTTCTCCTTGAGCAGCCGGGCGCTTTCGGCCTGGAGCCGGGCAGCGGTGGTCACGAGTTGGATCGCCAAGTTGGGGACCTTCCTTAGGGTTGCGGGCCGTCGTGGTCCGGGCCCTCGAGCGCCTGCGTGATGTCGCCGAGTTGCTCCGGCTTCAGCAGTCCCCGGCGTCCTGCCCGGCGGGCCGTCGCCCGGGCCATGGCCAGGTACGCCTCCAGAATATCTCCGCCCGAGCCGCCGTCGTGTTCCCGCAGGGACTCGGCGTGGGCGGCTACGGTGCCCACATCGCCGCGGGCCACCGGCCCGGTCAGGGCCGATTCGCCGGAGGCGAGCGCGTTCTCCAGGGTCGCGCGCAGCAGCGGCCCCAGCATCCGTTCGGGGGCCTCGACGCCGACTTCCCGGAGCAGCTGCGAGGCCTGCGCCACCAGGGTGACGAGGTGGTTTGAGCCGTGCGCGAGGGCGGCGTGGTAGAGCGTGCGGTCGGCCTCGGCGATTGCGACGGGCTCCGCGCCCATCTCCACCACGAGGGCCTGGGCGATGGGCAGCATCGCGGCATCCGCGGTGACGCCGAAGGTGCAGTCCAGCAGCCGGGTCAGGTCCAGGCTCATCCCCGTGAAAGTCATCGCGGGGTGCAGCGCCAGCGGAACGGCGCCGGCGGCGCGGACAGGATGCAGGATCCCGACGCCGAAGCGGCCGGAGGTGTGGGCGACGAGCTGGCCGGGCTGCCAGGCGCCAAGCTTCGCCAGGCCCTCGACGAGCGGGCCGAGCGCGTCGTCGGGGACTGCCAAGAGCACCAGTTCGGCGCGCTCGACGATGTCCTGCACGTCCAGCACCGGGACCCCGGGAAGCAGGGCCTCCGCGCGTTCGCGGCTGGCGTCCGAGACCGCGGAGACACCGATGATGGCGTGCTCCGCGCCGCGCAGCGCCGCCCCCAGGACGGCGCCGACCTTGCCGGCGCCGATGATTCCGATGCCGAGTCGTCCTGGTTTAGCCATGCTGCGGGTCTTCCTGACTGTTTGGTTGTTCGCTAAGGGAGGGTCCAGCCACGAGCGGCCGGACCTGGTCCAGCCAGTGTTCGCTGGTCTGGCGTTTGCGCGCGGCCCGGGCCCGGGCCGCCTGGGCATCCAGCAGCGCCCGGCCCTCGTCGAGTCCGGCCTGGACCAGCCGCGGGGAGACCGGACCGGCGGTGGTGTGCAGGACCAGGTCCGCTACCCGGAAGCGCCGGGCCAGCGGGCCCTGCTCCAGGGCCATGGACTGGGTGCGCTGGTGCGGGACCACCACGAGGTGCCGCCACCAGCGTCCCGAACGGATCAGCAGGGCCGTGCCGGTGGCGGTGAAGCCGTTGCGCCGCCAGCCCAGGGGGGCCAGCAGCCGGGCGCGCCGCGGGGTGGTGACGAAGCCGCCGTCGTTCGTCCCGGAAACCGCCTGTCCCCCGCCCGGCACGGCAGGCGCAAGTCCGTTGACGCCGGCGGTGAAGATCCGCACCGGCTCCGGGGTACCCGGATCGGGCAGGACCAGGGAGAGCATGGTCAGCACGTCGCGGAAGGTCCCCACCGGCAGGAGTGTGGTCCGGGATGAGGCCTCGCCGTTGCTTCCCGCGGCACCGTAGCCGGCCACGTTGACCTGAATCCGATACCAGCCGAAGATCCGCCACAGCGGCGGCTGGCTGACCCGCAGGGCCTGGATCCGCCCCGGCGGCAGGGTCTGCGCCTGGGTGTCCAGCAGCCCGTAGCGCAACCGGATGCCGTCCGGGGAAATGGCCGCGGTGAAGTTGTAGCCCCTGTTGATGGAGTTCCAGTAGGCGGCCACCATGCCCAGCACGGCCGGGATCAGGAACAAATAGAAGCTGCGGTTCTCGGTGGCGGCGGAGAGCACCACGGAGGCCACCCCGCCGACCACGACCACCACGCTCTGCTCGCTCAGGAGCAGGGATCCGATCAAGCGTCCGGGCGGGACGGTGAGCACGGCGTGTTCGGGTGCCTCCGCGGCGACGGCCCCCGGCTGGGCGGGGTCCGGGACCACGCCGGCGGCGCGGGCCAGGATCGTCGCCCGGAGCTCCCGCGCCTCGTCCATGCGGAGGTAGGCGAGGCGCACCGCGGACTCGCCCGCGTCGGCGACCTCGAACTTGAGCTCTGCCAGCCCGAAGATCCGTGCCAGCAGCGGCTGCACGATGTCGATCGCCTGGACCCTGTCCAGCCGGGCCTGCCGCTGCTGTTTGAAGAGGAACCCTGTGTTGATCCGGACATAGCCTTCCGCCACCTGGTAGCGGGTGAAGTACCAGCTCAGGACGTAGCCGAGCCCGGTGAGCAGCAGCAGCACGCCGCCGCCGAGCAGCAGCCACGGCGCCCGGCCTGCGAGCTGCTCATCGACGAGGGGGCCGCCCTGGAGCATCCGCTCAAAGGTATCCCGGAAGAAGAAAAATGCAATGGCGGCCAGCGCCACCCAGCCGCGGACGAAGGGTGAGGCCGGGTGCACGCGCAGCCACGCGCCGTCGGGGGTTCCCGCGTCGGCGGCGGCGGACGCCTCCGGGGCCGCGCCCGGCTTCACCGTATTCCCCTGAGGGCGGTCCTCACAGCGGACCCGTCACAGTCCGGCCAGCCGTGCTTCACCACGGGCGGATAGCTGTTCGCGGAGCCGCGCGCCTTCCGCGGCGGGCAGGCCCGGGATTTCCGCGTTGGTGCCGGCGGAGGCAGTGTGCAGTTTCAGGGTGCACAGGCCCAGGCCGCGTTCCACCGGTCCGACGCCGATGTCCACGTACTGCATGCGGCCGTACGGGACCACGAGGGTGCGCTGGAAGAAGATGCCGCGGCGGATGAGCAGGTCATCTTCACGCTCGGCATAGCCGATGGCGCGCACCTGGCGGGGTATGAGCAGGAGCCGCCACACGGCCAGGACCAGCATCACGGCCGGGAGGGCGAGGGCCAGCCAGAGCGGGAAGGTCTCCCACCAGCCGTTGACAACAAGAACCAGGGGTACGCAGAGCAGCGCCACGACAACGAGGTTGGCCAGCGCCCAGCTGGCGAGCCGCACCTTGACGTACTTGGGTGAGACGCGCAGCCACGTGATGCCCGGGGGGTCAATCGCCTCGGTACGCATATTCGCCTTCAGATTTGGGTTTGCGCTTTTCCTGCCGGCCAGGGGCCGTTTCGCCGTCGCCCTCCTCGGGCGGTATCCGGCAGAACCGTTCCACCATCAGGCCGACCCCGATCATCGACAGGCCTCCGCCGGCCATGGCCAGGGCCTGCCAGGCGAGGGTCTGGTCACTGCGCAGGTTCCAGAGGCGCAGCTGGTCAACGAAGATCCCGGCATGCCAGCCCAGCAGAACACTGCCGGTGTAGGCACAGGCCTGGGCGAGGACCAGGGTCCAGGCGGCCAGGATCGGGTTCAGCATTTTCTTCTTTTTGCCGTTCCGCCAGCGGAGCACCCGGATGCCGAGCACGAGGGTGAGCACCACGATCACGCCCATCGTGATGAGTCCGTTGAGCGGCAGCACGGGGGTGTTCAGTCCATAGCGGGTGGTCAACAGGGCGGCGAGCCAGCCCAGGATCCCGACGGCCACACTGATCATCAGCAGCACCACGGGGCTGGTCAGCTTCATCACTCGGCCGCTCCGGCCACGCCGTGGAGGTTTTCGAAGCCGTCGAAAGGCATGAGGTCGGCGAAGTCAGCGGCCTTGGCGGCGAGCTCGCCGACGCGTTCACCGTTGAGCTCGGCCGCGGGGTCGATGAGCGACCACGGATACAGCACAAACGCCCGCTGGGCCGCGCGCGGGTGGGGCAGGGTCAGCTCCGGGTCGGCACTGGCCAGCTCCCCGTAGGTGATGATGTCGACGTCGAGGGTGCGCGGACCCCAGTGCACGTCACGGACCCGGAGGTGTTTCTGCTCCACCGCGTGGCAGTGCCGCAGCAGCTCGAGGGGCGCCAGCGTGGTATCCACGGCGATCACCATGTTGAGGAAGTCCGGCTGGCCGGCCGGCCCGCCGACGGCTTTGGTCTGCACGATCGGCGAAATGGCCAGGAGGCGGACCTCGGGCGGGTCGACGAGGTCCGCGACGGCCGCCGAGAGGGTGTCGCTGCGCGCCCCCAGGTTGCTGCCAAGAGCGAGCACGGCGCGGGTGTAGATCATGGCTGTTCCTGCCGGGTCCGCCGGACGCTGACGGAGACGTCCCCGAATTCGACCTCGATCGGGGCCTTGGGTTTGTGCACGGTGATGTCCACGGCGGCGACGGGGAACTTCGCAAGCACGTCCTCCGCGATCCGCACGGCCAGCGCCTCGATCAGGTTCAGCGGCTCCCCCGTGATCCAGGCCCGGATGCATTCGGCCACTTCACCGTAATGCGCGGTGTCGCGTACGTCGTCGGAGGCGGCGGCGCGGCCGAAGTCCAGGTGCAGTACGGCATCGACCACGAACGGCTGGCCGTTGCGCCGCTCGAAATCGAACACTCCGTGATGGCCGACGGCGGTGACGCCGCTCAGCGTGATCTGGTCCATGGTGGCCTGTCGGTTCAGTTGTCGCCGGCGGCCGGCGCGGCTGGTGCCTGCGCCGGGGTCATGCGGGCGGCAACCTTGACGGCGTCGAGGCTGGGGCCGACGTCGTGCACGCGGACCGCCCAGGCGCCCCGGTGGGCGCTGATGGCGGTGACCGCGGAGGTGGCGTCGTCGCGTTCGGCCGGCGGGGCGGCCTTGCCGGCCACGGTCAGGAGGCTGCCGAGGAAGCGCTTGCGGGAGGCTGCCACGAGCACCTTGTGGCCCATGGCCTGCAGGATGTCCAGCCGGCGGAGCAGTTCCCAGTTCTGCTCCTCGTTCTTGGAGAAGCCCAGGCCCGGGTCCAGGATGATCTGTTCCGGGGCAACCCCGGCCGCGTACAGCTTGTCGCGGACGCCGGCGAGTTCCGCGGCCACGTCTTCCGCGACGTTCCCGTATTCGGTCAGGGAGTCCATCGTGCTGGCGTTGCCGCGGCGGTGCGTGAGGATGTACGGGGCTTTGCTGCGGGCCACCAGTTCGGCCATCTCGGGCTCCATGGTCAGCCCGGAGACGTCGTTGATGATGGCGGCGCCGGCGTCCAGCGCCGCTGCGGCGGTGGCGGCGTGCGTGGTGTCGATGCTGACCAGGGCGCCGGCTTTGACCAGCGCCTGGATCACGGGCAGCACCCGCTGCTGCTCCTCCTCGACGCCGACCTCGACCGCACCGGGGCGGGTGGATTCACCGCCGACGTCGATGATGTCGGCGCCGCCGTAGAACATCCGCAGGCCGGCGGCGATGGCTGTGTCCGCGGCGGCGTGTTTGCCGCCGTCGCTGAAAGAGTCCGGGGTGACGTTCAGGATCCCCATCACGAGCGTCCGGTCCGTGGGAAGGTCCCCGAATTTTGCGGCCGGGCGGGACTTGCGCAGGACGGGCAGGGGCGAAGTCGCGGGTCCGGTTCCGGGGGCTGCGGCTAGGGAATCCATAGTCTGTGTTCTTACCTTCCGATGATGAGGCTCATGGCTTCGGCGCGGGTGGCCGGGTCATGGAGTTGCCCGCGTACCGCGCTGGTGACGGTCCTGGCGCCGGGCTTGCGGATGCCGCGCATGGACATGCAGAGGTGTTCGCATTCGACGACGACGATTGCGCCGCGCGGCTTGAGATGGGTGACGAGGGCTTCGACGATCTGGGTGGTCAGGCGTTCCTGGACCTGGGGGCGGCGGGCGAACATGTCCACCAGCCGCGCCAGTTTGCTCAGCCCGGTGACTTTCCCGTCGTGTGAGGGGATGTAGCCCACATGGGCGACCCCGTGGAACGGCACGAGGTGGTGCTCGCAGGTGGAGTAGAACGGGATGTCCTTGACCAGCACGAGTTCCTCATGGTCCAGGTCGAAGGTGGTGGCCAGGATCTCCGCCGGGTCGTGGTGGAGCCCGGCGAACATCTCGGTGTACGCCTTCGCGACCCGCTTGGGGGTGTCCAGGAGGCCGCTGCGGTCCGGGTCCTCGCCGATGGCCAGCAGGATCTCACGGACAGCCGCCTCGATCCGGGGCTGGTCCACGGCGGGGATGCCGGGGACGGGCCCTCCCGCCGCCAAAGGACCGGTGGCGGGAGCGTCGTCGTCGTCGTTGAAGAAAGAAGTCACGGAAGAAGCCTAGCCGGGATGGCCATCAGGCCCGAGATCCGTGACACCGCCTTTGAACGGCTCCTGTCCGGAGACTCCCTGGGCGTGCGGCGGGAAAGTGTCCAGCGGTTCCTCGAGGCGGGCTTCCTTGGCTTCTTCCTGCGCTTCGCGTTCGGCCTTCTCCCGGCGGGACTCCACCGGGCCAACGTCCCGGATCGGGCGGGTCTCCTTGGAGAGCCAGATCTCACGGAAATCGCGCTTCCGGATGTTGGTGAAGACCTGCGCGATTTCGCCCTGGTTCAGCGTCTCGCGTTCCAGCAGCTCGAGGGCCAGCTCATCCAGGACGTCGCGGTTTTCAACCAGGATGGCGTAGGCCTCGTCGTGGGCGCCCTCGATGAGGCGGCGCACTTCCTCGTCGACGATGTAGGCGATCTGGTCGGAGTAGTTGCGCTCGTGGCCGGCGTCGCGGCCCAGGAACGGCTCGCCGCCGCCCTGGCCGAGGCGCACGGCACCGACGCGTTCGCTCATGCCGAACTCGGTGACCATCTTGCGGGCGATCCCGGTGGCCTTTTCGATGTCGTTGGACGCGCCCGTGGACGGGTCGTGGAAGACGAGCTCCTCCGCGACGCGGCCGCCCATGGCGTAGGCCATCTGGTCAAGCAGTTCGTTGCGGGTCACGGAGTACTTGTCGTTCTCCGGAACCACCATGGTGTAACCCAGGGCACGGCCGCGGGGCAGGATGGTGATCTTGGTGACCGGAGCGGAGTTCCGCAGCGCCGCCGCCACGAGGGCGTGCCCGCCTTCGTGGTAGGCGGTGACTTTGCGTTCATGTTCCTTCATGACGCGGCTGCGCTTCTGCGGGCCGGCCATCACGCGGTCAATTGCCTCGTCGAGGGCGCGGTCGTCGATCAGGTTGGCGTTGGAGCGGGCGGTCAGCAGCGCGGCCTCGTTGAGGACGTTGGCCAGGTCCGCGCCGGTGTAGCCGGGGGTCTTCTTGGCCACGGCCTTCAGGTCGACGCCGGGCGCCATCGGCTTGCCCTTGGCGTGGACCTTCAGGATCTGGTCGCGGCCGATCAGGTCGGGGGCCTCGACGGAGATCTGGCGGTCGAAGCGGCCGGGCCGCAGCAGGGCCGGGTCCAGGACGTCGGGGCGGTTCGTGGCGGCGATCAGGATGACGTTGGTCTTGACGTCGAAGCCGTCCATTTCGACCAGCAACTGGTTGAGGGTCTGCTCGCGTTCGTCATTGCCGCCGCCGATGCCGGCGCCGCGGTGGCGGCCGACGGCGTCGATCTCGTCCACGAAGATGATGGCCGGCGCGTTGGCCTTGGCCTGCTCGAACAGGTCGCGGACGCGGGACGCACCGACGCCGACGAACATTTCAACGAAGTCGGAACCGGAGATGGAGAAGAAGGGGACACCGGCCTCGCCGGCGACGGCGCGGGCCAGCAGGGTCTTGCCGGTGCCGGGAGGGCCGTAGAGCAGCACGCCCTTGGGGATCTTGGCCCCAACGGCCTGGAACTTCGCCGGTTCCTGCAGGAATTCCTTGATTTCTTCGAGTTCCTCGACGGCCTCGTCGGCGCCGGCGACGTCGCTGAAGGTGACCTGGGGCATGTCCTTATTAACCAGCTTGGCCTTGGACTTGCCGAACTGCATGACCTTGGAGCCACCGCCCTGCATGCGGGAGAGCAGGAACCAGAAGAGGACACCGAGGAGGAGGACCGGGATCAGGAGGGAGAACAGTCCGGCGAACCAGTTGTTCTCGACCGGCTGGTCGGTGTAACCGCTCGGGGGGCGGGAGTCTGTGACGGCTTTGACGACGTCCTCCGCGCGGGCGTTGACGTAGTAGAACTGGATGTTCTTGCCCTTGTCCTGGCCGTCAATCTGCAGGTTTTCCTTCAGGACCAGGTCCACGCGGTTTTCCGCGTCGAAGATCTTTGCCTGTTCAACCTTGCCGCCGGCGTCGGTCAGCAATGCGAGGCCCTTGTCCGTATCAATCCGGGTTGAGCCTCCCGGGGACAGGGTGGCAAAGGCGAGCAGGAGCATGCCAACAACAACGACAATCCAGATGCCCGGGCCCTTGAAGAAACTCTTAGCTTTCATCTGTTCGGGGCAGGCCCCGTCCCTCCTGGTAGTGCTGCACGGCGACCGTTCTGCGCGCGTGTGGTGCTGCGTCAGTGTCTAGCTATACACCGTCGGAGTAGCTCACGCACGGTGAAGTCCAAAAGTTCCCTGAGGGCGTAGCGGGGCCGGGCGGGGCCGGCCCCCTGCCGGTCCCGCCCGTACCTGTCCTGCCGGACGTAGCGGCAGTGCGCTATTCGTAGACGTGCGGCGCCAGGGTGCCGACGAAGTCCAGGTTGCGGTACTTCTCGGCGTAGTCCAGGCCGTAGCCCACCACGAACTCGTTGGGAATGTCGTAGCCGACGTACTTGACGTCGATCTGGACCTTCGCGGCCGTGGGCTTGCGGAACGCGGTGCAGATTTCCACCGAGGCCGTGCCGCGGGATTCCAGGTTGGTCTTGAGCCAGGACAGGGTCAGGCCGGAGTCAATGATGTCCTCGACGATCAGGACATCCTTGCCCATGAGGTCCGTGTCCAGGTCCTTGAGGATGCGGACCACACCGGAGGACTGCGTGCCGGACCCGTAGGACGAGACGGCCATCCAGTCCATTGAAACGTGGCTGTGAAGGGCACGGGCGAGGTCGGCCATGACCATCACGGCGCCCTTGAGCACGCCGACGATCAGCAGATCGCGGCCTTCGTAGTCCTTGTCGATCTGGGCAGCGAGTTCGGTGATCCGAGACTGGATCTGCTCCTTGGAGTACAGAACGTGCTTGAGATCTGCCTGGACGTCGTTTGAATCCACCAATAACTCCTGTGTAGATGCGGGGGGCAACTATATTTTGGGCGGTTTGTGAGGCCGGAATACAAGCTTCCCACAGCGGGCCGCTTCGCGGGGAACACGGCCGGGGCCGGACTGCCCTTCGGCGAGGAGCTGGGCGAGCGAGAGCCGGTAGACGCTGACCCCGCCGGGGAGCTCCACGGGGCCGGCCGATCCCTGCCGGCGGAGCAGTGCTTCCGCGGCGAGGAGTCGCTGGTAACTCGGCTGGACGCCTCCGACGGCGGCTGCGGCCTTCGCGATGACCCGGAACCTTACGGCCGGCGCCAGCTCGCGCAGGGCTTCCTCCGGGAGGCTGATGGTGGCGCCGGACTGTTCCCGCAGCCGGACGAAGGTGTCATTGGCCACGTCCTCGAGGTAGTCGGCGTCCAGCTGCAGGATCGCGGCAGTCCGCGCGAGCGATTCGGCCACCCCCGGGCCCAGCTTCTCCTCGAGCAGCGGCAGCACCTCGACGCGGGTCCGGGACCGCGCAAACGCCGGATCCGCGTTGCTGGGATCGTGCCAGGGGTCGAGGCCCTCGACCTCGCAGATTTCGAGGGTGTCCGCGCGGCGCAAGCCCAGGAAGGGCCGCAGCAGGCGGTCTCGCGCGGGACGCATGCCGGCCAGCGAACGGGTTCCGGAGCCGCGGGCCAGCCCCAGCAGGACCTGTTCGGCCTGGTCATCAAGGGTGTGGCCGAGCAGGATGGCCTGGGCGCCGGTGTCGTCGGCGGCGGCTTCCAGCGCGGCGTGCCGGGCATCCCGGGCAGCCGCCTCCGGCCCCATCCCGGTGGAGGCAACCTCGACCGCCCTGACCTGCACAGGCGAGAGCCCCAGTTCCTGCAGGGTCACCGCGGTGGCGGCGGCGACGTCGGCTGAGCCGGGCTGCAGTTGGTGGTCCACGACGACGGCGCCCACGGAGATGGGGTGGCCGTCCACGTGCCCGCGGCGGGCGAAGTAGGCAGCGACGGCGGCGAGGGCCAGTGAGTCGGGTCCGCCGCTGCAGGCGACCAGGATCCGTTCCGGGTAACCCGCTTCGGCCAGTGCGTCCTGCAGCATCTTCCGTGCCGTGCCGAGGACGGGCGCCAGCCGGCCGGGCCGGCGTCGCCCGCTGGGAAGTTGTCCGCGGGAAACGGGACTGGACGTCACGGGGCCTAGTGCCCCATCCGCTCAAGCCAGAGCCTGGAATTGTGGATTTCGGGCTCGGTCGGCAGGTTGTCCGCGGACTCCCAGACCTTGTTAAAGCCCTCCATGCCGGCCACGTCCACAACTTCGCGGACAAACTTTGAGCCGTCGCTGTACTGGCGCATCTTGGCGTCGAGTCCGAGCAGGCTGCGGATGAACTTTTCGATCACGCCGCGGTCCTTGGCCCGGGAGTTGAAGCGCTGCCGGATGGTCTTCACGGAGGGCACAATGCTGGAGTCGACCGCGTCCATCACCACGTTGGCGTGCCCTTCGAGCAGGCTCATCAGGGCGGTCAGGCGCGAGATCGCAGCCTTTTCCTCCGGGTTCTGCAGCAGGTCGAGGATGGCGCCCCGGCTGGGGGCGGAGCCGGACGCGGTGCGGTCCTTGAGCGATTTCGCTGCAGCCGAGGCCCGTTCCATCAGGGAGTCGACATTGCCGAGCAGTTGTCCGCTGAGGCTGTCGATCTCCTCCAGCATGTGGTGCCGCAGCCAGGGTGCCGCGGCGAACTGCACACGGTGGGTCTGTTCGTGGAGACAGACCCAGAGCCGGAAATCCTCGGGTTCTACGTTGATTTCACGCTCGACGGAGATGATGTTCGGCGCCACCAGGAGCAGCCGGCCGCCAGCGGGGGCGGTGGAGTTCCCGGCGAGCGCGGAGAAGGGGTCGTACTGGCCCAGGACCTTGCTGGAGAGGAAGGCGAGGATGGCGCCGAGCTGGCTGCCTGTGATGGCGCCGCTGACGCTGGCAGCGCCGGGGTTGAGGGTGCCGCGGCGGCCCTCGAGCATCTTTTCCATCGCGGGTTGCAGCATAACCGCGAAGCTCTGCGTGTTGGCCCTGGACCAGGAGGCGCGGTCCACCACGAGGACCGAGGAATCGCGCAGGTCGCGGGCGGCCTCCAGGCCGGTGATGTCATGGACGTGGGGCACGGACAGGTCCGCCATCAGCCGGAGGTTGTCGACGGCGGCGCCGATCTCTGCCGATCCCAGGGTGGGGCCGGCCGGCGTCAGGCGGGCGGCGGTGGAGGCGGCAAGCTCCCAGTTGATCAGGGCTTGGGCTTGGGCTGATGTCTCGCGGGCAGAGGACTCCATAAGCTCCATCAGATCACAGGGGACTGACATTGTGCCTTAAATTCGTCGGGCGGCGAACGGCCACGGGCTCATCGCCGTCATCCAGGCCATCCGCTGCTCCGCAACTGCCGTTTTGGGGGTCCAAAAGGGCGTTTGCGGAGCAGTCGACGGTTCGACGTCGACCGCAGCCCCCTCAGCGGCAGCCGCAGCCGGCAAGGACGGAGGCGGTGCGGTCCAGCGCGGCTTTGTTCCCCGCTCCGGGGGTCAGTCCGTTGCCGATAAAGGAAAACACCAGGAGCCGGCCGTCGGCGTCCACGACGTAGCCGCTCAGGGCGATGACCGTGTTCAGTGTGCCGGTCTTGGCCCGGACCAGACCGGCACCGGCCGCCGACGCCGGGTCGTCCACGTACCGGTCCCCCAGGGTCCCGGTGAGTCCGGCGACCGGGAACCCGGCGAGGCCGGCACGCAGCCGGGCGTCCGCGCCGGAGGTCATGGCCCGGACCACTTCGGAGAGCTGCCGGGCGGAGACCTGGTTTGCCAGCGCCAACCCGGAGACGTCCGCGGCGCGCAGTGTGGCGGCGGGAATTTTCAGCTCCTCCAGCTGCTGCAGCACGGCTGCGACGGCGCCGTCGTTGCTGCCGGGCTGTCCGGCCGCGAGCGCCGCCATGCGGCCGATCGCCTCGGTGAGGTAGTTGTCCGAGGTGCGCAGCAGCAGATCGACCTGCTGGCCCACCGTGGCGGACTGGACTTCGGCCAGGACCCTGGTGCCGCCGCCGGCCGTTCCCGCGGGGACCCGCGCGACGCCGGGTGCCACCGTCAGCCCGGCGTCGGCTGCTGCCGCCGCGAGCTGGCCGGAAAACGCCTCGGCGGCGCTCATCGCGGCGTCCTGGGGGCGCGGGCCGGTGGTCGTGGCCGGGTCGAAGCGGGCCAAGTTCAGTGCCAGCGGGAACAGCGGGGCCACCTCACCGGCGGCCACGTCCTCCGGGTTCCAGGCGGGGTTCAGCGCGGGGCCGGTAAAGAGGGAGTCGTCCAGCAGAACCGTCAGGGGGACGGAGACGCCGTCGTCCTGCAGGGCCCGGATGGTCGACTGCGCCAGGCTGGCGAGGCCGGCATGGCCCAGCACGGCGCCGGGCACGGATTCGCCGGAGCCGAGGAGCACGTCGCCGCCGCCCGTGAGTACGACTGACCCGGGGGCAGCACCGGCCACGGCCCGGGTGCTGAAGCGGCGTTCCGGGCCGAGGGTGCGCAGGGCCGCGGCGGCCGTGAGGAGCTTCATGTTGGAGGCGGGAACCCGGACCTCGTCGCCGGAACGGTCGAAGAGGACCTCGCCGGTGAGGGCGTCCTGCACCACGCCGGTGAAGTTCCCGGAACCGTCGGTCGTGAGGGTTTCGTTCAGCCGGGCCGCGAGCGGACCGGGTTGCGGGACGGGAGCGGTGGCTGTGAGCGGTTCGATGCCGTCCGGGGTGGTGCCGGCCGCCGCGCTGCTGCGGTCGGCCAGTGCGCCGGGGACCTGGTGCCACGGCGGGGTGGTCTGTGCAGCGGTTTCGGATGGGCCGGGTCCGAGGAAGGCGGGGGCGACGGCAACGCCGGCGGGGAGGGCGAGCGCCGCGACGAGCAGGCTCTGAAGCAGCAGTGGGAGGCTCCGCCGCAGGGGCCCGGTCACCGGGTCAGTGCCCGGGCGGATCGTTCTGCGTTTCATCCGGCTGCTGGTCCTTTAGTCCTGAAATGTCCCCGTTAGTTCCTGAAACCAGGGCCTCTCGCTATATCCTCAATAGTAGTCGGCGGCGCCGGCAGCCTTTTGTGAGTGCCGCGAACCCCCTGAATTCGTCGAGGAGTATTCCATGAAGCATGACGTGACCATCGAGATCCCCAAGGGATCACGCGTCAAGTACGAAGTCGACCACGAAACGGGCCGCGTCCGCCTGGACCGCGTCCTGTTCACCTCGATGCAGTACCCCACGCACTACGGTTTCTTTGAGAACACGCTGGGCGAAGACGGCGATCCGCTGGACGCCCTGGTGCTGTTGCAGGACTTTGACCTGCACCCCGGCGTCATTGTTGAGTCCCGCCCCATCGGCGTGTTCAACATGACCGACGACGGCGGCGGAGACGCCAAGGTGCTCTGCGTGCCGGTCGACGCGCGCTTCGATCACATCAACGAGATCAGCGACGTCAGCGAATTCCTGATCAAGGAAATCGAGCACTTCTTCACCCGCTACAAGGACCTGGAGCCGGGCAAGTGGGTCAAGGCCGAGGGCTGGGGTGACCGCGCGGCCGCCGAGACTGAGCTGGAGGCGTCCATCAAGCGTTACGTTCCCCACACGCACTAACGTTCCCAACTCCAGCGCGGGGTCACCTACCGCCCATCCGGCCAACGGATAGGGGCCGTACGTGACCCCGCGTTGCTGTTTAAAGCGCCGTCCAGGCCCAGCGGCCGTTGTCAGTGACGGGTCAGGAAAATGTGAAATCGTAGGCTCATGAACGCCGAGCCTTCCTTTAGTCCTCCCTGCGGTCCGGTCACGGGTTGGCGGGACGGTGACGTCGTGCGGGCCACCGGGATCCCCTACGCCGCCGCGGGACGTTTCCAGCCCCCGGTGAGTGCCCCCGACTGGACCGGGGCCCTCGCGGCCACCTCCCTGTCCCCGGCATGCCCGCAGGCCCCGGTGCCGTTCCTGGACGACATCCTCGGCACCCGCTACGGGGAGCTCCCCGGCAGCGAGGACTGCCAGCGGCTCTCCATCACCATGCCCGCCGGCCTCACCGCGAACGACCGGGTCCCGGTCATGGTGTGGCTCCACGGCGGCTCCTACACCTCCGGCTCCGGCGACCTGGCCATCTTCGACCCCAAGGCCCTCGTCGCCGAAAACCGGGTCATCGTGGTGTCCGTGACGTACCGCCTGGGCCTGTTCGGCTACCTCGCGACGGGCACGGGCCGGCCCGCGAACCTTGGCCTGCTGGACCAGCTCGAGGCGTTCCGCTGGGTGCAGCGCAACATCAGCGCCTTTGGCGGGGACCCGGGACGGGTCACCGCTTTCGGGCAGTCCGCCGGCGGCGACGCCGTCGCCCACCTCATGGCGACGCCGGAGGCCCCCACCCTGTTCCAGCGCGCCATCATTCAAAGCGCGCCGCTGGGCATTACCCGGGGCCGGGAAAAGATGAGCACCGCCATGGGCATCGCGGCGGAACACGTCACCGAAGACACCCCCGCGATGGACGTCGTGGAGATCGAAGGGCACGTGTCGCAGGTGGCCCGCAAGTTCGGGCTGATCGCGGCCATGCCGTTCGGCACCCAGTACGGGCACTCCCCCCTGCCGCCGGAATCCGGCATTGAGGACGCCTGGAACGCCACTGCTCCCGGGATCGAGGTCCTGATCGGACACACCTCCGAGGAGGCCCGGCTGTTCCTGCCGCGCAACCCCGTCGTCGGCCGGCTGGCCAAGGTCCCGGTGCTCGGGACCGCCGTCGTCAAAGCCATCAACTGGGCCGTCACCGAGGCGGTGTACGGCCGGGCCGCCAGGAAGTTCGCCCGCCGGCACGCCGAGGCCGGCGGCACGGCCTACAGCTACGTGCTCTCCTGGGCGGCGCCGGGCAACTTCTACGGAGCCGCCCACACCGTTGACCTGCCGCTGCTGTTCGGGGACAAACAAACCTGGGCAGGTGCCGGGCTGCTCGCGGGAGCCAGCTGGGAGGAAATCAACGCCCAGGGCCGGGCCCTCCGCGCCGTGTGGGCCCGCTTCGCCGCCGGGGAGGGCCTGGACAGCCGGGGATCGCTGCCCGGTGCCCTGCAGTACCGCTCGGTCCGAGTCGAATGACCTGCAGGCCTCTGGTTGCCGTCCCGGGCGGGCCGCGGTGAGGTCCCTCGGCGTCGACCTCGCCGCAGCCACCCGGAAAACCGCAGCCGCCGTCATCGAATGGGACAACGGCTCAGCCCGCCTGGCGCACCTGGCCCTCGACGTCGGCGACGAGGAGATTGTGCGGCTCTTCGGCGCCAGCGACATGACCGGTATCGACTGCCCGGTGGGCTGGCCGGACGCCTTCCTGCCCTTCCTGGCCGGGCATCTGGCCTTCGAGCCGCACCCGGTGCTGGACTTTGACGGAATCGAAGGACGCCGGCTGCTGGCCTACCGGGACACCGACCGTTTCGTCACCGCCCGCACCGGGCTGACCCCGCTCAGCGTCTCCGCCGACCGGCTGGCCCACCCGGCGATGCGTTGCGCCGTCATCCAGGCCAAAATCTCGCGGGACCACGGCCCGCAGGCCCGGGACGGCAGCGGCCGCCTCGCCGAGGTCTACCCGGCGGCGTCGCTGAAATCCTGGGGCCTGCTGGCCCGGGGCTACAAGGGGCGCGGCGGAGCGGAAACGGAACGGCTGGCCGAGCTCCTTGACGGGCTGCAGCAGGCAGCACCCTGGCTGGACCTGGCCGGACACGAGGACCGGCTGGCGGGCTCCGATGACATGTTCGACGCGCTCATCGCATCCCTGACCGCGCGGGCCGTGGCCCTCGGCCTGACGCTCCGCCCGGATGCCGCCCACGCCAGGGCCGCCGGGACGGAGGGCTGGATCCACCTGCCCACCGGCGGGCTGAATGGGCTCGGCGGCGGCCGGCCGTAGCGGGGCGGCCGCTTCCAGCGGCTACTCCAGGCCGAGGGTCCAGCCGCTGATTTCCGTCGAGTCCTCCCCGTGGTCCCGGGTGTGGTTGTGCGCCCGGATCCGGCTGTCCTGCAGCGCCTGCCGCAGCAGCGAGTGCTTCTCCGCCAGCCCCGGCACCCGGTCGATCGCGTCGATGGCGAGCTGGAAGCGGTCAATCCCGTTGAGCATGGCCATATCAAAGGCCGTCGTGGTGGTGCCCTCCTCTTTATAGCCGCGCACGTGCAGGCCCTCCTGGTTGGTCCGCCGGTACGCCAGCCGGTGGATCAGCGACGGATAGCCGTGGTAGGCGAAGATGATGGGCTTGTCCGCCGTGAAGATCCCGTCGAAGTCCCGGGACGTCAGGCCGTGCGGGTGTTCGCTGGCGTCCTGCAGCCGCATCAGGTCCACCACGTTGACCACCCGGATCTTCAGCCCGGGGGCCCCGGCCTTCAGCAGTTCCGCAGCGGCGACCGTCTCGACCGTGGGCACGTCACCGGCACAAGCCAGCACGACGTCGGGTTCCTCGCCGGGGACTTCGGACCCCGCGAACTCCCAGATTCCCAGGCCGCGCTGGCAGTGGTGCGCGGCCTCGGCGGGGCCCAGCCAGGTCGGCGAGGGCTGCTTGCCGCTGACCACGATGTTGACGTAGTCCCGCGAATCGAGGCAGTGCTCCATCACGGAGAGCAGCGTGTTCGCGTCCGGGGGCAGGTAGACGCGGATGACCTCGGCTTTTTTGTTCACGGCGTGGTCGATGAAGCCGGGATCCTGGTGCGAGAAGCCGTTGTGGTCCTGCTGCCAGACATGCGAGGACAGCAGGTAGTTGAGCGAGGCGACCGGCCGGCGCCAGGCCAGTTCACGGTGCACTTTGAGCCACTTGGCGTGCTGGTTGAACATGGAATCGACGATGTGGATGAACGCCTCATAGCAGCTGAACACGCCGTGCCGGCCGGTCAGCAGGTAGCCCTCCAGCCAGCCCTGGCAGAGGTGTTCGCTGAGGACCTCCATGACCCGTCCGGCGCGGGCAAGATGTTCATCGAGTTCCTCGATCCGGTACTGCCACACCTTGTCCGTGACCTCATAGACGTCCTGCAGGCGGTTTGATGCCGTCTCATCCGGGCCGAACAGCCGGAACGTCTGGGGGTTCTGGCTGATCACGTCGCGAAGCCAGGACCCCAGCGTGATCATCGCACTGACCCGCTCGACCCCCGGTTGCGCCACCGGGACGGCATGGTCCTCGTACTTGGGCAGCTTGAGGTCCCGAAGCAGCACGCCGCCGTTTGCGTACGGGGTGGCGCTCATCCGGAGAGCGCCCCCGGGGGCATTGGCCGCGACGTCCGGCCGCAGGCGCCCGGCGTCGTCGAAGAGCTCGGCGGGCCGGTACGATTCGAGCCACTCCCCCAGCTGCGCCAGATGCTCCGGGTTGGTGCGCACTTCGGACAGCGGCACCTGATGGCTCCGCCACGTTCCTTCGACCTGCAGTCCGTCGACGATCCGGGGGCCGGTCCAGCCCTTCGGCGACCGCAGCACGATCATGGGCCAGCGGGCGGCCGGGGCGTCGTCGGCTGTCACGCCGGCGTCCGCTGTTGCGCCGGCTGTTGCGTCGCCTTCGGCCTGGGCCGTACCGCTCCGGCGGGCCGACTGGATCGCCCGGATCTCGGTGAGGCAGTCGTCCAGGACGGCAGCGAAGTCCCGGTGCGCGGCCGCCGTGTCGTCCGGATGGCCCACGGTCACGAAGTGCGGCTCGTGCCCGTAACCGCGGAGCAGCTGTTCCAGCTGGGCTTCGGGCATGCGCGCCAGGATGGTGGGATTGGCGATCTTGTAGCCGTTCAGGTGCAGGATGGGCAGCACCGCGCCGTCATGGACCGGGTCCAGGAAGTTGTGGGAATGCCAGCTCGCCGCCAGCGGCCCGGTTTCGGCCTCCCCGTCGCCGATCACGACGGCGGTGATCAGCTCGGGATTGTCGAAAACGGACCCGTAGGCGTGAGCCAGGGAATACCCGAGCTCCCCGCCCTCGCTGATGGAGCCCGGGGTCTCCGGGGCGGCGTGGCTGGGGATTCCGCCCGGGTAGGAGAACTGCCGGAAGAGCTCAGCCATGCCCTGCTCGTCGTCGCCGACATTGCTGTAAATCTCGGAGTAAGTGCCCTCCAGCCAGGCGTTCGCCACCACAGCCGGCCCGCCATGGCCGGGTCCGGCAATGAACAGCATGCTCTGGCTGTCCCGGCGGATGACCCGGTTCAGGTGGGCGTAGACGAAGTTCAGGCCCGGTGTGGTGCCCCAATGGCCCAGCAGCCTGGACTTGGTGTTGCCGGCGCTCAGGGGTTCCCGCAGCAGCGGGTTGGAACGAAGATAGATCTGCCCCACGGACAGGTAGTTGGCGGCCCGCCACCAACGGTCCACGAGCTCCAGTTCCAGCCCGCCGCCAGCCTCCCGCGGGGAGCTGCCGGCGGCCGGATCGGCGTCGGACTTCAGGTCGCTGGTCAGGTCGGTGTTCAGGTCGCTGGTCAATGGATTCCTCGCTTCACGGGGTGCCTGGGCAGTGCGCAACCTCCATCGCAACACGTCCCCGGACCGGACACAAGCCTGCGGGAGCGTGGCCGGAGGGCGGCTCTTGCCAGCCCCTTACCACCGGGTAGTGTGGTCCCAGAATGTTCACGCTGACCATCAACCAAACAGACAGCCGGCGCGACGGCGACTGCGTGCCGCAGCTCCTCAAGGACCTGCGGCACATCCCGGCGCGCCTTGATTTCGACCGCTCGGTTGAGGACGAGGTCCAGGGCATCGTGGACTCTCCGCAGCAGGCCGTCGAAGCGGCGATGATCGCACTGCGGACCGGCAGCTGGTACGTCGGCATCGGCGTCGGGCCCGTCAATGAGCCCCTGCCGAACCAGATCAAGGACGCCTCCGGCCATGGGCTGATTTACGCCCGTCGGGCCGTCGACCGGCTGCGCAACGGCAAGGACCGGATTCCGGTGGCTGTGGAGGGCCCGCTGGCCGACCTCGCCGCGGAGTCCGAGTCCGTGCTGCGGCTGCTGGGGCATATCGTGCACGACCGCAGCCCCGCGGAATGGCGGGTCCTGGACCTGCTGACCCCCGGGGTCCGCGGACAGCAGAAGGCGGTGGCCGAGGAACTCGGGATCACCACCCAGGCGGTCAGCAAGGCCGTGGCGCGGGCGCAGTGGAATGAGGAACACGCGGCGCGGCCCGCCGCGGCCAGGCTCCTGGGCCTCATCCTCGAGGTGCGCTGACAGCCCACTTGCCGCCAGCCAGCCCCTCGGCGTGGTCGGAGCCTAGAGCAGCAGGCTGCGCAGCACGTGGGCGGCGCCGTCGTCGAACACGGAGTGGGTGACCTCGTTCGCGGCGGCGATGACTTCCTCGGGCGCCTGGCCCATGGCCACACCGCGGGCGGCCCAGGTGAGCATCTCGATGTCATTGCGGCCGTCGCCGACGGCGACGGTGCGGTGCGCCTCGATCTCCAGCCGGCCGCGGAGGTGTTCCAGGGCGCTGGCCTTGGTCACGCCGGCGGCGGCGATGTCCAGCCACGCCGTCCACCCCACCGAGTAGGTCACGCCGGCCAGGCCGATGTGCCGGATGGCGGTGTTGAACTCCTCGGGTGTGTTCTCGGCGCTGAAGACCACCACGCGGACCGCCGTGGCTTCCAGCATGGTCTGGAAGTCGACGCCGATTGCCTCCACCCCGAAGCTCATGTCCTGGAAGCGCTCGGTGGAGAGGAAGTTGCCGTCCGCATCCTCGAGCGCGTACTTGGCCGAAGGCAACCGCTTGCGCAGCGCCCGGAGTGCGGGGCCCGGGTCGAAGGTGGCCTTGTGAACGAACTCGTAGCCGTCCGGCAGGCTGGAATCCAGCCGCAGGGTGACGCCGCCGTTGGAGCACACGGCATAGCCGCTGTCGATACCGATGTGCTCAATGATCGGCAGGGTCGCGTTCAGTGAGCGGCCGGTCGCGATGGTGACGTGGTGCCCTGCTGCAACGACGTCCTGGGCGGCTTCACGGACGGGAACGGACATGTGGCCGTCGTGGTCCACGAGGGTGCCGTCGACGTCGAGCGCCACCATCAGCTTGTGGGCTGCTGTGTTTTCGTTGTTCCGGTTGTTGTCTCGCCGGTCATCGTTGCCGGCGACTGAGGATTCAGTCATTGTTGTCATCTAACTAGTAGAGCAGACACCCCCGACAGCCGCTAGGACGCAGGCCACAGCGTGCGGTGAACCCGGGGTGAACAGTTGTTGGCGCCCATGACCCCGCTGCGTTTTGCGGGGTCATGGGCCGGAAAAACGGGGGATCAGATGACGGGAAAGACCGTCATGCCGCCAAGATACTTCTGCAGGGCCTGCGGGACGTTCACGGAGCCGTCCGGGTTCTGGTGGTGCTCCAGGATGGCGACGATCCAGCGGGTGGTGGCCAGCGTGCCGTTGAGCGTGGCGACGGCCCGGGTGCCCTTGGGCGCCCCGTCCTCGTTCAGCACGCGTTCGCGGATGTTGAGCCGGCGCGCCTGGAAGGTGGTGCAGTTGGAGGTCGAGGTCAGCTCGCGGTAGGCGCCCTGCGTCGGAACCCATGCCTCACAGTCGAACTTGCGGGCGGCGGAGTTGCCGAGGTCGCCGGCGGCGGTGTCAATGACCCGGTAGGGCAGTTCGCACTTGGCCAGCATCTCCTCTTCCCAGGCCAGCAGCCGGGCGTGCTCGGCGGCGGCCTCCTCGACCGTGGTGTAGATGAACATCTCCACCTTGTTGAACTGGTGGACCCGGATGATGCCGCGGGTGTCCTTGCCGTGCGAGCCGGCCTCGCGGCGGTAGCAGGAGCTCTGCCCGGCGTAGCGGACCGGTCCGGCGGAGAGGTCCAGGATCTCGTCCGCGTGGTAGCCGGCCAGGGCCACTTCCGAGGTGCCCACGAGGTAGAGGTCGTCCTCGGCGAGCCGGTAGATCTCGGCGTCGTGCTTGACGTCGAAACCGGTGCCCTGCATGGTCTCCGGGCGCACCAGGGTCGGGGTGATCATCGGCACGAAGCCGGCGTCGATCGCCTGTTCCATGGCCATCTGCAGCAGCGCCATCTCCAGCCGGGCTCCGACGCCGCGCAGGAAGTAGAACCGCGAACCGGAGACCTTGGCGCCGCGCTCCATGTCGATGGCGCCGATCAGCTCACCGATTTCCAGGTGGTCTTTGGGCTCGAAGTCGGTGAATTCGCGGGGGGCTCCGACGGTCCTGACCACGATGTAGTCCTCTTCGCCGCCCTCGGGAACGCCGTCCTCGATGAGGTTGGGGATGGTGCGCAGCAGTTCCTCGTGGGCTGCCTGTGCGACGTCGGCGTCGGCGGAAGCGGCCTTGACCTGTCCTGCGAGGACCTTGACCTCTGCCAGCAGGGCCTGCTTTTCCTCGCCCTTGGCCTGCGCCACCTTCTTGCCGAAGGCATTCTGCTCGGCCCTGAGGTTTTCGAAGCGGATCAGGGCGGCGCGCCGGGCCGAGTCCGCGGCGATGATCGCGTCCACCACGGATTCGTCGGCGCCGCGGGCGCGCTGGCTGGCCCGGAACTTGTCCGGATTTTCGCTGAGGTCTTTTACGTCGATCACCTGACAAGAGTATCCAATCAGGGCACCATTACCGGGCAATCAGGCCGCCGGCCAGCGGCGGGATAGTGTTGGAGCACAATGCGAGACTGGCTGCTCTACCTCATCATCGCTGGAGTCCTGGCCTTTGCCGTCTCCAGCTGGTGGGGCGTGCGCAAGCTCAAGGCCCGGCACACGCGCAGCGCCGTGTGGGAGGAAACCCATAGTCCGGGCCTGGGCCAGCAGAAAGTCGCCGTGGTGATGAACCCGATCAAGGCCAGGTCGGACGAGGCCCGCACCCTGGTTGAAAGTGCGTGCGCCGCGGCCGGCTGGGTACCGCCGCGGTTTTTCGACACCACGGCCGAGGACCCCGGCTTCTCGCAGGCGCGGGCCGCCGTCGAGTACGGCGCCGACGTCGTCCTGGTGGGCGGCGGTGACGGCACGGTGCGGGTGGTGGCGGACATTCTGGCGGGCACGGATACCGCCATGGGCCTGATCCCGCTGGGCACCGGCAACCTGCTGGCCCGCAACATCCACCTTGATGTGGGCGACCTGCACGGCAGCGTCCAGACCGCCCTGTTCGGACACCAGCGGTTTATCGACACGGCGCGGATGCGGGTGGAGAACTCCCGCACCAACGAGACGGCGGAGCACACCTTCCTGGTCATTGCCGGAATCGGCATGGACGCAGAGGTGGTGGGCGACACCAGCGACGGGCTCAAGAAGGCTGTCGGCTGGCTGGCTTACACCGAAGCGGGCGTGCGGCACCTCCCCGGCCGCCGCAAGAAGGTGTCCATCTCGCTGGACGACCAGCCGGAACAGAGCCGGAAGATCCGCAGCGTACTGTTCGCGAACTGCGGCCTAATCCCCGGCGGGATCGACTTCATCCCCCAGGCGATGATCGACGACGGGATGCTGGACGTCGTGGTGATGAGTCCGCGCAGCGCGATCGGCTGGCTGGCCATGTACTGGAAGATCGTGCTGAAGCACAAAAGAAACCTGCCGGTGATGACGTATTACCGCTCCGGAAAGATCATCATCAGCTGCGCGGAGCCGATGGCCACGCAGGTCGACGGCGATCCGTCCGGTGAGGCCACGAAGGTCACCGTGCAGGTTGCTCCCGGCTCGTTGCTCGTCCGGGTCAAGGACGGCACCGAGGGAGATTAGGCGCTGGCTTCCCTCGCGGCGGCTTCCTTGTGCGCGTCTGCGACCTTTTTCGCTTCCGCGGCAGCCTTGGCGGCGCGCGCTTCGGACTGCTCGCGGATCATCGCCTGCTCCTCTTCAAAGCGCAGCCGGTCTGCACGGTCGGCGTCGTCGCCGTCCCAGTCCTGGTTGTCAGCGGTCGGCTTGGGATTCACAATCATTCCCTGGCCATCATTTTCAAGGCTGGTGTCTGCCATGTCCTGCTCCCTCGATAGAGGACTTCCCCAATATGGATCAGGCAAGCATACGCACAGTTTCATAGGGGCGGAAGTGCCTGATGTGGCAATTGTCTACGCTGTGGGCGAAGCCTTGGACATATATTCCGGCACCACAGATGCCCCGGACAGTATGTCTTTGACCCAGGCATGCGCCGCGCGGAAGGCCTGGTCGGAGGTATGCGGCTCCACAATCGTCCGGTGCCCGTCGGCGCGGCCGTAGGAACCCAGGAAACGTGTGGCCGGGCTGATCCGGTGCAGTCCCGCCAGGGCGTCCGCCACACGCGCGTCGGCCACGTGGCCGTCGGCGTCGATGCTGAAGAAGTAATGGCCCAGGTACTGGCCGGTGGGCCGTGACTCGATCCGGCTGAGGTTCACGCCGCGGGTCGCGAACTGGTCAAGGATCTCCATCAGGGCCCCGGGGCGGTCTTCCGGCAGCGGCACGACGACGGTGGTCTTGTCCGCACCGGTGGGTTCCGGCAGCGCTCCGGGCCGGCCCACCAGCACGAATCGTGTGACGGCACCGGGGTTGTCCCCGATGTTCTCCGCCAGTACGGCGAGCCCGGGCTGTTCGGTGGCCACAATCGGGGCGCAGATTGCCGCGTCGTAATGTGTGTCGCCTTCCAGGAGCCCCATGGCCGCCGCGGCAGTGGAGGATCCCGGGATATATTCTGCATTTGGAATATTTTTCTCGGCCCACAGTCGGCATTGCGCCCAGGCGTGGCCGTGGGTGGAGATCCGGCGAATGTCTTCGATCCGGGTTCCGGGCCGGGTCACCAGCACGAAGCTGATCGGCACGAGGGCCTCGCGCAGGATCCGCAGTTCCTGGCCGGTGGCGATTGCGTCCAGGGTGGCAGTGACGCCGCCCTCCACGGAGTTCTCGATCGGCACCATGGCCGCGTCCGCCGAGCCGTCGCGGACCTTGTCCAGCGCCGTGTTGACGTTGGTCGACGGAACGCGGATGGCGTCCGCGGCACCGGGAACCTGCATCAGGGCGGCCTCGGTGAAGGTGCCCGCGGGTCCGAGGAAGGTGTACGTGACGGGTGATGCGGGCATCGGCGCTTCTTTCTTCAACTACAGGATGACGGGCTTGAGTCCGTTGTCGGACACCAGCGGCATTCCGGTTTCCAGCCACTGGTCCATGCCGCCGGCCACGTTCAGGGCGGAATACCCCTGTCCGGAGAGCCACTGGGCCGCGCGGAAGGAGCGTCCCCCGGTGCGGCAGATCACGTAAAGGTCCTCGTCGGGATCGAGCTCCTCGAGGCGGGCCGGGAGCTGGTCGAGGGGGATGTGCAGCGCCCCGGCGGCGTGGCCCGCGCCCCACTCGTAGTCTTCGCGGACATCGAGGATCCTGGCCCCTTCAGGGATGTCGGACACGGTCACGGTGTCAAAGTCGCTCATGGTCGTCCTTCCGCAGAATGCATGGTCTGCTCCCAGCGTATCGCCAGCCGCCATTGCCGCACCCCTACCCGGCTGCAGGTTACGCTTCTGGCATGGCGCACAGGAGATCCACGGCAACTCACCGTCACACGATTCCTGCTGCCCGCTCCCGGCATTCGGGGACATGCCCTCCCCTGGTCTCGAAGACTGGGCACAATGCCACCATGTCCACCCGCCCGCGCCACCACTGGACATGTCCCCCGGAGCGGCAAACCCTCACCCACGGGACATGCCCTCCCCTGGTCTCGAAGACTGGGCACAATGCCACCATGTCCACCCGCCCGCGCCACCACTGGACATGTCCCCCGGAGCGTCTCGCCCTCACCCACGGGACATGCCCTCCCATGGTCTCGAAGACTGGGCACAATGCCACCATGTCCACCCGCCCGCGCCACCACTGGACATGTCCCCCGGAGCGCCAGGCCCGAAACCCCTGGGAGCCGAATCACGGTGGCTGAGATCCACGAGCTCTCCGCCGTGGACCTCCGCGACGCCCTCCGCTCCGGCGAGCTGTCCTCAAGGCGGGTCACATGGCACTTCCTGGACCGCATCGCCGCCGAAAACCGGCATCTCGGCGCATTTATCACTGTCACCGCGGAGCAGGCCCTGCTGGACGCAACCGCAGCGGACGGGGCGCATGCACGGGCCACCCGGGACGGGACCGAACTTGCGTTGCTGCACGGCATGCCGGTGGCCTTCAAAGACCTCACGGACGTCGCCGGAGTTGTCACCACCCACGGCAGCGCCGCCCTGGACCACAAGCCGGCACTGACCGACGGCGCCCTGGTCGCCACGCTCAAGGGCGCGGGCATCGTCTCGCTGGGCAAGACGCAGGTCCCGGAGTTCGGGCTGACGGCCTACAGCGAGAACCGGATCGCGCCGCCCTCGCGGAACCCGCACGCACTCAGCCGCAGCTCGGGAGGATCCACCGGCGGCAGCGCCGCGGCGGTGGCCGCCGGGCTGATTCCCTTTGCGCCCGGGTCCGACGGCGGCGGTTCGGTCCGTATTCCGGCCGCTGCGTGCGGGCTCGTGGGCCTGAAGCCCGGCCGCGGGCTGGTTCCCACGGGCGAAAGCACCGGCGACCCCGCCGGCCTGGTCGTGTCCGGGCCGCTGGCCCGCTCCGCGGCGGACGCAGCCCTGCTGCTCGATGCGATGATGCCCGGCCCCGCGGCTCCGTCCGAAAAGCCTGCACCCCACTATTTGGAACTCGCCGCCCAGGACCCGCCCCGGTTGCGGATCGGCGTGAGCCTGGCGAGTCCGTGGCAGACGATTTTCCCCTTCACCCCGGACCCCGAGGCGCTCGACGCCCTCGCCGAAGGCATCCGGCTGCTGGAGGCGGCCGGCCACGAAACCTCGGACGCCTCCATCCGCTACGACAACCGCTACCCGGCCGCCTTCACCACGGCCTGGACCGCCGCCGTAGGCGATGCCCGGATCGTTCCGCAGCGCGAGGCGCTCCTGACCCCTTTGACACGCACGTTCCGGCGCCGCGCGCAGCAGCGCGGGCCCGCGAAACTCGCCGAATCCGTCGGGCTCCTGCGCCAGTTCCAGCGCGACACCATCACCCAGTACGCCGCCTGGGACCTGATGCTCATGCCGGCGCTGGCCCAGACGCCCCGCCCGGTGGGCTGGTTCACCGGGGCGGCCCACGGCGACGGCTACTGGCCGGCGGCCGACTGGAGCGGGGATGCCGACGGCGACTACCGCAAGCAGTGCGAATACGCGCCCTGGTCGTCCATGGTGAACGTCTGCGGGCTGCCCGCGATCAGCATTCCGGTGCACTGGACCGGCGGGGCCAAGGGTGCCGGACTGCCGATGGGCATCCAGCTGATCGGGCCGATGGGTTCCGAGGCGCTGCTGCTGCAGCTGGCGGCGCAGCTGGGGTTCTAGCATGGGGTGCAGTTGTACGGTGGACATGTCCACCCTTGAAACGCCCCCAGCCCGAAACCACACGGGCTGGAACCCACACGAGAGGGATCGATGAAGATCACTGGTGCAGTACTTGAGGAAATCGGCCGCCCCCGTCCGTTCGCGGACTCCCGGCCCATCACCATCTCCGAGCTGGAGCTGGAGGGCCCCGGCCCCTCCGAGATCCTGGTGCGGATCGAAGCCGCCGGCATCTGCCACTCGGACCTGAGTGTGGTGGACGGCAACCGGGTCCGCCCGGTGCCGATGTTGCTGGGGCACGAGGCCGCCGGACGCGTCGTCGAGGTCGGCTCGGAGGTCACGGACCTCGTGCCGGGCCAGCGCGTGGTGATGTCCTTCCTGCCCCGCTGCGAGCAGTGCGCTAACTGCGCCGAAGACGGCCGGCTCCCCTGCACCGCGGGGTCGAAGAGCAACGGCGACGGGACGCTCCTGCACGGATCGATGCGCCTGGACCGCGGCGGCGAAAAGATCTACCACCACCTGGGCGTTTCCGGCTTCGCCACCCACGCCGTGGTGGACCGCGCCTCGGCCGTTCCGGTCGGCGATGACATCCCGGCGGACGTCGCCGCCGTCCTGGGCTGCGCCGTCCTGACCGGAGGCGGTGCCGTCCTCAACGCGGCCCGGCCCCGGCCGCAGGACAGCGTCATGATTGTGGGGCTCGGCGGCGTCGGCATGGCCGCGCTGATCACGGCGGTCTCCCAGGGTGTCTCGCGGATCGTTGCCGTGGACACGCTGGAGGAAAAACTCGAGCATGCCCGCCGCCTGGGCGCGCACGAAACCTACACCCCGCAGCAGGTCCTGGAGGAGGGCGTCAAGGCCAGATACGTGATCGAATGTGCCGGGAACCCGCGCGCCTTCGAAACCGCCTTCGCCGCCACCGCGGTAGGCGGAACCACGATCACCGCGGGCCTGCCGCACCCGGAAGCCCGCGCGCAGATCTCGCCGCTGACCATCACGTCCGAGGCCCGGACAATCGTCGGCAGCTACCTTGGCTCCGCGGTGCCGTCCCGGGACATTCCCAAGTACGCCCAGCTCTGGCGGGAAGGGAAACTCCCGGTTGAGGAACTGATTTCTGCGCGCATCGCCCTGGCCGACATCAACCAGGCCATGGACCAGCTGGCCGACGGGAAAGCGGTCCGCCAGGTCATCATGTTCGACGCCGGCTAGCCCCCGGACGCTGCTTGCCCCCATGTTGCGCCATCACTTGTAGCTGCTATTCCGGGGGCAAAGCAGCTGTAAGTGATAGCGCAACGGGGCAGGAAAAGGCTGGCGAAACACCGGGCGATTGGTTTGCCCCGGGCCGCCGCGAATGTGACAATCCTGCGTCACACTGTCAGCATTAAGTAAATGAGCACTACTCATTTATCTAATCCCCCCGCTACAACGCCGGGCGATACATCCTTTTTCGGCCACCCAAAGATGCTGGCCAGCCTGTTCTCCGTAGAGATGTGGGAGCGCTTCTCGTTCTACGGCATGCAGGGCATCCTGCTCTACTACATGTACTTCACAGCCGCCGAGGGCGGTCTGGGAATTGAGCAGGGCCTGGCTGCCGGCCTCGTCGGCGCGTACGGCGGCGGTGTCTATCTCTCCACCATCCTCGGAGCCTGGCTCGCGGACCGGCTCTTCGGTTCCGAAAAGGTGCTGTTCGGCTCCGCCATCCTGATCATGGCCGGCCATATCGCCCTTGCCTTCGTGCCGGGCATTCCCGGCCTGATCGCGGGCCTGGTGCTGGTCGGCGTCGGCTCCGGCGGCCTGAAAGCCAACGCCACCGCCCTGGTGGGAAGCCTCTACCGGGAGAAGGACGAACGCCGCGACGCCGGATTCTCCATCTTCTACATGGGCATCAACGCCGGCGCGCTGATCGGCCCGCTGGTGACCGGCTGGCTGCAGGAAAGCCACGGGTTCCACTGGGGCTTCGGCGCCGCCGCCGTCGGCATGGCCGTGGGCCTGGTCATCTACGCGCTGGGCCGCAAGAACCTGCCCGAGGAGGCGCACCGGGTGCACAACCCGCTGCCCGCCGCCGAGCGCACCAAATACGGCCTCCGCTTCTCCGGCATCGCCGCGGTCATCGCCGTGCTGCTGGCCACCGGGATCGTCAATGCCGAGAACCTGGCCATGTCCATGGCCTACGCGGCCATCGGCGCGTCCGTGCTCTACTTCGTCCTGATCTTCAGCAGCAAGAAGGTCGACGGGACCGAACGACGCCGGGTGGCGGCATTCATCCCGCTGTACATCGCCTCGGCCGCGTTCTGGGCGCTGTTCCAGCAGCAGTTCACCTTCATCGCGGTGTACTCGGAGGAGAAGCTGGACCGGAACCTGTTCGGCTGGGAAATGCCGGCCGCCTGGGTCCAGTCCATCAACCCGGTGTTCATCATCATCTTCGCCGGCGTGATGGCTGCCCTCTGGACCCGCCTGGGCCGCAAACAGCCGGGCTCGGCGCTGAAGTTCTCGATCGGCCTCTTCGTGATGGGCCTGGCCTTCCTGGCCTTCATCCCGCTCGCCGGGGACGGCAAGACCCCGCTGCTGGCACTGGTCGGGATCCTGTTCCTGTTCACGCTCGCGGAACTGTTCCTGTCCCCCATCGGCCTGTCCGTGACCACCAAGCTGGCTCCGGCGGCCTTCCGCACCCAGATGGTGGCGCTGTTCTTCCTCTCGGTGTCGCTGGGCACCACGCTGGCCGGCATCCTGTCCGGCCTGTACAACCCGGAGGACGAGCTGCCGTACTTCATCGGCATCGGCGGCACCGCCATGCTGCTGGCTGTTGGCCTGGCCGCGGCCTCGCCGGCGATCAAGAAGCTCATGGGCGGCGTACGCTGAGCCGATGAGCTCCAGGCACCGCGCGCCGCTTGAGGCCCGCGTCTACGTCCCCGCCGCAGGCGAGGCGTCCGACGTCGAACTCATGCCGGCGGGCGATGTCACCGACGGTGTGGTGCGGGTCGGCGGGACCATCCGCCGCCCGCACCAGCCGCAATCACTGGCCGTCGCCGCGTACCTCGACTGGCTGGAAGACGCCGGTTTCGACGGTTCCCCGCGGTTCCTGGGCCGGGACGCCGAGGGCCGGGACGTGCTGAGCTTCCTGCCCGGACGGTGCGCCGGGCCCGTCCCGGAGCCCTGGGCGCAGACCGAGGAGCTCCTGGTTTCCGTGGCCCGGCTGCTGCGCCGGCTTCACAGGGCCTCGGCCGGGTTCGCACCACACGCCCACCCGTTCCCGCCCCGCCCGGTCTGCCAGGACCCGGGAGAACTCGTCTGCCACCTCGACGTCACACCGCAGAACGTTGTGGTCCGGGACGGCCGCGCCGCCGGCCTGGTGGACTTCGACCTCGCCGGCCCCACCACAGCCTTCAAGGACTCCTTCAACACCGCGATGCACTGGGTCCCGCTCCGCGATCCGGCCGACGGGTGGCCCGGCTGGGAAGCAACCGACCCGTTCCGGCGGCTCCGGATCTTCGCCGACGCCTATGGCTGGAGCCCCGAGGAACGGCGGCAGCTGGCGGCTTTCGGGGTCGAGGCGACGGCGCTGAGCTACGAACGGATGGAACACAATGCCCGGGTCCTCGGCGGCGGCTGGGCGCGGATGTGGGACGACGGCGTCGGCGGCATGATCCGCCGCCGCGGCGAGTGGCTCGAGGCCAACGCCGGGCGGCTGCTGGTGGCGCTTACCGGCTGACCGCTGAGGATGGCCGGAGGAGCCTAGGCCCCGACGCCCCGGTAGCTGGCGGATCCGATCGCCAGCCCCAGCGCGATGATCACGAAGACCAGCAGGGCCAGCGCGATCCCCACATAACCCAACACCAGGCCGGCAATGGCCATACCTTTGCCCGACGGCTCCCGTTTGAGGGCCATGTGCCCGAGGATCACCGCCGCGAGTTGCGGCAGGAGGAAGAAACCCAGCCCGACAAAGGCCGCGATGCCGCAGCACAGGCTGGCGATGCTCAGGCCCTTGGGCTCCGGGGGCACGCCGTAATAGGCCGGCTGACCGTAGGCGTTGAACGGGCTGCCCGGCTGGCCATACTGAACCGGCGCACCGTACTGCTGCTGCCCGTACTGCTGCTGGCCCTGGGCGCCGTAGGGCTGCTGCCCGTACGGCTGCTGCCCGAAAGGCTGCTGATGTGCCGGGCCGTCCGGCGTGGCGTACGGCTCCGTGGGCCGGCTGTAGTCGGCGGCGGACTGGCGGTACTGCTCACCGGACTCCTGGCCAGGAATATACGACGGCGGCTGGTAGCCCTCCGGTGTCCCGTCTTTCTCCGGTTTTGGCTGGTCAGTCATGGTTTTCCCCCTCTGGACGTTTCTGGGTTCAGCCTACCGCCGTCCCGCAGCGTTGAGCAGGATATTTCTTGCGTCACAGGGGCCGTAATGCGTCGAAATCATGTTGCCTGCCATGCCGGTCTGGCATGCTGGTGCAATGGCTAGCCGCGCGGGCACTGTTGCCCAACCCCAAGACCTTGTTGATCTCACTGCGCTCCTGGATGCGTACTACGACGTATCCCCGGATCTTGGCGACCCCGGACAACGGGTGGCCTTCGGCACCTCCGGGCACCGGGGTTCGAGCCTGAAAGCCTCCTTCAACGAGCCCCACATCCTCGCCATCACCCAGGCGATCGTGGAGTACCGGGCGGGCCAAGGCATCACCGGGCCGCTGTACCTCGCCAAAGACACCCACGCCCTCAGCGAACCGGCCCAGAATTCCGCCCTGGAAGTCCTTGCGGCCAACGGCGTCAACGTGCTGATCGACGCCCGCCACGGCTACACCCCCACCCCGTCGCTGAGCCACGCCATCCTGACGCACAACAACAACTCCCCCGCCGGGGCCCCGCAGGCAGACGGGATCGTGGTCACCCCCAGCCACAACCCGCCCGGCGACGGTGGTTTCAAGTACAACCCACCGCACGGCGGACCTGCTGACTCGGACGCCACCGGCTGGATCGCCAACCGCGCCAACGAACTGCTGGAGAACGGCCTGCGCGGAGTCAAGCGGATTCCCATCGCCGAGGCCCTCAGCGCCGGCACCACGGGCAAGTTCGACTTCCTCAGCAGCTACGTGGACGACCTTCCTTCCGTCCTGGACCTCAATGCCATCCGCGAGGCCGGCGTCCGGATCGGCGCCGACCCGATGGGCGGGGCGTCGGTGGACTACTGGGGCGAGATCGGCGAACGCCACCACCTGAACCTCACGGTGGTCAACCCCACCGTCGACCCGCAGTGGGCCTTCATGACCCTGGACTGGGACGAGAAGATCCGGATGGACTGCTCCTCCCCGTCGGCGATGGCGTCCCTGATTAACCGCATGTCCAGCGGCGCAAATTTTGACATCGCCACCGGCAACGACGCCGACGCCGACCGGCACGGCATCGTGACGCCTTTTGTTGACGGTCAGGGCGGGCTGATGAACCCGAACCACTACCTCGCCGTCGCGATCGATTACCTGTACCGCCACCGGACCGGGTGGAACCCGCAGTCCGTGATCGGCAAGACCCTCGTCTCGTCCTCGATCATCGACCGTGTGGCCGAAAGCCTGGGCCGCAAGCTCGTTGAGGTGCCGGTTGGCTTCAAGTGGTTCGTTCCCGGGCTGCTGTCCGGCGAAGGGGCGTTCGGCGGCGAGGAATCCGCCGGCGCGTCGTTCAACAAGATGGACGGCAGTGTGTGGACCACGGACAAGGACGGAATCCTGCTGGCGCTGCTGGCCTCGGAGATCACGGCCGTCACCGGCAAGTCGCCGTCGCAGCTCTACAAGGGCCTCACCGACCAGTTCGGCGATCCCGTCTACGCGCGGATTGACGCCGCGGCCACGCGCGAGCAGAAAGCGGCCCTGGGCAAGCTCTCGCCGTCGGACGTCACCGCCACCGAGCTTGCGGGTGAGACCATCACCGCCAAGCTGACCGAAGCGCCGGGCAACGGCGCGGCAATCGGCGGGCTCAAGGTGGTCACCGAGAACGCCTGGTTCGCGGCCCGCCCCTCCGGCACCGAGGACGTCTACAAGATCTACGCCGAGTCCTTCAAGGGAGCAGAGCACCTCAAGCAGGTCCAGGCCGAGGCAAAAGCGCTGGTGGACGGGGTTATTTCCTAGCAGCCCCCGGCTCACTGCTTCAGGCACCGCCCGCGGGCTGACTCGTTTTCAGCCCGCGGGCGGTCCTGTTTTTAAGCCGCGCACGGGGTCCGCCGCCCCGCTCAGGCCGTCTCTTCCTCGAGGCCGCCGGCAAGGACGGAGCGGTCCCGGCCCAGGGTCTTGGCGCGGTAGAGAGCGGCGTCCGCGGAGGCGATCATTGCGCCAAGGTCCACGCGGCCAGGCGCGGTCGAGGCGATTCCATAGCTCGAGGTAGGCAGGCGCGGGATCACCGGCGACGTTGAGGCCTGCATCCGGGCGCTGATCTCCGAGGCGATTTCCCCCGCCCTTTCGGGGGCCACTCCCGGCAGGAGGACGATGAACTCCTCGCCGCCGTAGCGGCCCACGAGGTCGGTGGAACGGACCGTTGAGGTGCAGGCGTCGGCGAACGCCTGAAGCGCAACGTCGCCGGCCGAGTGGCCGTATTCGTCGTTGATGGCCTTGAAGTGGTCCAGGTCCGCCAGGATCAGGGACGCCATGGTTCTGGCCCGGTTGAGGCGGCGCAGTTCGTTCTCGGCAAGGTCCAGGAACGCCGTGCGGTTCAACAGCCCGGTGAGCCCGTCCACCGTGGCGCGGGCCCGGAGGTCCTGGGTCTGCTGCTCGTAGCTCAGCTCCGCCATGGTGAAGGACGCCACCACCATGATCACGGCCGAACAGAGTGTCATCGGAACGGATCCAAAGAAGGTCAGGAACACCGCCCCATCGCGGCCTTCGAGCACAAACGCGGCAAAGCGGCCCAAGTAGAACGCGGCCAGGAGGCCGGAACCCACGGCCAGGGTGAGGTGCACCCGCGAAAAGTGCCGGTCCAGCAGGAACAGTTCCCGGCAGCCGAGGCCGATCAGCAGGCCCATGAATCCGAGGTAGGCAGGGCCGCCGGACCACACGTTGGTGGCTGGCTGGTCCAGCACCGACGCCACGGCGGTGATGGCGGGCCCGGCTGCGAGATACCAGATCTTGGGAATGATGGTCCGCAGCGAACGGGCGCCGGCCCAGATGCTGGCCGCACCCGCCACGAGAAACACGTTCCCGAGCGGGTTGGTCCAGACCTGGTGTGGGGTCCCGTCCAGCAGGTAAGCCGCATTGCCGGACAGAAACAGCAGCAGCGCCAGACACCACCATCCGCTGTAAGCCGAACGCGTCCGGCGGAAAGTGATGAAATAGAAAAGCAGCAGCAGGGTCAGATCGACCACCGCCAGGGCGACACGCAAGGTTGCGATGTCAAGCATCATGTAGTGGCCCCCCGGTCCGCTCGCAATAGCCCGATTTGCGTCGACTCCGCGCCGCAGGTGACCTTAGTATTGCACTCCGCGGCAAGGAATTGTGACCACGGTCTCGGATGCGACGTGAGCGGGCCGGACCGAGCCGCTGAAAGGGACCGCCGGCCCTGTGTTTACGGCCTCAAAGCGGACTAAACTGGGAACTGGTCCCGGATGCGGCCTTGCGCTCAACCGCAGAATAGCGTCCCGAGTGCCTCCGGCCTGTCCCCCATGGTGCCGGAGGCACCTCCGCGTGCGGGCCGGCTGGCGGCTGAGCGAACCCCGCGCCGGCGAAATATTCCGGTCAGACCGTGCGGACGACGTCCTCGTAGGCGAATTTCGGCTTCGCCGCACCCCAGGCGTCGGCCGCGGGCTGTCCGATGTTGACCACGAGGAAGCTCTTCTGGCCGCCGTCGGGGAAGAACGCCGCATCGATCGCAGTGAAGTCCGCGCCCGTCATGGGTCCGGCGGACAGGCCAAGGGACCGGACGGCGAGGATGAAGTAGCCGGCCTGCAGGTGGGCGTTGTTGTTGCCGGTGGCCGCGGCGAGGTCCGGGGCGGCGTCGTACATGGCCTTGGGTGCGTTGTAGCCGGGCAGGAAGTTGTCCCACTGTTCCTGCCAGGACGTGTCGTAGCTGAGGACGGCGACCAGCGGTGCGGAGGCAGTCTTGGCGCGGTTGCCGTTGGCGAGGGTCTCCACCAGGGCGGCGCGGGCGTCCGCGGACCGGACGTAGGTCACGCGCAGCGGCTGCGAGTTGAACGCGGTGGGACCGAACTTGGTGAGTTCGTAGATGGCCCGGGCCTGCTCATCGGTGACTTCACCGGTGAAGGTGTTGGGCGTGCGGGCCTCGGCAAAGATGGCGTCCACTGCGGTGGCGTCGATTACTGCTTCGTCATGGGCGATGGTCATGAGCTTCCCTTTCGCTGGGCGGCCCCGCCGGGGACGGCGGCCACTGGTTGCTGTCATTAGTTGCAACTTCAACTTCCGCTTCCTGCTTCCCGTATCGCCCCGTGACCTCCGGCACAGAGGCGCCGCCGGCGACGCATGCCGGAAGCACCGGCGCGGTAAAGTTGCTCCGGAAGATTCCTTCCCGCCCCGCCACACATTCTCTGAAAGGCCCCGGCAATGAGCATGCTCGGTACCAAATGGAAGCTCCACGGCAACGGCAAGTCCATCCGCCCGGGCGAGGTCGTGAAGCCGGATGAGCGCCTTGCCTGGCCGCTGACCATTGGCGTCGGGATGCAACACGTTGTCGCCATGTTCGGCGCCACTTTCCTGGTCCCGATCATCACCGGCATGCCGCCGGCCACCACACTCTTCTTCTCCGGCATCGGCACGCTGCTGTTCCTGGTCATCACCAAGGGCCAGGTACCGAGCTACCTGGGGTCCAGCTTCGCGTTCATCGCGCCGATCATGGCCTCGCAGCAGCAGTACGGCGTTGCCGGCGCGCTCGGCGGCGTGGTGCTGGCCGGCGTCGGGCTGGCGATCATCGGTGCGGTTGTGCAGAAGTTCGGCGCCGGCTGGATCAACCGCCTGATGCCGCCGATCGTGACCGGCGCCATCGTGGGGCTGATCGGGCTCAACCTCGCGCCCGCGGCGAAGAACAACTTCGACGCGGCCCCGATCACGGCCCTGGTCACCCTGGTCACGATAATCGTCGTCAGCGTCTTCTTCCGCGGCATCCTGGGCCGGCTGAGCATCCTGGTCGGCGTGGTGGTGGGCTACTTCGTGGCGATGATCCGCGGCGAAGTGGACTTCTCCAAGATGGACGCCGCCGCTTGGGTGGGGCTGCCGTTCTTCCAGACCCCGGAATTCCACCTCGGCGTCGTTGGCCTGTTCGTGCCCGTGGTGCTGGTGCTTGTGGCGGAGAACATCGGCCACGTGAAGTCCGTGTCCGCCATGACCGGCCAGAACCTCGACGGCGTCTCCGGACGCGCGCTGATGGCCGACGGCGCCGCCACCGTGCTTGCCGGCATGGGCGGCGGCTCCGGCACCACCACCTACGCGGAAAACATCGGCGTGATGGCCGCCACCAAGGTCTACTCGACGGCGGCCTACTGGGTGGCCGGTGTCTTCGCCGTGGTGCTGAGCTTCTCGCCGAAATTCGGCGAACTCATTGCCACCGTCCCGGCCGGTGTGCTCGGCGGCGCCGCGACGATGCTCTACGGCATGATCGGCGTCCTGGGCGTCAAGATCTGGGTGCAGAACAAGGTCAACTTCTCCAACCCGATCAACCTGACCACGGCCGCCGTCGCACTTATTGTCGGCATCGCCGACTACACCTGGACCATCGGCGACCTGGTGTTCACCGGCATCGCCCTGGGCTCCGCGGCGGCCCTGGTGATCTACCACGGCATGAAGGCGATCGCGAAGGCCCGCGGCACGGTTGCGGAGCCGGAAACGGAAGGCCTCGTGGCCGCAGCCACCGCCGCCGCGAAGCGCCCTCCGAAGAAACGCCGCTAGCGGCCGCGGCGCCGCTATGCGGCCAGAAGGCCGGAACCCGAACACCACGCAGGTGTTCGGGTTCCGGCCTTCGCTGTATGGGCGCGGCTTAGCCGGCGTCGAAGGCTTCCTCGTCGTCGCCGCGGTCCTTGGGTTCCTTGTCCTCCGGCAGGTCCGTTCCCGATCCGTCCGGCAGGCCGGCCGCGTCCTGGCCGGGCTCCGAGGAGAACGGCCGGCCGGCGTCGGGTTCTTCGGTGTTGGACGCGTCCATCTCCGCCTCCGAGGACGGCATGGCCGCCTCGGAATTTTCCGAGGCGTCGGCGTCGTAGCCGGGGGTTGTGCTGGCGTTTTCTGAACTCATTTGTTCCTCCGTTCCTCCGAAGCGTCCTGCTCCGGGTTCTCCTGCACTGTCCTGGTCTTCGGCGCCGAACTGGCTCAGGTCCGGGGCGCCGGCCGGGTAGGTTTCCCCGTCCGGACTGTCCTGGCTGAGTCCCGCGGCGTCAAAAGCTTCTTCCTGGCGGGGCTGGGCGAACTTCTTGGTCTCTCCGCCGGGCAGCTCCTGCTCCGCCGTCGGTGTTCCGTAGCCGCCGGCTTCCTCGATCGGCTCCTGCTGTTTCTCCTGGGTCATGCTGTTCCTTCCTTGCTGGAATCGTGAACTGCGTGGTTTTTTGGGTCGGCGGAAGTGCTTTGCAGCGGCTCAGAGACCCTTGCCGCCCGTGACCGGCAAGACGGCACCGGAAATGTAGGAGCCGTGGTCGGAGGTAAGGAGCACGTAGGCCGGCGCGAGTTCCGCCGGTTGTCCCGCCCGCTGCAGCGGGGTGTCCTGGCCGAAGGACGGAAGTTTCTCCGGCCACTCGGTCGCCGGGATCAGCGGCGTCCAGATGGGGCCGGGCGCCACCGCGTTGACGCGGATTCCCTTCGGGCCGAGTTCCTGGGCCAGGGCCTTGGTGAAGGCAACCTGCGCGGCCTTGGTCATGGCGTAGTCGATGAGCTCGGGCGAGGGGTTGAACGCCTGGATCGACGCCGTCGAGATGATCGACGCCCCGGCCTTCAGATGCGGTACCGCCGCCCGCGCGGTCCAGATCAGCGAGTAGAGGTTGGTCTGGAAGACACGGTCGAACTCCTCGGTGGGGAGGGACTCGAAGCTGTCGCGGTTCTTCTGGTACGCGGCGTTCAGCACCACGACGTCCAGGCGGCCGAACTCTGCGAGCGTGTCCTCCACGATCCTGGTGGCGAAATCCTCATGGCGTCCGTCGCCGGCGATCAGCAGCGCCTTGCGGCCTGTCTTGCGGATCCACGCGGCGGTGTCCTGGGCGTCGGCTTCCTCTTCCGGCAGGTAGGAGATGGCGACGTCGGCGCCCTCCCGGGCGAAGGCGATGGCCACCGCCTTGCCGATCCCGGAGTCCCCGCCGGTGATCAGCGCGGCCTTGCCCTCGAGGGCGCCGCTGCCCTGGTAGCTCTCCTCGCCATGGTCCGGCTGGGGGTCCATGTGCGCGGTGAGGCCCGGCTGTTCCTGCACCTGCTCCGGGAAGGACCCGGAGTAGTAGCCGCCCCGGGGGTCGCGCGGCTGGTCCTGCTGTTTGTTCGAATCACTCATAGTCCACCTACCCAACGTGTCGGTTTTCCAGGGGCTGCTCCCCGGCCACGGGCGCTGACCCGGACCTGCGAAGCTGCTCCACGAAGTAAACAATTCCACCCTACCCGGAAATTCATCAGCAACCTTAGTACCGCCTTGAATTTCGTTCGTCTCAAGCCTAGGTTGAGTGTTAACTGCCACCGCAGCCTGTTCCGCATTCACCCGGAGGCGATCCAGTGTCTGATCGAGAGTCTGTGTCCGCTCCCCAAGAGTCCGCTCCGACGAATCCCGAGCCAAGAGAGTCTGCTCAGAACGGGTCCGCGGCGGACGATCGCAACGAGTCCCCGGTCGAAAAACTCGACCGGAACTGGATGGAACTGCTGCAGGAGCTGCGGGTGCTGCAGACCGGCGTGCAGATCCTCGCGGGGTTCCTGCTGACCCTGCCCTTCCAGTCAAGGTTCGAGTCGCTGGACGATTTCCAGGTCACTCTCTATCTTGCCAACGTGGCGCTGGCCGCACTCACCACGGCCGTGATCCTGTTGCCCGTGAGCGTGCACCGCCGCGTGTTCCGCCTGCATCTCCGCGCGGCCCTCGTGTCCAGCGCGGACAGGATCGCGAAGGTCGCCCTGGCCGGCATCGGGCTCCTCAGTGTCGGCACGTCGGCACTGGTTTTCGACGTCGCGGCGGGCCGTGCGGCGGGGTTGACTGCCGGGGCGGTGCTGTTGGCGTTGCTGCTGATCCTGCTCGTCTACGTGCCGAGCAGGCTCCGCCGGCAGGCCGAAAAAGGGAACTGACATGCCCAGCGTGACGGCGCTGGTCTCCCTCGGCACCGGGGCGTTCCTCGAGGCTCCCCCGAATCCAAACCAGTCGCGGAGCCGCACTATGAAACAGGCGCCTGAGCGCTCAGGCCCCCTCGAGTACCTGGCTGGTGGCCCAGGTGAGGTACTTCGCGGCGTTGGCGACGGCGTCGTCCGGGCTCCCGGCCACGTCGAGCAGCTGCGCCGCGGCAACCACGCCGTGTTTGGCCAGGTCCTCCGGTGTGACCAGGATCCGTCCGGCGACCACAATCACGGGAATCCCGAGGCTCTGGGCGGCATCGGCGAGCGCAATCGGCGCCTTGCCGGTCAGCGACTGCGAATCCAGCGAGCCCTCACCGGTGATCACGAGATCCGCCTGCGAGAGTTTGTCGGCCAGTCCGGTGAGCCCGGCCACCAGCTCGAAGCCGCCTTCCAGCGCCGCACTGCTGAACGCCAGGAACGACGCCGGGAAGCCGCCTGCCGCCCCGGCCCCGGGGACGTTGACGTCCCGGCCGGTGGATTGGCGCAGCACCGAGGCCCAGTTGCGGAGTCCGGCGTCGAGCAGTTCCACGGCGTCCTCGTCGGCGCCCTTCTGCGGGCCGAACACGTGGGCTGCCCCGTCGCCGCCAACGAGCGGGTTCTGCACATCGACGGCGATCCGGAACGTGACCGAGCCCAGCCGCGGATCGAGGCCGCTGACATCGAGCTGCGCCACGTCGGCGAGCGAGCCGCCGCCGAGCGGCACGACATTGCCCGCGGCGTCGAGCGGTTTGAGGCCCAGCGCGCGCAGGGCCCCGCTGCCGCCGTCGGTCATGGCCGAGCCGCCCAGGCCCAGCACGATCTCCGTCGCGCCGGCGTCGAGGGCGGCGGCGATCAGCTGGCCGCAGCCGTAGCTGTGTGCGCGTAGGGCGTTGGCCGGGGTGGGTTCCATGTGCGCCAGCCCGGAGGCCTGCGCGGTTTCGATCACGGCGGTGGCCCCGCCGAAGGCGTCCTTCCGGATCGCCCAGGCGGCGCCCACCGGCGCCAGGATGGGGCCGACGACGGCGTTCAGCCGCTCCTCGTACCCGGCGGCGACGGCCGCCTCGAGGGTTCCCTCGCCGCCGTCGGCCATCGGAAACTGGATGGCCTCGGCATCGGGATAAACGCGCAAGGCACCTTCGGCAATGGCGGAGGCGGCTTCGGCGGCGGTCAGGGAGCCCTTGAATTTATCCGGGGCGATCAGAATGCGCATGGTCCCATCCTGCCAGTCCCGGAGCCGGACACGGCGGCGGGCACGGCGGCGACAGGCCATCGCGCCGGGAGTAACGTGGCAGCCACACAGAACCGGCCCGGACCCAGGAGGTAGCAGTGAATGACAACGGAAAAACCAGCCAGCGCGTGACCGGCCTGCCCGGGATGACCGAGCTTCTGCTCGTCCGGCACGGCGAGAGCCAGGGGAACGTCGCCGCCACGCTGGCTCACCAGTCCGGGGCGCACGTCATCAACGTTCCGGCGCGGGATGCCGACGTCGAGCTGTCCGGAACCGGGCGCGAGCAGGCGCTGGCACTGGGCGGGCTGCTCGCCGGGTTTCCGGAGGACGGGCGTGCCGCCGTGTGGTCCTCCCCGTATCTCCGGGCGCGGCAGACGGCGGAACTGGCCGTGCACACCGGGGGGTGGAAGACGCAGGTCCTGCTGGATGAACGGCTGCGTGACCGCGAGCTCGGCATCCTGGACATGCTCACCTCGGCCGGGGTGGAGGCCAGGCTCCCCCAGGAAGCGGAGCGGCGGCGGTGGCTGGGCAAGTTCTACTACCGCCCGCCCGGCGGCGAATCGTGGGCCGACGTCGTCCTCCGCTTGCGCTCCCTGCTGGCCGATCTGGACCGCTCTTACCCCGGCCAGCGGGTGCTGCTGGTCTGCCACGACGCCGTCATCATGCTGATCCGCTACATCCTGGAGGGCCTGACGGAGCGCGAACTGCTGGACATCGCCGCCACCACCGCCATTCTCAACGCCTCCGTGAGCCGTTTCGTCCGGCCGGGCGGCACCGGCCCGTGGCAGCTGGAGAGCTTCAACATGGCAGACCACCTGATGAGCGAAGGAGTTCCCGTGACCGAACACGCCGGAGATGCCAATGTCCACCCACGGTAAGGCTGCCTCCGGGGCCAGGCGGGAGCCGGTCCGCCCTGAACCCGTCACGCCGACCCTGCTGCGGGACTGGCCGCTGCCCGGCGGGGGCTCCGGCAAGGACGACCGCGGATCGGTGCTGGTGATCGGCGGGGCGCGGATGACGCCGGGCGCGGTGCTGCTCGCCGGGGTGGCCGCGCTGCGCTCCGGCGCCGGACGGCTCACCCTGGCCGTGGCGGAATCCGTGGCCGTGCACCTGGCGGTCGCGTTGCCCGAGGCGGGCGTGCTCCGGCTGCCGGAAACCGCGTCGGGCACGGTCAAGGGTTCTTCGGCAGCCGCGGTCCTCGCGGCGCCGGTCGAAGCTGCGGATGCGGTCCTGATCGGCCCGGGCCTCGACGACAAGGACGAGGCCACCGCTCTGCTCCGCGGGCTCCTCAAGCTGCCGGCGGGGAAGCAGCCGCCGGCCATCATCCTCGATGCCTTCGCCCTGGGCAGCCTGCCCGAGCTGGCCGGGGAGCTGGGCCCCTGGGCGGGCCGGCTGATCCTGACCCCGAATGTCACCGAGGCGGGCATCCTGCTGGGGCACGACGCCGGGCAGCTGGTCCGGGACGTACCCCAGCTCGCGGAGAAGTACGGCGCCGTGGTGAGCTGCCAGGGGGTGATCGCGCGGCCGGGCGGGGCGGCCGGCAAGGCTGGCGGCAAGGCTGCCGGCCGGGCCGGGGCGTCGCTGTGGGAAATCACCACCGGACACAGCGGTCTGGGCACGTCGGGCTCCGGCGATGTCCTGTCCGGGACGATCGCCGGTTTGCGGGCGCGGGGAACCACGGACGCGCAGGCCGCCTGCTGGGGCACCCATCTGCATGCGGCCGCCGGCGACAGGCTCGCAAGCCGGCTGGGCGGTCTCGGTTACCTCGCCCGCGAACTTACGGACGAACTGCCGCCGCTGATGATGGAGCTCGGTTCCTGACGCCCGAACCGTGGCTCAGCCCCTCCAGCCGCCGCGTTCCTGCAGGACTTTCTTGAGCAGGTCCGCGCGGTCGGTGACGATCCCGTCCACTCCGAGGTCCAGCAGCCGGTGCATCTCCGCGGGATCGTTGACGGTCCAGACATGCACCTGCAGCCCGTGCCGGTGGGCGCGCCGGACGAACCCGGGGGTCACCACGGTCACGGCACCGTAGCTGACCGGTACCTGGAGCGCGTCGACGCCGCGGAGCGCACGCCCGGCCGTAAGGCGCAGCAGGGGTGCCGGGAGTACCGGTCCGAGCAGGACGAACAGGGCGTTGGACACGATGCCGGCCGAACTCGCTGCGGGGCGGCTCAGCTGCTTCAGCACGGCCCGGCGCCGGCGGTCCGAGAAGCTGGCGATCAGTACCCGGTCATGCAGGCCGAACCGTTCGATCGCCGCGGCCAGGGCGTCCACCGAGTTCCAGTCCTTGACGTCGAGGTTGAACCGGACGTCCGGGAAGGCCGTGGCCAGTTCCTCAAAGAGCGGGATGGGCTCCGCGCCGCCGATCCTCGCCAGCGCCACGGTCTCCGCCGGGAGTTCCGAGATCCGGCCGCGGCCGTCCGTGACCCGGTCCAGGGTTTCGTCGTGGAACAGCAGCAGGACGCCGTCGGCCGTGGTGTGCACATCCGTCTCCAAGTGCCGGAAACCCAGTTCGACGGCGGCGCGGAACGCCGCCATGGAGTTCTCCAGGCCGTCCCGGGAGAAGCCCCGGTGGGCCATGGCCACCGGACGTTCCGGACCGTCACCGGCAGCAAAGAAGGGGTGCGGGGTGCTCACTCCCGAAGCCTATCGGAGCGCCGCAGTGCCCGGTACGGCAGGGCGCAGCTGCGCCAGTCCCGCCGCCGGGGCCTGATTAGCCGGCGGGACTGATCAGTTGGCGGACGGAAGGATTTCCACGCCGTCGCTGCAGTGCAGGAGCGTGCGGCCCCGGCCGCCATCGAGGTCCACCCAGACGGCGGTGTGGTCCGCCGTGACGGCATCCACCCGGCCCCCGGTTTCGTAGCCGGGCGCCAGCCGGACACTGACGCGGTCGCCCTGCTGCAGGCTCTTCCAGTGTGCGTCCGGCGCCGCCGGGCGCAGGGGCGTGTCGTCCGTGTTCTTCGTGCGGTACTTGGCCATGATTTCCCACCGTCAGTCAGCTGCTCCGTCGTGAGATCCCAGCGTAGGACGCCAAGGTGAACGCCAGTTGACCACCAGCTGGGAGTCCGGTGTTCGCGGCGGGAGCGCGTACGGCCCGGCAGGAGGGCGCCGGTCAGGGCAGCCGGACACCTAGGCCTGCGAGCTTTGCCTCGAGGATCTGGGCGACGCCGTCGTCGTCGAAGTGCGGGGCCTGCTGCCCGGCGGCGAGGATGGCCTCCGGGTGGCCGCTGGCCATCGCGTAGCCGTCGCCGGCCCAGCGCAGCATCTCGATGTCGTTGGGCATGTCCCCGAATGCCACGACGTCGGCCGAGTTGATGCCCAGGGCGGCCGCGTATTCGGCGAGCGTGACGGCCTTGTTGACGCCGGGCAGGGACAGTTCCAGGAGCGCGATGTTCGGCGCCGAATGCGTCGCCGCAGCCAGATGCGCGACGGCGGGTGTGACTTCGGCGAGGAACTCGTCAGCCGTGCCGTCCCGGACAATGGCGAGGAACTTGACCACGGAGTCCGCAGCGGTGAGGGTGGTGTGCAGCGGCGCCGGGGTGACCTCGGCCAGCAGCTCGCTGGAGCCGTTCTCGATGAACCCCGGTTCCAGGTGGAAGCCGGTCAGGGTCTCGGCGGCGAAGACGGCGGAGGGGCGCAGCCGCTGGATGATGCGGCGTGCCTCGAAGACGGCGTCGAGCTGCAGGCCCCGGGCCGAAACGAGGCGGTCCGACTCAAGGTCCCAGACCACGGCGCCGTTGGAGCAAATCACGGTTCCGGTGTGGCCCAGCCGGTCCTGCAGCGGGTGCAGCCAGCGCGGCGGGCGGCCCGTGACGAAGACCAGCTCGACACCGGCTTCCCGGCACGCGTGGAACGCCCGGACGGTCCGGTCACTGATTTTTCCGTCGTGGCCGAGGATCGTTCCGTCTATGTCACTCGCTACCAGCCGCATACTGCCAGTCTACGTTGGCGCTGCCGGGGCGGTTCCCGGTGCGGCCGGCGGCGGGGGCAGCTGTAGCGGCGGCGTCGGCCCGCGTCTAGTACCGTTCGTAGATGCCGGTCAGGCTCGCCTTGGCCAGGGTGTGCGGGGCCAGATGCGCTTCGAGCTTCGCGGGGCGGGCTCCGGCATCGAGCCCGGAGTGCGCGACGTCGAGGGCGTGGACCGTGGCGACGTACCGGTGCGGGCCGTGGCCTTTGGGCGGGGCCGCCCCCAGGTAGCCGATGGTGCCGCCGTCGTTCTTGAGCTGGAAGGCGCCGGGCGGCAGGTGCCCGGCCTGGCGCGATCCCGCCCCGGCCGGCAGGGACGTGACGTCCGGGGGGAGGTCCAGCACGGCCCAGTGCCAGAAGCCGCCGCGTCCGGGGGCGTCGGGGTCGAAAACGGTGACGGCGTAGCCCCGGGTCCCGGCCGGGGCGCCGCTCCAGCTCAGCTGCGGGGACTCGTCCTTGGCCCCCGCCCCGGTTGAGGCTCCGCGCTGGGCCGGGGGCAGGGTTTGGCCGTCCTGGAATGACTCACTGCTGACGCGGAAGGACGGGGCATCGTGGTGTGCCATGGCTGCCTTTCAGTTACTGGGGAGTTCTGCACTTTCAGGGTCGCTGCGCGCGGTGTCCGTGGCGTGGGGAGCCTGCCCGCGCAGCTCCATCCGGGTCAGTTCCGCCCGGGTGGGCGGGTTTGCGCCGGCCCGGGACACGGTGACGGCGGCAGCCCGCGCGGCATGGGCGAGGAGATCCCGGAGGCTCTCGGCGGAGAGCTCACGCAGGTCCTTGCGGTTCTGCGCCCCGGCCAGGCCCAGGTCCACCACGCCGGAGAGCAGCGCTGCCATGAAGGAGTCTCCAGCGCCGACGGTGTCCGCGACCTGGACGGACGGCGCCGGGAAGTGCGCCTCGCCGGCGGCATTCACGCCCCAGGGCCCTTCGGCGCCGCGGGTGACCACCACCATGGCGGGGCCTTCCGAGCCGCCGAGTTTCAGCCAGCGCCGGGCGGAGTCGAGTGGATTCTCGCCGGGGTAGAGCCATTCGAGGTCCTCGTCCGAGGCCTTGACCACGTCCGCGAGGGTGACGAACTTCTCCGCCTGCCGGCGTGCGTAGTCCACGTCGGTGATGATGCTGGGCCGGCAGTTGGGGTCGTAACTGACGGTCGCCGAGGGATGGGCATGCTCGACGGCGGCGAGCACCTCCGCGGCCCCGGGCGCCAGCATGGTGGCAATCGAGCCGGTGTGCAGGAGCGTCGTTGCTTGCAGCATGAATGGCAACCGGTCCGCGAGCCCGGGCAGTTCCCAGGCGAGTTCGAAGGTGTAGCTGGCGGCGCCGTCGTCGTCGATCAGGGCGGTGGCCACGGACGTCGGGAGACCGTCCGGGGCCACCGGAAGCAGTACCGAGCTGGACTTCAGGTGGGCGGCCACAGATTCGCCGTAGGCGTCGCGGCCGTAGCGGCCGATGAACTGCACCGGATGATCCAGCCGGGCCAGCCCCACGGCGACGTTGAGGGGGCTGCCGCCGACATGGGCCTGGATACCGGAGGAACGCTGGACCACATCGACCAGGCCCTCGCCAATAACTGTGAGCATGCTCATACTCTGCCAGAGAACCAGGGCCGATGCCCCAGTGTTTCGGCGCGCGGGTGTCGGTTCAGTCCGGGGAGGCCTAGGAGCCGGGGGCGTTGTCCACCAGGATTCCGGCGGGCCCGGCGTCGTCGAAATTCGCGTCGATGTGGACCACGTCCCGGCCGGCGCGCTGCAGCAGGCTGGCCGCGATGCCGGCCCGGTAGCCGGACGTGCAGTGCACCCACAGCTTCCCGGCGGGGACGGAATCGAGCCTCCGCAGCAGTTCATGCAGCGGGACATTAACCGCTCCGGCCACCCGCGATTCGGCGTACTCGTCGGCCCGCCGCACGTCGACGACCGTGTCATCGGGAGCCCGGCCGGCGAGCACCCCGTCCCAGCCCACGCGGGGGTAGGAGGCGAGGGCGGCGCGGGGCGCCAGGGCGTGCGGGTCCGTTCCAAGGGCGGCATCCGGGGAGTCGATGCCGATCCGGGAAAAGTCGCGGATGGCCTTTTCCACGTCCTCGCGGGATCCCACGAGGGTCAGCTGCTCGCCCCAGGGCAGGATCCAGCCCAGGTAGGTGCTGAAGCTGGTGCCGTATTCGAAGCTCACGCTGCCCAGCAGGTGGTTGCTGGCGAAGGCCACACGGCGGCGCAAATCCACCACCCACTCGCCGTCCTCCAGCCGGCGCAGGAGTTCGGCGGCATCGAGGGCCTCCGGCACGGACAGGTCCGCCGGGCCGGGGCCGGCGGTGTTGGCGACGCCCATGTGGGCGTAGTAGGAGGGATAGGCCGTGAGGTTCGTGATGAGTTCCTGGACGAAATGGTCCTCGTCCGGGTCCGTCAGGGCATGGTTGCTGGTGAGCTGTTCGCCGATGGTGGAGGACCCGGCACCGCTGGCCGGGCCGGAGGAGCAGAAGGAGCCGAACCCGTGGGTCGGGAACAGGGCGGCTTCGGGAGTGGCCTCCCCGACGAGCCGGCGCACGGAAGTGTACTGGTCATGCGTCAGGCCGAGAGTGTCCTCCGCGCCGACCAGGTCCGTCCGGCCGACCGAGCCGTAGAGCAGGCTTCCGCCGGAGAAAACGGCCTGCTTCTCGCCGTCGTCGACGATGAAGGACAAGTGGGTGTGGGTGTGCCCGGGTGTGGCGACGGCCCTGACCGTCAGCGCACCGACCCGGACCGTCTGCCCGTCCGCGATCGGCTGCCGCTCGAATGTCACCGGGTCCGCGGCGTTCACGAGATAGCTCGCGCCGTGCGCCCGGGCCAGTTCGAGGCCGCCGGTGAGGTAGTCGTTGTGGATGTGCGTCTCGGCAACATGCGTGATGGTCACGCCGGCGTCGCGGGCGGCCGCATCGACCCGGTCCGTGTCCCGCTGCGGGTCGATGACCAGCGCCACGGAGCCGTCATGGACGAGGTAGCTGCGGTCCCCGAGTTGGCTGGTCTCAATGACAACGACGTCCATGATTCACTCCTGGCTGGTCAGGGCACGGTCGGCCGCGAGACGGCCGGCTGCGCACACTCCATGATCAAACCCCCTGGGGTATGAACGCAAGCCCCAATCCGTGGCCGGAGAGCGGTCCCGGGCGGCGCTACCGGGCGGGGTCGTCCTGCTGGTAGACGTCGGGGATCCCGTCCAGGTCCGAGTCGACCTTCTCCGCTTCCTCAGCCTCCCGGTACTGCCGGTTGCGGGTCCTCAGCACCAATGTCGCCAGCAGGGCTGCCAGCACGGAGGCCGCAAGGATGCCTACCTTGGCGTGGTCGTCGTGGAGGCTGCCGTGCCCGAAGCTCAGTTCAGCCACCAGGAGCGAGACGGTGAAGCCGATGCCGGCCAGCAGGGACACTCCGAAGACGTCAATCCATTTGAAACTGGTGTCCAGCCGGGCCTTGGTGACCTTGGTGAGCAGCCAGGTGGTGCCCATGATGCCGATTGGCTTGCCGAGGACCAGCGCCATGATGATGCCGACCGCCACCGGGTCGGTCAGCGCCGAAACCAGTCCGTCCCAGCCGCCCACAGCCACACCCGCGGAGAAGAACGCGAAGATCGGGACGGCGACGCCGGCCGAGATCGGGCGGAACCGGTGCTCGAAGATCTCCGCGAGGCCCGGACCGGCCTCCGGCCCGCCGCTGGCCTGGGAGCGCAGTACCGGGATGGCGACGCCGAGCAGTACACCTGCGACGGTGGCGTGGATTCCCGAGGCATGGACGAGGGCCCACGTGACCGCCCCAAGGGGCAGCAGAATCAGCCACGCGGCTGAGGCCTTCATCCCGAAGAAGCGCCGGTACTTGTGCGCCAGATAGGTGTAAATGCCCAGGGGAATCAGTGCCAGCAGCAGCGGCATCGGCTGGAGGTCAGTCGTGTAGAAGATGGCGATGATGGTGATGGCGATCAGGTCGTCCACGACGGCCAGGGTCAGCAGGAAGATCCGCAGGGCGCTGGGCAGATGCGAGCCGATGATCGCCAGCACGGCGACGGCGAAGGCGATGTCGGTGGCGGTGGGAATCGCCCAGCCACGCAGGGTCTCCGGGCTTGCGAGGTTGACGACGATGTAGATCACGGCGGGGATGGCGACGCCGCCAGCGGCCGCGGCGACCGGAACGATCGATTTGTTCACCTGCCGCAGGTCCCCCGCGATGAACTCACGTTTGAGTTCGAGTCCGACCAGGAAGAAGAAGATCGCCAGCAGCCCGTCGGCCGCCCAGGCGCCAAGGCTCAGTTCCAGGTGCCACGGTTCGTAGCCGAACTTGAAGTCCCGCAGGGCGAAGTAGCTGTCGGAAATAGGCGAGTTGGCCCAGATCAGGGCGATCACGGCCGCGGCCACCAGGAGGGCACCGCCGACAGTCTCCTTGCGGAGGATCTCTCCGATCCGGAGGGACTCGGCGTAGCTGCCACGGCCGAAGATGGTCATGCGTGGCCGGGTGGGGGGAGGCGTGGGGCTCATGCGGGGAGTCCTAAAAGTTGGGTCGACAGAACTATGCCGACCAGACTTCCCGGCGCACCTGCCACCCAGTCTAGTCGCTCACGGCATGGTGCTGAACCGTTCGGCCTTCACTTTGCTGCCCTGGACGATGATCTGATCGTCGTCGTAGAGCACCGTTTGCGCCGTTGTGTGGCCCCAGGTGCCGCCGGGACGCTTGACGGCCACGATGGTGACACCGAACTTGTCCCGGAGTCCAAGCACGCCCAGCGGCCGGTCGCGGACGGCGGCCGGCGGGCTGGTGCGGATCATGACGAAGTCGTCCTCGAATTCCACGTAGTCGAGAATCGAGCCCAGGACCAGGTGTGCGACGCGCTTGCCCATATCGTGTTCCGGCCGGATGACGTGCTCGACGCCGAGCTGGCCCAGGATCTCGGCGTGGGGTTCACTGATGGCCTTTGCCCAGATCTGGGGACGCTGGAACTTCAGGATCCGGGAGGTGGTCAGGATGCTGGCTTCAATGTCCGAGCCGATCCCGACTACGGCGCGGTCAAATTCATGGACCGAGAGCTGGCGCAGCGCCTCTTCCTTGGTGGAGTCGGCCCTGACCACGTGGGTGAGGCGCCCGTTGTATGACTGGACGATTTCCTCGCTGGCGTCGATGCCGAGCACCTCCGTTCCCTGCGCCTCCAGTTCCAGCGCCAGCGAGCCGCCGAAGCGGCCCAGGCCGATGACCACCACTGAGGACGCCTTGTCACTGGCAGCCGCGGAGTGGGACGAGAAAATATTCCTAGCCAATGAGTGGCCTTTCCTTGGGGTACTCGTAGAGCGTGGGTCGTTCGCGCAGGGCCAGGGCCGCGCCCAGCGTGACCGGACCCAGCCTCCCGACGAACATCAGCAGGATCAGCACGAGCTGTCCAGCGGGGGGAATCGCGGCGGTGATGCCGGTGGACAGCCCGACCGTGGCGAATGCCGAAATGACCTCGAACAGGATCCGTTCCTGCCCGAAGTCGGTGATCAGCATCAGGAACATCGTAGAGCCGGTGACGAGGGCGATCGCCAGCAGCACCACGGTAATGGCCTGGCGGTGCACCGCGCGGGACAGGCGCTTGCCGAAGATATTTACGGCCGTCCCGCCCTGCAGCTCGGTGCTGAGGATGAAGAACAGGACGGCGAACGTGGTGATCTTCAGGCCGCCGGCCGTTCCGGCCGGGCCGCCGCCAATGAACATCATGATGTCCATGCCCAGCCAGGACACGGGATTCATCTGGGCGATGTCGATGCTGTTGAACCCTGCGGTGCGGGTAATGACGGACTGGAAAAAGCCGGCCAGCACGCGCTCGTCAGGATGGAGGCCGCCCAAAGTTGCCGGGTTGGCCCATTCGACGGCGGTGAGGAACACGGTCCCGCCGGCCACGAGGATGCCCGACCCGACGAGGACGAGTTTGGTGTTCATGCTCCAGTGGATCGGACGCCGGTACTGCCGTCCCAGTTCGAAGAGGACCGGGAATCCGAGTCCGCCGATTATCACCGCGGCGGCAATCGGCAGGCAGATCCAGGGATCGCCGACGAACCCCATCAGGTTGTCCGTATACAGGGCAAAGCCGGCGTTGTTAAAGGACGAGATGGAGTGGAAAACGCCATGCCAGACCGCCTCGCCCAGCCCATAGCCGTACCCGGCCATAAAGCGGACCGCGAGAAGCAACGCCAGGGCGGTTTCCACGATCACGCTGATGAGCAGAACTCCGACCAGTACGCGGCGGACGTCACCGAAGCCGCTGCTCTTCGTCTCGGCGGCGGCAGATATCCGGGATTTCAGACCCAGCCGCCGCGCGGTCAGCACCCCAAGCAGCGTGCCAAAGGACATCACGCCGAAGCCACCGACCTGGATGAGCACCAGGATGACCATCTGGCCGAATCCACTCCAGAAGACGGGGGTGTCAACGGTGATCAGGCCCGTGACGCAGATGGCGGACGTGGCAGTGAACAGCGCCTCCAGCAGGCTGGCCCCGCCCCCGCCTGCCTTGGCCACCGGGAGCATCAGGAGCCCGGTCCCGACGGCGATGGCTGCGGCGAAGCCCAGCACGATCACCTGGGCCGGGTGGCGCGGCGCGAACGCCCGGATGAACCGGGTGAAGCCCGCGGCCAGGGCGCGCAGTATCGCGGGAACTTCGACTTGCATAGGCGCCACGCTACCACCGGCCGGTCGCTGCGGCGGACGGGTTTCAGGCGAGCAGAAGCTGCACGAGTTCGCGGCACTTCCGGTAGGCGGCGGCTTTCGGGTCAATCAGGGCGAAATGGTCGCCCGGGACCTTCAGGAGCTGGACCGGGGCGCCGGCTGACTTGGCCGCCGCCGCGTAGGAGTCGGACAGGCTGGCGGGGACATCGTCGTCGTCCGTGCCGTGGACGGCGTAGACGGGGACCTTCAACGGCACTGCGCTCATCGGGTCCGCATACTTATGCCGTTTCGGGTATTTCTCGGAGGAGCCGCCCAGCAGGTTGCTGACCGCGCCGTTGCTGAGGTTCAGGCGTTCGGCTTCCGCGAGGTTGAGCACTCCGGACTGGCTGACGACACCGGTCAGGTGCACCGCGCCGTCGTCGTGCATGCGCAGCAGCTGGCGGTCCGCGTCCGGGGCTCCTAGCTGGGCGAGACGGCACCGTCCGGCAGCCCAGACCGCAAGGTGCCCGCCGGCGGAGTGCCCCAACGCCACAACCCTGTCCAGCCCGAGGCCATGCTCACCGGCAATGTCGCCTAGCTTGTCGATTCCGGCGAGCACGTCGGAGAACGTATGGGGCCAGCCGCCGCCGTTGCCGGCACGGCGGTACTCCAGGTTCCAGGCGGCCATGCCGTGCGCTGCGAGGTCTTTGGCCAGTGGTTCGCCGAGTTCCGCGCCGTACTGCGAGCGCCAGTAGCCGCCGTGGATGACTACCACCACGCCCTTGGTTACGGCAGATTCCGGCAGGAAGAGCTCCCCCCACTGGCTGGGGTCATCGCCGTAGCTGTACCTATGCCGCTTCACTGTGTCCTCCTTGGGGCCCGGTGAACAGGCGGCGGAGACTGCCCCCAGAGTCACCGTCGCTGCGGCCGCGATCAAAGCCCGACGCCGCACATCAGCCATGTGAGGAGCCTACCTTGAGCGCCGCGCGGCACGGCGTAAGGCGGCACCGGCCCGGTTCGCCGCGCGGGTGTCAGCCACTCCGCCGTCGCACCCCGGCCGTAAGCTGGATGCATGGCGAGCAACTGGGATCGACTGGACCCGAAACTGCGCGAGTCCGTGCAGGAAAACGTGGAACTCTACGAGCGGGTGCGCCCTGCCCTGAAGCTGGTCACCCGCGAGGTCCTGCTGACACTGCGAAGCATGCTCAAGGGCACCGAGGTGACGCCGCTGTTCGTTACCGGCCGCACCAAGACGGTCGAATCCTTCCGCGAGAAGATCTCCCGCATTGAGGAGCCGCTGGAACCGGGCGGCCCGCCGGTGCTGAAGTTCCCGGATCCGTTTCGGACCCTGAATGACATGGTGGGCATCCGGGTGATCACCAAGCTGCCGACGGAAAACGCGGTGGTGGCCAACCTCATCAAGAGACAGCGCCAGCTCTTCGACTGCCGCGGTGACCGCGAGAAGGACATCGGCTCCATCGAATCGGGGACTTACGGCTATTCCAGCCGCCACCTGATCCTGCGGACCATCCAGAACGAGGCCGTGAAGGAGTACCAGCTCGCCTACAATCCGGAGATCCAGCCGAACGGCAGCTACTTCTTCGAATGCCAGATCCGCACCGTGTTCGCGCACGCCTGGAGCGAAATCGAGCACGATATCCGCTTCAAGGCCGAGGATCCGCGCGCCTGGACCCCGCACTTCGACCGCCAGTTCACCGCCACCGCCGCCATGCTGGAAACGGTGGAGGGGGCATTCGCCGACCTACACGAACGCTACGAAGAGGTCCGCAGCTACTGGGACATGGACGGCGAGGGCGCCGCGCAGCTCACCCCGAACCGGATCCGCGATGTCTGGCGCACGCTGCTGCCGCACGTGGACCGGAAGGTCGATGACGACTGGGGCTGGGCCGCCGAGCTGATGGCCGCCCACGGCCTCAACCAGACCATGCAACTGGCCGGGCTGCTCAGCGCCAACCGGATCACCGAGGTCCGCAGGGCCCTGGACCACCGCTACTCCCCCGGCCCGGACCGGCTCCTCGATGACCTGCTGCTCTGGCAATACGGCACCAAACACATCGACCTCACCGCAGAACCGGCCGACGCCGTCCCGCACCCGCGGCGCGACAGCCTCCAGCGGCGGCTCAAGCAGATCGAGCGCTACCGGCTGACGCAGGGGTAGGGGAACGTCGGCCTAAAGCCCGGTCGGCTCAAGCCGTTCCTCGAGGACTTTCGGGTCTGAGCCGTCGGGCGAGCTCAAGCTGACCCGGTAGGCGGCCTTGCCGGGCACTTCCGTGACCACCTCGACCAGTTCGGTCCCGCGGTAGACCAGGCCCACGCCGTCGTCGGTGCAGTGGGTCTCGCCCAAAGTTCCGTCCGCCACCAGGCGGTGCACAAGCGGGCGGCGAGCGGCTTCGGAGTCGTAGTGGACCCCGTTGTCGTACGGGAGCAGTCCCAGGCCGTTGTTCACCGCGCGCAGCTCGGGACCGAACGAGTCGGTCGTCCCGCCGTTGAACCAGCAGATCGAACCCGCCGAAACCCCGGCCAGCACCACCCCGGCCTCCCAGACCCGCCGGAAGATCGCGTCCAGTTCATGGGCGCGCCACACGGCGAGGAGGTTGACGACGGAACCGCCGTTGACCCACACGACGTCCTGGCCGAGCAGGTATTCCTCGACGTTTCCGACGTTGGGCATGGTGAACAGATTCAGGTGGGTGAGCTGGAAGCCGGCGACGTGTCCCGCTTCGCTGACTTCGTTGTTGAACCACTGCTGGTCCCCGCTGGCGGTGCCGACGTGGGCGACCCGGGGTGCCCGCCCGGCGACACCGGACACGTCCACGGCGTGATGGACCAGCTTGTTGAACTCCAGACGTGTCCGCGCCCCCGGTTTGAAGCCCCCGGAGGTCGCAAGGATTGTCGGACTTTCGGCAACCATAAGGGGAGTCTCCTGAGTCGGGGAATTGCGGTCTTGGAGTCGAGCGTACCGAAGCCTCCGTGCCTGCGCGGATTCCCCCCACCTTTGGAACAGCGACGCCGGTACTCACCGGCGAGTCGACTCGCCACGCGGGGCGCCGACTTCAAAGGTGGGGAAATTCCGGCGTCGAGGGCGGCCTTAGGCGCACCGCGCCAGGGGGTTCAGCAGCCGGCCGGCCATCTGCAGTCCGCCGGACGGGTCGGCCAGGTCAAGCATCTGCTGGTTGTTGCGCAGCTGCAGCCGGTTGAGGCAGGACAGCGGGAAGTCCTTGGCGAACAGCTCATGCCGGGCAAACTGCTCCGCTAGCTCGGGATGCTCGCTCTGGTATTTCCGGAGGACGGCCGCTGCGGTCCGCCAGAATTCATTACCGCTGAGCTTGCCGTCTTCCTCCAGCAGCGCGCTGAGGAACCGGAAGATGCAGTCGAAGACGTCTGTGAAGATGGCCAGGACCTTCTCCTCGTCGGGGATCGCGGCCTTGATCCGGGCCACGTCTTCGGGCAGCTCCAGGCGGTCCCCCATCACCACGATCTCCTCTGCGATGTCCTTCATGACGGCACTGACCGGGGCCCCGTCCTCCAGGATCAGGATCACGTTCTCGCCGTGCGGCATGAGGGCCAGCTCGTAGGCATAGAGGCAGTGGACCAGCGGGACAAGATAGGCCTCGAAGTACCGGCGCAGCCACTCCGCAGGCTCCAGCCCGGAACGCTCGATGAGTGCGGACACCATCGGTTTTCCCGCGGCGTCGACGTGCAGCAGGGACGCCATGGTGGCCAGTTGTTGCCCGTCAGCCAGCAGTGGCAGCGGGCTTTCCCGCCACAGCGCTGACAGCATCTTCCGGTACGGCGACTCCTTCGGCGCCGCGGCCTCGTAGTAGCCGTTGTGGTAGCCGATGGCGGCGACTTCGCGGATGAGTTTCAGTCCGCGCCGCTGCAGGGTGGCGTCGCTGAGGATCAGCCTGTGAAGCCAGTCGTTGATGGCGGGAGTGGCCTTCATGTACTGCGGCGACAGTCCCCGCATGAAGCCCATGTTCAGCACGGACATGGCCGTCTTGACGTAGCACTTCTCCGGCGAGACCGTGTTGAAGAACGTCCGGATGGACTGCTGGGCCTGGTAGCTGTCGGCCCCGATCCCGAGATGCACGATGTGCTGCCTCGCCAGTTCCGCGGCGAACGTCACGGAGAGCTTGTTGTCCCATTGCCACGGGTGGACCGGCATCAGGAAGTAGTCCGCCGGGTCCAGGCCCAGGGCGCCGAGCTCGGCGTCAAAGTACCCGACGGCGGACGTCCCCAGCTCGGCGTTGAGGTGGTTCCGGTAACTCAGGCCCGAGGCGGACGTGAAGACGGCCTTGGTCCGGTGCACCGCGATCCACTCGAGTTGCACGGGGGCGCCGGCCTCCGGGGCGAAGGAACGGTAGTCCGCGATCCCGAAGCCCAGCCGCCCGTTGTTGGCCACGAAGCACGGATGGCCTTCGGTCATGCTCCGTTCGATGGTTTGGAAGTCGATGGCGGCGTCGGCCCCGCCGGTTACGCCCGCCGCCAGTTCCGCGGAGGAGGGCTGGCCGATCCATTGCTTGTAGGCGTGGCTGGCGAGCGTGCTGCTGGTTTCCTCGAGGTAGACCGGGAGCATCTCCTCGCGGATCCCCAGGGTTTCCCGGAACTCGGTGATGAAGCGCAAGGCATCGAGCTCCGTCTCCTGCCCCGCGGGACATGCCCATTCTTCAGCCCCTGGCGTGGGCATGTCGGGATATGCCCGCGCTGCGAGGCGGCGGATGGACATGTCCGCGATGGACCAGTGGTCGAGCTCCAGTTTCCGGGCCGAAAACCGGTACTCCACGGAGCCGTCGTCGCTGGTGACACGGTAGTGGGCGTGTTCAGTTTCAGGCCCTTCAGGGGTGAGGAGTTCAGGCATGAGGATTCGTTCGTGCGAGAACTCGGCGAGCGCCTTGCGGACCACGTGCCGGTTGGCGGCGGCCCAGCGTTCCGGGCTCAGGTGGGCGGTGGCATTGCCGGCGGTCAGGACGGATTCAAGTTCAGCGATGGTCATAATGGTGCTCCCTGGCGGATCGGGGACGAATGAAGGTAAAAGCGGGCGGCGTGGAAGGCCTCCCGGCTGCAGAAACTAAGCAGCGCACATTTCCCGGGCAGGGCCACCTCCCCGGCGGGCAGGAAACCCAGCCGGGCGTTGAGGAGGTGGATTTTTGTGTTGCGGGTGTCGGGTTCCACCACGATGCGTTCCACGCACGGATCGACGAACAGCCGCTCCAGGACGGCGTCCATCACCCTCGTGGTATAGCCGGGCCGAGGCGGACCGGCCGGCGGGGCGACGAGCAGGTGCATGCCGAGGTCGCCGGGCCGGACGGCGTACACCCCGGCCAGCGGCGACAAATCCGGAAGGTACGCCTCGGTCAGGAAGGCGGGGACGCCGTCGTCGAGCCCCAGCAGCGCGCGGTGGTGGCCGCTGGACTGGATCTTCGAGTACTCCGCGGCAATGTCCTCAACGGTGCAGCCCAGCATGTCCCAGAAAGTGGCGTACGGCTGGGTTACCCACGAGTGCAGGAGCGGCGCGTCGGCCACCGGGTCCAGGTTGCGGAAGGTGAAGCTCACGCCGGCACTCCCGCCGCTGCCCGGGCACCGCCGTGCGCGGCCTCCTGCCGCACCGTCCCCGGCGGCGGGCCGAACTGCTGGAATGCGATGCTCCGCTCCACCGGATAGACCTCCCGGCCGGTGATTTCCCGCAGGATGCAGGAGTTGCGGTACGCCGCCATGCCCAGGTCCGGGGTGACAAAGCCATGGGTGTGCAGCTCGGCGTTCTGGACGAAGATCTCCTCGGGTTCGACGCCGGTGCTGTAGTTGCGGTCCACGGCGAACCGGCCCCTGCTGTCCCGTGCGATCCGGTGCTGCACGCCGGCGAGGAACTCCGGCTCGCGGTAGCCGTAGCCGGTGGCGAGTACCACGGCTTCGGTGTCCAGCTCGTAGTCGGCGCCCGTTTCCTCGTGCCGCAGCTGCAAGGTGTGCGTCGCCGACGCCGGGTCCCAGGCCGCGCCGGTGAGCGCCGAGTGGGTCAGCAGCTGGGTGTCCACCATGCCGGCGAGGCTTTTGGTGTAGAGGAGGTCGTAGATGGCGTCGATCAGCTCCGCGTTGATGCCTTTGTAGAGGTTCTTCTGGCTCGAGACCAGGCCGTCGCGCTGTTCCTGCGGCAGGGTGTGGAAGTAGTCCACGTATTCCGGCGACGTCATCTCAAGGGTCAGCTTGGTGTACTCGAGCGGGAAAAACCGGCCGGAGCGGGTGACCCAGTTCAGCCGGTAGCCGTGGACGTCGATCTCCTGCAGAAGCTCGTAGTAGATTTCGGCGGCGCTCTGGCCGCTGCCCACAATCGTGATGCTCCGCCGCCGCTGCAGTTCGCTTTTCCGCAGCAGGTACTCGGCGTTGTGCAGGACGAGTCCTCCGGCGTCCGCGATGCCGTCGCAGGCCGCCGGAACATGGGGTGAGGTGCCGGTGCCCAGCACCAGCCGCCGCGCGTGCAGGACCTCGGGCCCGTCCGGGCCTTCCAGGGCCAGGCGGTACACGCCGTCGTCGTGGCTGATCTCCAGCACGTCAGTGCCGAACCGGACGGAGTCCAGCTGGCCCGCCACCCACTGGCAGTACTGGTTGTACTCGGCGCGCAGCGGGTAGAAGTTCTCCCGGATGTAGAAGCGGTACAGCCGTCCGGTCTGCTTCAGGAAGTTCAGGAAAGAGAAGGGCGATGTGGGGTCCGCCAGGGTCACCAGGTCGGCCATAAAAGGGACCTGCAGATGGGCCGGCTCCAGCATCATGCCCGGGTGCCAGTCGAAGGATTCCCGGCGCTCGAGGAAGACGCCGTCCAAACCGTCGATGGGCTCGCTCAGAGCCGCGAGGCCCAGGTTGAAGGGCCCGACGCCGACGGCGGCGAAGTCGTGGACGCGCTGCGTTGTCCTGGGGGCACCGGCGCTCATACGGACCCCTCCGCGGCGGCCAGCAGCGATGCCCCGGTGCTCCGGAGCAGCTCGATGATGCTGCGGATGTCCTCCACGCTGGCCTCGGCGTTCAACAGGGTGAACTTCAGGTAGTGCCTGCCGGCGACCGTGGTCCCGGCCACCACGGCCTCGCCGGAGGCGAAGACAGCGGAGCGGATGTCCTGGTTGAGACGGTCCGCGGCGTCTTCGAACAGCCGGCAACCGTCCTGCTGGAGCGGACGGTAGCGGAACACCAGCGTACTGAGCTGCGGCGGCGCGGCGAGCTCAAAATCGGCATCGGCGGCCAGTACGCCACCCACGCCCGATGCCAGGTCAATGACCTCGTCAAAGAGCGCCCCGAGCTCGTCGGCGCCCATGGTCCGCAGCGTCAGCCAGAGCTTCAGTGCGTCAAAACGCCGGGTGGTCTGGATGCTCTTGTCCACCTGGTTGGGACGGTCGACGGCGGCGGCCGGGTTCAGGTAGTCGGCGTGGAAAGTCACGTGCCGCAGCGTGGCCGCGTCCCGGACCAGCAGGGCGCTGGAGCTGACCGGCTGGAAGAAGGTCTTGTGGAAGTCGACGGTGACCGAATCCGCCCGGTGGACGCCGTCGAGCAGGCGCCGGTGCCGCCCGGACACCATCAGCCCGCCGCCGTAGGCTGCGTCGACGTGGAACCAGGCGCCGTGCCCGCGGGCCGCTGCGGCCAGCTCATCCAGCGGATCAATGGCCCCGAAGTCGGTGGTCCCGGCCGTGGCCACCACCGCCATGGGAATGAGGCCGTCGTTCCGGGCCCGGGCCAGTTCCCCGGCGAGCGACTCCGGATCCATCCGGTGGTCCTGCCCGCAGCGAACGGACACGACGGCGTCGTACCCCAGCCCCAGCATGGCTGCGGACTTGCGGATGCTGAAGTGGCTGTCCGCGGAGGTGAAGATCCGCAGCTTCTCCAGGAGGGAAGGCAGCCGGAGCCCGTCGTGTTCCGGGTCCAGTTTCAGCCATTCCACGGCCTGGTTCCGGGCCAGCAGCAGCGCCTGGAAATTGGACTGGCTCCCGCCCGAGGTGAAGACACCGTCCGCGGAATCGCCCAGCCCAAGCCGCCCGGCGGCCCAGGAGATGAGCCGCCGCTCGATCATGGTGGCGCCCGCGCTCTGGTCCCAGGTGTCCATCGAGGAATTCACGGCGGACAGGACAGCCTCGGCAACGAGGGCCGGGATCACCACGGGACAGTTCAGGTGCGCCGCGTACTTGGCGTCGTGGAAATAGACGGCATCCCGGAGGTAGACATCCTCCAGTTCCTCGAGGGCGGCTGCGGTATCCCCCAGCGGGGCGCCCAGGTCAACGCCATCGACGCGGCTCTTCAATTGGCCGGGGGTGGCACCGGTAAACGGACGCCGGCAACCCGCGACCTTGGCGGCGACCGCCGTCACGCCCCTGAGCACCTCGGCCGTATATCCAGCGGCAGTACGGGCAGTGAAGAGGTGGGCGGCGGCATCTTGCACGCGCTTGGACGGGGAACCGGGACCGATCCGGGTGCCTGGAGGCATGGGGTGAACATCCACAGGGGTTACGGGCGCCATAGGGGAATCCTTTGCTTGACGTTAGACAACATCGACTAAGCTAACCCTTACTTAGGCAAGCCTTAACGTCAAACTAGTGTGACTTAATTCCCTGGAGGTGGCGATCCTTTGGCTGATGGACGGTGCGTGCGGGTTAGCTGTGGCGGCCTACCGGTGGGCGTAGGTGAGACAGTCTGCGTTGTCGACCCCCGGACCCACATGCACCTCGCTGGCCTTGCACATCAGGTGGTCGTTGTGGGCGCATTCGGAACGCTGGCAGGCGCCGACGTCGGCGAGTACCTTGGGCAGGCCTCCGTGAACGCCGATATCGATGAAGGTGGCGCAGGAGGCATGATCCTCGGCGCCCCCGACGGTAATGGCGGCGGCGTTGCAGTTGGAATGGTCGTTGAAGGAGCAATTGCTCACGCTGCAGTCGGCTACGTGCGTTGTCATTGGATATTCCTCCGTGGTCCGGCCACCCCGGCTGGGCGGCTCCGTCCGTCCACGGTAGGCCGCATCCCCGCGAACAAAAAGACCCAATTGTGTGCCCTAATGGCGCCGGGATGCAACTGGCGCTCTATACCTCGGGACTTGGGAACCGGGCGACGTATTTCCGCTGCCACGGGGTCTCGACGGCGCCGCGGCGGTAGTGCGCCCGCACGAAGGCTACGGCCTCCGAGGGCGGGACACCGTCCAGGACCGCGAGGCAGGCCAGGGCGGTGCCGGTCCGGCCACGGCCGCCCCAGCATGCGACTTCAACCCGCTCCGTCTCGGCCCGGCGCCAGGCCTCCGTCAGCGCGTCCAAGGTGTCGGCGTCGTCGGCCGGCACTCGCAGGTCCCGCCAGCGCACCCACCGGGATTCCCATGACACCGGGGCGGGGCGCCTTCCCAGCAGGTAGAGTCCAAATTCTGGCCGCGGCCCGGCGGGAAGCGGCCTGAGCAGCGCACGGCCGCGGATAAGCCGGCCGGAGGGAAGTTCCAGGACTCCGCCCTCGCCCGGATTCCAGGTCTGCGTCATGTTTCTGAGCGTAGACCTTCCGCCGGCAGCTCGCACCGCCCGCGTTCCTGCCCGGTTACTCCTGGGCCGCTGCCTGAAATCCCTGCGAATGCGGGCGGCAGGCCGTGGCTTCCCGGGTGCGGGTAGAAGTAACTGGGCTGGAGCGCGGCTAGTGGCCGGCGCCGAGCTTGCCGCCGAGGCGTTCGCGCATCAGGAGGCTGGCGTCGTTAAGGCCGACGACCTTCACGTCCTTGCCGTGGTGGTGGTACTTTTCGGTGATCGCGTCCAGCGCGGCAATGGTGGAGGCGTCCCACAGGTGGGAGGCGTGCATATCGATGACGACGCGCTCGGGGTCCAGAGCGTATTCGAACTGGGTGTAGAGGTCGTTGGAGGACGCGAAGAACAGTTCGCCGTTCACCTTGTAGGTGGCGACCGGGACGCCGTCGACCTCGGCCACTGTGCGGTCCACCGTGACGAAGTGCGCCACGCGCCGGGCGAACATCACCATGGCCACGAGCACCCCGACCCCGACGCCGATCGCGAGGTTGTGGGTGGCGACGGTGACGATGACTGTGGCGACCATGACCATGGTTTCGCTCTTGGGCATCATCTTCAGGGTGCGGGGGTGGATGCTGTGCCAGTCGAAGGTGGCGACGGAGACGAAGATCATCACCGCCACGAGGGCGCCCATCGGGATCAGCGAAACGATGTCGCCGAGGACCACAACCAGGATGAGCAGGAAGACGCCGGCCAGGAACGTCGAAATCCTAGTCCGGGCGCCGGAGGCCTTGACGTTGATCATGGTCTGGCCGATCATCGCGCAGCCGCCCATGCCGCCGAAGAAGCCGGTGACGACGTTTGCGACGCCCTGGCCCCAGGCCTCGCGGGTTTTGTGGGAGCGGGTGTCCGTGATGTCGTCGACGAGTTTCGCGGTCATGAGGGATTCGAGCAGTCCCACGAAGGCCATGGCCAGCGCGAACGGGAAGATCACCTGCAATGTCTCGAGCGTGAACGGGATGTTGGGTATGAGCAGTGAGGGCAGCGAGTCCGGCAGCGCACCCTTGTCCCCTACGGTCGGGACCGTGACGGCAGCCAGGACGGTGATGAGCGTCAGGACCACGATCGCGACGAGCGGGGCCGGCACGGCCTTGGTGAGCTTCGGCAGCCCGAAGACGATCAGCAGCCCGAAGGCCGTGAGCGGATAGACCAGCCAGGGGACACCAAGGAGTTCGGGGACCTGGGACAGGAAGATCAGGATGGCCAGGGCGTTGACGAAGCCCACCATGACCGAGCGGGGAATGAACCGCATCAGCTTAGCGACCCCGGACAGGCCCAGGATGATCTGGAAGATGCCGGCGAGAATCACGGCGGCGATGAGGTAGTCCAGGCCGTGGGACTTCACCAGCGGGGCGATCACCAGGGCGACGGCACCCGTGGCCGCCGAGATCATCGCCGGGCGGCCGCCGACGAAGGCAATCGTCACGGCCATGGTGAAGGACGCGAACAACCCGATCCTCGGGTCCACGCCGGCGATGATCGAGAAGGCGATGGCCTCCGGGATCAGGGCCAGCGCGACGACGAGTCCGCCGAGAGCCTCGGTCTTCAGCCGTCGCGGGGACCGCAGGGTGCCGCGGACCGATTGGAGCTGCTCCGGCGTCAGAGCCGGGACAGGTCCGGCGGTTTTGGTGGCCATTGCTGGCTCCGTTCAGACTCGGGAAGACGCGCCGACGGCGGCTTCGTTTTACTAATGAATGAGGGGCGCAGCGCCGCGCCGGGAAGAGGGGAAACTGGTCGTGAAGGTCTCAACCCCAACCGTCCAAACCCTACCCTAACGTGATGGTAGGGTTTAAATCCGAACAGGACGGAGACCCTGATGACCGGCAATACCAGCAGCGCCAGCACCATGCACATCGGCGAGTTGGCAGACAGGACCGGCCTGTCCCTGCGGACCATCCGCCACTATGACGACGTCGGACTCCTGCCCGCAACGGCGCGGACGGACGGCGGCTTCAGGGTTTATTCGCAGGATGATTTCGAACGGCTTATGGTCATCAAGCAGATGAAGCCGCTGGGGTTCTCGCTGGAGGAAATGGCCGAGATCCTGGGCCTGCTCAGGGAAGGGCCGGGCGCGCCGGGATCTGCCATCCGGATCGCGGAAATCCTGGAACAGGCGGCGCACCAGCGCGCCAAAATGGTCCGCAACCTCGCACAGGCGGATGACTTCATCGCTTTGCTTGGCCGCCTCGCCACCTGAGCACGACCTATCAAACTACGCTGCCCCGCGGCGGCAGGAGCCCCAGAATGTGACATATTCGGGCGGAACGGTCACGAACTCGCCCTGAAGCGCCGCCTGCTGGCCGCCTGTTCCTCAAGAACCTCGTCAGCAGGGTGCTGCGGGGGCTGCCCTGGGCCTCCGTCGTCGTAATTGCACTGATCGTGGCGATTGTGGCGGCCGGAAGCGCCGGCACGATCGTCGCAGCGGGCGGATCGTGTTCCTGGCCGTGGTGCTGCGCAACGGTTTCGGCCTGGCGTACCCCGCGGGCAAACTGGGGCGCTTGGAGGACAAAGCCCGCCGCGCGCTGGCCTTCGAGGGCGGCATGCAGAGCTCCGGCCTGGCCCCCACCCTGGCCACGGCGCATTTCCGCCCGCTGACCGCGCGGCCCTCGGCTGTGTTCTCACACTGTCACAACGTCCCCGGCGCAATCGCTGCGGCCCGGCTAGCGGGGCGTCCGCTGCATGACGGCTGACGGGCGCGACTCTGCCCTCCGGGACCACCGGTCAGTCGGGTACTGACCGTGAAACCCTGCAGGTCGGCGCAGCTGCTGCCGGGCCGGCCTGCAGGGTTTCACGGTCAGTACCCGGTGCTGCGTCCGCCGCTGAGAACGTCTGCCGTGCCGGACAGTCCCAGCCGGGTGGCGCCTGCCGCGATCAACGCCTGCGCTGCGGCCCAGTCCCGGATGCCGCCAGACGCTTTGACCCCGAGGCGCGGGGCCACCGTCCGTGCCATCAGTTCCACTGCGCGGACGGTGGCTCCGCCGTCCGGGTGGAAGCCGGTAGACGTCTTCACGAAGTCGGCCCCGCTGCTTTCGGCGGCGCCGCAGCAGCGCACGATCTGCTCATCGCTGAGCGCGGCCGTCTCCAGGATGACCTTGAGCACCGTCGGTGCGGGCACGGCCTCGCGGACGGCGGCGATGTCCCGTTCGACGGCGTCATAGTCACCGGCTCGGACCGCACCGACGTCGATGACCATGTCGATCTCGTCCGCACCGTGGCGCACTGCTTCCCGGGCTTCGGCTGCCTTGACGCTGCTGTGGTGCTTGCCCGAAGGGAAGCCGCACACGGCGGTGATCCGCGTGCCAGTGGCAGGTAGTGGCAGCATCGACGGCGAGACGCAGACCGAGTATGCGCCTAGCCGTGCCGCCTCGGCGGCAGCGTGACAGGCTTCGGCCCTGGTTCCGGTGGATTGAAGGAAGGTGTGGTCCACGATCGCGGCCAGGCTGGCCGCATTCAGTTCAGTCATGATTCTCCTTGGATCTAAGGGACTACTTGCAGGTGGCTGCGTCGCCGATCTCCCGCAGATACGAGCAGAACTTCTCGACGCCGCTGCCGGTTATGAGCTGGCCCTGCAGGACCCGGGACTCCTCGACTTCTCCGCGTTCGTGGCGTACATCTCCCCGCTCTTCACGGCGGCCAGAGCGTCGCCGATACCGTCGTTTCCGACGATCTTGATTGTGGACAGCAGGCCCCGTGACTTGACGGCGGCGACAGCGCCGAGCGCCATCTCATCGTTCGCGCCGTAGATACCGGTGATGCCCGGATTGGCCTGGAGGATGTTGGTCGTTACGTCCAATGCCTTGCCGCGGTCGAAGTCCGCGGACTGCACGGCGACGACCTCAACGCCCGGGCATTCCTTCATTCCGGCCTTGAAGCCCTCGGACCGGTCCCGTGCCACGCTGGTGCCAAGGAGGCCCTGCAGCTCCGCCACCTTGCCGGAGCCGCCGACCGCTTCGCAGAGCGCCTTGGCGCCGTTCTTACCTGCCTGGACAGCGTCATAGCCGATGAAGGCCGCCAGTTTTCCCTGGTCCGGCACCCGGTCGAACGCGACTACCGGGACGTTCGCCTGGTTGGCCTTGACGGTGATGGATCCGCCAGCCTCGCTGGAGGTCGGGTCGAGCAGCAGCACTCCGGGCTTCTTGACCAGCGCGGTGGTGGCCTGGTTCAGCGAGGACGTGTCGTTGTTGTTGGCGTTCTGCACGTCCAAGGTCACGCCCAGCTTCGCCGCCTGGTCCTTGGCGCCGTCGCCGACGGAAACAAAGAACGGGTTGTTGAGCGTGGAAATGACCAGGGTGGCCGTCTTCTGCGGGCCTCCCTCCCCGCCGTCGTCCGTGGATCGTACGGCCGTGGTGACACCGGCGCCGACTACCAGCAGACCCACCACGGTGACCATGGCAATTTTCGGAAGGCGCGGTGCCGGTGCTCCGGATGCGGATGCGGCCGCGGAGGCTGTACCGGCCCGCCCGGACCGGAAGACGCGCATCAGTACTCCGGAGTTACGGTCCACGAACACGGCCAACAGGATCACGGCGCCCTTGACAACGCTCTGCAGGAACGGGGAGACGTTGAGCAGGTTGAGCCCGTTATCGATCATCGCCAGCAGGACCGCACCGACGAGCGTTCCCAGCAGCGCCCCGCGCCCGCCGGCGAGACTGGTCCCGCCGATGATCACGGCGGCGATTGCAGCGAGCTCGAGTCCCGTCCCGGCGGTGGGCTGCGCCGTGCCGAGACGTGCGGTCAGGATGAACCCTGCGGTGGCGGCGAGGACACCGGAGATCATGAAGGCCAGGATTTTCACCCGGTCGGTGCTGATGCCGGCCAGCCGGGCGGCATCAGCGTTGTCGCCTGTCGCGTACAGCTCGCGGCCGTACCGTGTGCGGGCGAGGATGTAGCCGAACAACACGCCGAGTACCAGCATGATCCAGATGGGGGTGGGGATGCCGAGCAGGTTGCCCTGGCCCAGGGCGAGGAACGCCTGGTCGGTGACCTTCACGGGGTTGCCCTGGGAGAACTGCAACGTCAGCCCGGCAAAGATGGACATCGTTGCCAGCGTCGCGATGAAGGAGGGCATTTTGGCTTTGGTAACCAGCACACCGTTGATCAGGCCGGCCAGCGCGCCGACCGCGAGGCCCGCGGCGAGCCCGGCGACAACACCGTATTGACTGATCACGCTTGCGGTGGTGATCGCGCTGAAGCCAAGGACCGCGCCGACGGACAGGTCGATCTCAGCGAGGATGATCACGTACGTTTGCCCCGCGGCGATCAGGGCGACGACGGCGGCCGTGAGCAGGACGTTGAGCATGTTGGATGGCTGCAGGAACAGGGGTGTGGCGAAGACAAGAGCGATGGCCACGAAGGCCAGCATCCACACCGCACGCAGCTGGTCACTGAAGAGGGACATTTTTTTCATCGGGATACGGTCTCCATTGCGTGTTCCAGGACGGACTGCTGGGTCAGGGCGTCGGAGGTCAGTTCAGCGTTGATACTGCCTCCGCGCATGACCAGCACCCGGTCCGACATTTCGACTAGTTCGGGCAGGTCTGACGAGACCAGGACGACGGCGACGCCCTGGGCGGCGACGTCATTGATGATGGAGTAGATCTCCGCCTTGGCGCCCACATCGACGCCGCGCGTGGGTTCTTCCATCAGCAGGATGGCCGGGTTGCTCAGCAGGCAGCGGGCCAGGAGGACCTTCTGCTGGTTGCCGCCGGAGAGGGTCCCGACGGCGTCGTCAATGCTGTTGCATTTGACGCTGAGCCGGGTGGTGATCTCCTGGCACCGGTCCCGCTCGCGCTTCAGCGCCACGATCCCGCTCCGGGTGATGGCACCAAGGGTGGCGAGGGATTCGTTGTGCGAGATGGGCTGGGCCAGGGTGAGGCCCTCCGCCTGGCGGTCGGGGGTCAGGTAGGCCACACCGGCGCTGATGGCGTGCCGGGGCGATTTCAGGGTCAGCAGCTTGCCGTCGATGCTGACGGAGCCGGCCGCGTTGTCCAGTCCGAACAGTGCGCGCAGGACCTCGCCTTTGCCGCTGCCCATCACGCCCCCGATGCCAAGCACTTCCCCGGCGCGGACTTGGAAGGACACTCCGTTGACGCCAGCCGATTCGAGTCCCTGCACGTCGAGCCGGACGCGGTCCGTGGCGTGGTGTTCCTTGGGGTAGAAGTTCTCCACCTCGCCGCCCACCATGGCTGCCACGACGGCGGCTTCGGTCAGCTCGGCGGCGGTTCCGGTCTTGGAAACGCGGCCATCGCGCATCACGACGATGCGGTCGGACAGGGCGAAGACTTCGGGGAGGCGGTGGCTGATGTAGATGACGGCGACTCCGGCCGCCTGGATCTTGCGGACTTGTGCGAACAGGAGCTCCGATTCGCGGTCGTCCAGGGCCGCTGTCGGCTCATCGAGAATCAGCAGCTTGACTGAGTGGTTCAGACAGCGGGCCAGCTGCACCAGCTGCTGCTGGCCGAAGCTGAGCTTCCCCACGGGAAGGCGGGTGTCGACGTCGATCCCCACCTGGCTCAGGAGCTCGGCGGCACGGGCGTGCATCTTGTCCTTGTTGACGAAGATTTTGCCGAACTCGCCGGTGCCGTCGTGGGCGAAGATGTTCGAGGCGACATCCAGCTGCGGGAACAGGTTGTTCTTCAGCTCCTGGTAGATGACCTGGATGCCGGCGGTCATGGCGTCCTGAGGGCTGCTGAACTTCCGTGCATCGCCGTCGATGGAGATCTCACCGGAATCGGGCTGGTAGGCCCCGGCGATGATCCGGGTCAGGGTGGATTTTCCGGCCCCGTTTTCGCCCACGAGTGACACAATTTCGCCGGGTTCGATGCTGAGGTCCACACCGCGGAGCACGCGGTTGGGACCGAAGGACTTGGTGATGCCTCTGAGGGTGACTGTCATGTCAGTACACCACCCCTGCCACGAGGATGACGTTGGCGTAGGGGGTGAATTCGCCGGACCGGACGGCGGCCCTGGAGTTCCTGGTCCGCTGTTTGAAGTCCGTGTGCGGGATAAGTGCGAGCGGGATGCCGTGGCTGCCGAGCCGTTCTTTGAGGGCTTCGAGGAGTTCCGGGCTGTGCTCGGCGATCTCCGACGCCGCGATGGCGCCTTCCGCCTCGACTTCGGCCAGGACAACGTCCAGACACTCCAGGAACCGCGGGACGTTGGCCGTCAGGGCCAGGTCGATCCGTTCCACGTCGGCCGGGATCGGCAGGCCGGCATCGGTCACGACGAGTTCGTCAGTATGGCCCAGTTCGGAGATGACCCGGGCGAGGGCTGGGTTGAGGGTACCGCTGTTTTTGCGCATAGTTGCTCCACTGCGTTGTAGAGGGATGGGACGTAGGGGTGGTGGTTTTTCCCGTCGGCGGCTAGCGGGTTGCGGCCGCCTGCGCGGCGAGGAACGCGTCAATGGCTTCGCGCTGCGGAAGGCTGGGGCTGGCGCCGGCAACGGTGACAGCCAGCGCGCCGCCGGCCATTGCGCGCCGCAGCGACTCGTCCCAGTCCAGGCCTTCGGCCAGCGCGCTGCCAAGCACACCGGCAAAGGCATCGCCTGCGGCCGTCGTGTCCACCGCCGTGACGCGGAAGGGTTCCTGCCAGGTCACGGCCGTGCTGTCTGAGGAGGTTCGTTCAACGACGACGGCGCCGGCGCCGGCCAGGGTGACAACGGCACGCCGCACGCCCCGGTCGGTGAACCAGCGGCCCGCCGCGGTGGCTGATTCGTGATCGGCTACCTCGATTCCGGTAATCAGGCGCGCTTCGGTCTCGTTGGGGGTGACGATGTCCACGTGCGGCCAGAAGTCCTCGTCCAGGGCCGTCGCGGGAGCCGGGGCAGGGTCCAGAATGACGGTGATGCCGCGGGCTTTGCACGCGCGGGCCGCCTCCAGCGCGGATTCGTGCGGGATCTCCAGCTGGATCAGGGCGACCTTGGCGGGACGCCCGGACTGGCCCAGGACCTTCCTGATGTGGCCGGGGCTCAGCCGGGAGTTGGCGAGCGGAATCATTACGATGTCGTTTTCCGCCGACGCATCCACCCTGATGTGGGCGATTCCGGTGGGTCCCTCCGTGCGCATCACGTGCGTGGTGTCGATGTGCTCCTCTGCCAAGGTCCCGAGGACCAGCTCGCTGAAGCTGTCATTGCCCACGCTTCCGATCAGGGAAACCCGGCTCCCGGCGCGCGCCGCCGCCAGCGCTTGGTTGGCGCCTTTGCCGCCGAGCACCATCGTGAAGGCGTTTCCGAGGACTGTTTCGCCGGGCTGCGGCAGTCGGTCACTGAAACTTGTCAGGTCGCAGGTGATGCTTCCGATCACCAGTACATTCCCGTTTTCGGGCGCAGTTGTCGTCATGGGGTTCCTTAATGATGTGGTCAGTTGGGAGCGTCAGTTGGAGGCAGGGGCGGAACAGGACTGCCGGATGGTCAGGCTCACCGGCAGGACTTTGTGCTCCAGGGGTGGCTGTTTGGGGCTGCCGAATCGTTCAATCCGCTCAAGCAGGAGGTCCGCGGCGGCGTGTCCCTCAGCGATGGCGGGCCTTGAGATCACGGTGACGGGCGCCGGGAGCAGTTCAGCAAGGTCAAAGTCGTCAAAGCAAAGGAAGGAAAGTTGACCGGGGATTGAAACCCCGGCGGCGTGAAGGGAGAGCAGGGCACCCTGTGCCATCGTGTTGTTGCCCACGAACAGAGCAGTCATTCCGGTGGGACTGTCGATCAGTTCCTGGGCGGCGTGACGGCCGAAGTCCCGGCTGAATTCGCCGATTTTGACGGCTTGGGCGGGGACCTGGATGCCGGCGTCAGCCAGGGTCTGAAGGAAGACCTGGTGGCGAACCCGTCCCGGAACGGTGTCCTGGCGTCCGCTGATGACGCCGAAGTTGCGGTGCCCCAGGGACAGGAGATAGTCCGCGGCTGCTTCGGCACCGCTGGCGTTGTCGACATGGACCAGGTCGAAGCCCGGCTCATCACCCACCGTCCGGTCGATCAGCACTACCGGTTTGTTGAGGCCCGCCAGCATCCTGCGGGTGCGGTCGCCTTCCTCGGCCGGGACAATCGCGACAGCGTCGACGGCGTCGATCAGGTTGCCCAGGAGTTCCTGTTCCGCGCTGAACTGCTCATCGCTGCTGGCCACGACGATTCGGAAACCCTGTGTCATGGCGCGTTCTTCGATGCCCCGGACCAGCGCGGCGAAGTACGGGTTGGAAATGTCAGGGACAATCACCGCAATGCTGTGATGCTTGCCCAGGCGCAGCCCGCGCGCACTGGCGTTGGGCCGGTAGCCGAGATCAGTGATGGCCCGTCTGATCGCTTCGGCGCTGCGGACGTTTTCCCCAGCAAGCATGCGTGAGACGCTGGCGATCGACACGCCGGCAAGTTTTGCCACGTCATGGATGTTTGCCACGGATGCCCTCTCCTTTGAGTCGGCCGGGTCTGCTGCTCCAGCCCTTCCGGGCCGGAATGAGGAGCCGGTTGTGAATCCAATCACGCCGGCTTTTGAATACTGTAAACGTTTTCAGTTTAGATGACAAGGGCGGGTTTCCGACGCCGTTTCTGCCGCAAAGGTTTGAGGCTATCCCCGGGACCGATGCCTGCGGCTGGCCTTCAGATGCCGGGTCTCTAGTCCTGCAGCCGGGAAATCATCCGGTCGAGGGCGAGCTCCGCGAGGGCGGCCGCCGTCCCCGTGGTTCCTGGCACGAGCACGTCGACGCCGTCCGGCTGCGGGTTGCCCGAGAAGATCAGCACGGTCACGCCGCGCTCCACAAGTTCCACCATCGCTTCGACGTCGGCGGCGGTGCGGTCCGCCGGCACAGAGCCGAGAATGACGCCATCGGCGCCGCCGGAGAGCATGAACTGCCGCCAGCTTTCGCCCACCAGGACGACCGGCTGGTAGCCGTGCCGGGGCAAGATCCTGGCCGCCGCTGCGGCGAGCGCGCGGTCCCCGGAATCGTCGAGGTCGGTGATCGCCACGGCCACGACGTCGGTGCGTCCGCGCCGCATCCCTCGGGCGGCCCTGTTGGGCACATACCCGAGCTCTTGGGCCGCGGCATGGACGCGGTCCTGGGTGGGCTGGCTGATCCGGGTGTTTCCGCCGGGGCGGCCGGAAAGCACATACGAGACCGTGGTCAGGGACACTCCCGCCGACTCCGCGACGTCGCGGATGGTGGGCTTGGATCCGTGCCGCACTGATGACTCCCGGGTGCTTCTTCGCCGCGGATTCGCGGCGGTTGCTGAAAACTTCGTCCTGGGGTGTACCCCAGTGTGAACTCTAATACGACGGGCGGATCCCAGGCCCATGTCGGGTGGGACGGGGTACGCATGGGCGGGAATGTCCATAGCGGGGGCTCGCCGCCGCCTGCCTGGGAGTCGGATCAGCTTGTCGGGCGCCCAGTGTTACCCCGGGTTGCCTGCCGTGACGCAGTAGGACAAAATCCTGCACTGTCGGACCCCGCTGGCCTAGCCTGCTTAGTAAACCCGCAGACCTCAGGAGGTGCAGGACCTTCCACTGACCACGCGCCGGGGAGTTGCCGGAGCTGGTCCATCACGTTATTCATAGGTACAGCCGGCGTGAGCTGGAGGCTCTGCAGCTGAGCTGCGGGCGCCTCGCCCTGCTGCTGCGGCAGCACTCTGCGATCAGCCCCGCCGGCACCAACGCCAGGGAGGCGTAGATCCGATGGCAGAAGACAGATACACCACCGAACGGGACACTTTCGGGCGGCTCCTGGCGGACCGCGAGGTCTGGCGGCAGGCGGGCACGATCCCGGCGGCCGGCGAGCTGACCGCGCGCTGGCTGGAAGGCCGCAGCGAGTACCAGCCGGGAACATTTTCCCCGAGCTACGACTATGAGACGAAGGACATCGCTGGCGAGCTCGCGGAACTGAACCGGAGCGGGCTATTTACCAAGGAATCACAACCCGGCGTGCTCGGAGAGGGGCACTCGCAGCGCGCCTACGTGACGGGATTCTGCAGTGTGGAGTCAGCGTCCGCGCTCCTGGGGCTGTCCGGGCGGACCGATCTGGTGACCGTGGCCCACGCTCCAGGCGAAGCGAGCCAGTCTTCCATTCCCGTCACCCTGCGGGACGGCGAAGTAGCGACGGTCCTGGGCAGCAGCGAAGGCCCGGCAAACGACGAGCAACTCCGCGACTGGTCCGAGGAGGCCAACGACACCCTTGCCCTGCTGCTGGCAGAGTCCTGGTACGTGGAGGTCTTCGACCCGGTCTGGGGACGGAACGGCGCGCTCCTGCCTGCAGTCCTCACGGCGCTGGCCGGCGTCGAAACGTGCGGCTAGGACCAGTCGCAGACAATGCTGGCGGCCCGGCCTACTGAACTCCGGGCCACACCGCGACTGTTAGCCGTCGCAGGTGCAGCGCTGGTCCTGGGGTACATCGGCCATGACCGAGTCGACGTGCTCGCCGCAGCCGGCCCAGGTGATTTTTCCACAACGGTTACAACGAACTGCAGCGCACATACGAACTCCAATTTCGGGGTGCCGCGGGTGCCGCACCTAATACAACAATAATACCCCATAGGGTATATTGAAGAAGTCCCCGGCTGCAGGGGCCATGCCCGGGAGCCCCGAAGGATCGCCATGAACACGCAGGAACGGCCGGAAGGCTTGAAGCCAGACCAGGCCAACAGCCCGGAACGAATCGCCGCCACGGCCCCGCCCGGACTGGAAAATCAGCGACTCCAGCGCCGCGTGGTCTCCGTCCTCGTCGGAGGCCAGATCCTCGGCGGCATCGGTATGGGAGCGACGCTTTCCCTGGGCTCCCTGCTGGCAGCCCAGCTCTCCGGGTCCAACGCCTGGTCCGGCATGGCCGCCACGATGAGCACCCTCGGCGCCGCCTTCGCCGCCGTCCCCCTGGCCCGGCTGGCCCAGGCCCGCGGCCGGCGCATCTCGCTCTCAACCGGCGCCCTGATTGCCGGCGCGGGAGCCGTCACGGCGATCAGCTCCGCCGCGCTGGGCGTCTTTCCGTTGCTGCTGCTGGGCCTCATGCTCCTCGGTGCGGGCTCGGCAGTGAATCTGCAGGCCCGATTCGCCGCCACCGACCTTGCCCGCCCCGGATCCAGGGGCCGGGACCTCTCGATTGTGGTGTGGTCCACCACAATCGGTGCCGTCCTGGGCCCGAATCTCTTCGGTCCCGGCGAGACCGTCGGCGCCGCCCTTGGCCTGCCCCCGCTGACGGGCGCGTTCGCGTTCTCCGTGGCCGCCCAGCTCGCGGCCGCCGTCGTCTATGCGACCGGCCTGCGGCCTGACCCCCTCCTCACCGCCATGGCCTCCCGTGTGCCCGACCTGGAAGCGCCGCAGCCCAAGAGCGGGCTGCGGATTTTGCGAAGCAACCTCAGGGCGCGGTATGCCGTGGCCGCCGTCGCCCTCAGCCACGCCACGATGGTGGCGCTCATGTCGATGACCCCCGTGCACCTGCGCGACCACGGGGCCAGCCTCACGGTGGTCGGCCTGACAATCAGCCTGCACATCGCCGGCATGTACGCCCTGTCCCCCGTTTTCGGCTGGATGGCGGACAAGGCCGGGCGGGTGCCAACGATCCTGCTGGGCCAGGGCATGCTGCTGGTTTCGCTGGTGCTGGCCGGCGTCGCGCCGGATTCCGGCGCCGCCGTGACCGCGAGCCTGATCCTGCTGGGGCTGGGCTGGTCCGCCTCGGTGGTTGCCGGCTCTGCCCTGGTGGCCGAGTCGGCCCATGTGCAGGACCGACCGGCGATCCAGGGAATTTCGGACCTGAGCATGAACGCAGCCGGGGCGACCGGCGGCGCGCTGGCCGGTCCGGTGCTGGCCGCCGTCGGGTATTCCGGGCTCGGCTTCCTCTCCATCGCCCTGGTGGTCACCGTGATCATCTGGACCGCCCTGCAGCCACGACACCCCGCCCCAGACCAGGAGCAGCCATGACAGTCAACAGCAGGCCCGAAGAGCACCTCCCCACGGGCACGGATCAGGCGCCCGCCGGGCTGAACCGCGTCCGGCAGCTCCCGCAGGTGCTCCGCAACTGGTCCCGGTCACGCGTGGCCGCGACCGTCGTCGCGGCCGGCCTCGCCGCGGTCTTCCTGATGGCCGCCAACGGCATGATTGCCGGCGCCGGCACCAGCTGGACGGGCTACGCCCTGGTGGGTGCGGGGTCGGTCCTGACCGGCTTCCTGGTGGGCAGCTACGTGAACGCGCCGATCGGCGCGGCGGCCACGCTGTGCGATCTGCGCTGGCCCGTACTGGGCCTCTTCGGCCTGGTGTGGGCGAGCTCGACGAGGGAGGCACTTCCGGCAGCCCAAGCCGCCGTCGGCCTCCTGTCCGTGGCCGTGATGGCATGGGCCCTGCACGCCCGCCTGGAGCTGGAGCGCAAGGTCACGCTGGGCCGCAGCGGATCGACGGATGCCGACGACGACGTCTGCACCGACTGCCGCCCGTTGTTCCCCACCAAACCGCGGCCGCAGGGCTGAGATCCACGTCGAGGCATCTTCGACAGCCTGTAGAATTACCCGTGAGCGAGGAGGAAGAATGACGGCACGCGGCCTGCGCCTTGTACGTGGCTGGATCGGCGCCATCGTCGCGACCTCCGTCGCCGCCGGTTCGCACTTCCTGGCCGGAGGCAACGCCCCCGAACTTCCCCTCCTCCTGCTGGCGCTGGCACTGTCCGGGCTGGTCTGCACCGCGCTCACGGGCCGCGGGCTGTCCTTGTGGCGGCTCTCCGCCGGGGTGGCACTGAGCCAGGGACTTTTCCACTGGCTGTTCAGCGGAGCAGCGGATCCCCATGGGTCCATCGCTTCGGCCGGCGGCCACCTGGCCCACTCCCCCGCGCTGGAACCTGGCGCCGGCACGGTCCTCTCCTCCGCTGCGGACCAGGCCTCGCCACTGATGTGGCTGGGCCACGCCGTCGCCGCCATCCTGACCGTGGCCATCCTGCGTCACGGCGAGGTCGCCGCCCTCCGGCTGATTCACGCCATGCGCCTGCGCGTAACCGCCTTCCTCCCGCTTTTCCTGCCCCTGCCGGTGCGCCCGGCCCCGGCCGCCCTGCCCGCCAATTGGCCCGTCCGCCCGCTGCCCAACCTCGGCGCACCACTGCTGGTGATGCGCCACCGCGGGCCTCCCCTGCTTCCGCTCGCGTCCTAGGCGCCCGGCGCCTTTCACCCGATAAGCCCCGCCACGCTGCCAAGTCAGCGCCGGGGCGGGAAGCAGCCATGACAAGAAAATCCTTGAAAGCATGGCGGAATCCTGGTTTGGGAGCAACCCTGCTCGCCGCCGTTCTGCTCTGCGTAGGCGCCAGCCTCCCAGCAGCACCGGCGGCCTTCGCCCACGACCAGCTGATTTCGTCCAGCCCGGCGCCCGATGAGCGCCTGGACAAGACACCTGCCAGCATCACCTTGGCCTTCAGTTCGCCCCTGCTCGCGCTCGGCCACGAGGTCCGTGTTGTCGATGACAACGCCAAGAACTGGGTCAGCGGCGCCGCGGTGCTCAGCCGGGAAACGCTGACCCAGGCGCTCCCGGAACTCCCCGACGGCGGCTACCAGGTCAGCTGGCGGGTGGTCTCCGCGGATGGTCACCCGATCAGTGGCAGCTACGGGTTCCGCGTCGGCAATCCTGCCGCCGCTGCGCCCGCAGCCTCCGCCAGCCCGGCGGCCAGCGTTGAAACCACCGCGGCTGCCGCCACCGGCGCCGGGGACGGTGCCGGTGTGCCCGGCTGGCTGCCGGCCGCCGGAATAGCTGCGGCCGCGGGCCTCGGCACCTACCTGGTCCTCGCAGGCCTCCGGCGCATCAAACGCAACGCACAATCCCCCAGCGAATAACACTTTCCAGGCCGGCCCGAGGCGGCCGCCTGCCACAATTCAGGAGCACCACCATGTCCAAGACCCTCATGTTCCCCGCCCTTTCGGTTCTCGCCGCCGCGGCCCTGGCACTTACCGGCTGCGCTCCCCAGGCCTCGACGCCGGCACCGTCGGCGTCTGCTGCCGTCGCGTCCCCGTCCAGCACCTCCGCCGCGGCGGTCAGCCAGCCGTGGGTCAAAGCCGCCGCTTCCGGCATGACCGGCGGATTCGGCGTCATCAAGAACACCTCCGACGCCGACATCACCGTCACCGGCGCCTCGACCCCCGCAGCCCGGATGGTCGAACTGCACGAAACAGTCGCGGGATCCACCGGCGCCATGCAGATGCAGGCCAAGGAGGGCGGCTTTGTCATCCCGGCCGGCGGCGAACTGACCTTGGAGCCGGGCGCCAACCACCTCATGCTGATGGGTCTGACCGCGCCCATCACTGCCGGCACTGAGGTGGCGTTCACGCTGGCGCTGGCGGACGGCGGAAGCTTGGAATTCACCGCCGTGGCGAAGGACTTCAGCGGCGCCAACGAGAACTACGTCGAGGAAGGAGGCGCCGGCATGTCCCACGGCCAGCCCTCCGGCAGCGCCCCCACTTCCGCGCCGACGCCGACCTCGACATGACGGCCGGCGACCAGCAGCCCGCGGGCCCAACCCCGGGCAGTGACGGGCCCGATGCCCCGAAGAAACTGCCGCGGCGCGGCCTGCTCTTCGGCGGTGCGGCCGTAGGGCTGGGGGCGCTGGCCGCGGCCGGCGCCCACCTCGCCGGGGCGGACGCCCAGGAGGCCGGAAAGTCCGCACGGACCGGGCCTGCGGAGGGCGTCCACGGCGGCGGTGTTGTCCCCTTTTACGGCGACCGGCAGGCCGGAATTACGACGGCCGCGCAGGCCCACGGCGTTTTTGTCGCGCTGGATCTGCTGCCGGGAACGACGCGCGCCGGGGTCAGGGCGCTGCTGCGGCTCCTCAGCGACGACGCCGCGAACCTCGCCGCGGGAAAACCGGCCCTGGCCGACACCGAGGGCGAGCTTGCCCAGGTGCCGGCCCGGCTCACCGTCACGTTCGGCTTTGGGCCCGGGCTGGTTGCCGCGGTTGACCCCGCCCGGGCGCCGGGCTGGTTGAAGCCGCTGCCGGCCTTCAGCATCGACCGGCTGCAGCCCGGATTCTCCGACGGCGATCTGCTGCTGCAAATCTGCGCGGATGATCCGTTGACCGTGGCGCATGCCCAACGAATGCTCCTCAAGGACAGCCGGAGCTTCGCGACCGTCCGCTGGGTGCAGACCGGCTTCCGGCGTTCGTATGGCAGCGAAAAGCCCGGGACCACCATGCGGAACCTCTTTGGCCAGGTGGACGGAACCTCGAATCCGGCGCCGGACAGCACCGACGCTGAACGCGTGGTCTGGGGCGGCGGGGACCTTCCCGCGTGGACGGACAACGGCACGTCCGTGGTCATCCGCCGGATCGCGATGAACCTGGACAAGTGGGACGAGGTGGACCGCGTGGGCCGGGAGGAATCCGTGGGCCGCCGGATATCCAACGGCGCACCGCTGACCGGGGCGCAGGAGCACGACGAGCCCGACTTCGCGGCCGTCTCCAGGCTCGGGTTCCCGGTGATCTCGGACGTGTCGCACCTGCGCCGGGCCCGGCCCGAGGTCAGTTCCCAGCGGATCTTCCGGCGGGCGTACAACTACGATGCCGCCCCCGGCGCCGGAGGCGTCTCGGACTCGGGGCTGATCTTCGTGTCCTACCAGGCCGACGTCGACAAGCAGTTCACGCCCATCCAGCGCCGGCTCGATGAAATGGACATGCTCAATCAGTGGACGACGCCGATCGGCTCGGCCGTGTTCGCCATCCCGCCGGGGTGCCGGGAGGGCGGGTTCGTCGGCGAAAACCTGTTCACCTGAACGGGAGCAACGCGGGGTCACGTGGCGTTCATCGGATGGGCGCTGAGTGGCCCCACCTCGGGGCGGCCGCCTTCAAGAGCGCGGCTAGGGGGCATCCAAGCCAATGCTGGCGGCCTCGTCCAGGGTGCGCGCCTCGAAATGCTCCAGCATCTCGCGCATGCCCTCCATGCTCTGCTTGAACATCGCGGACCCCCGCCACTGCTCGATCTGTTCCAGGGATTCCCACGGGCCGGTGCTGATGAACCGGTTCCGGACGTCGTGGTCATGCATCAGCACGGCCTTCCCGTGCGGGAAGTCTTCCTGGGTCTTCCGGGCCAGATCCCGCCAGGCTTGCACGAAATCATTCTCGCGGCCCGGGTGTACCAACCAAATTCCCAGCGTATAAACCGACACGTCGATCGCCTCCATAGTCTGCAAGGGGTGGATACCCCGATTATCGGCCCGGCCGCCATCCTGCCGGTAGGGCCGATTTACCCGAGGGCGGCCCCGCCCGCCTGCAGAAAGTGCGTGCGCGGGACCCGGCGGATTTGTAGGCTGAAGCCATGAACGAGACGACGGAGAAGGTAAACGCATTCTTCGAGCGCTACGCGTCGGCGCTGCTCGCGCGCGATGCCACAGCGATCGCCGGCATGTATGCGGTGCCGTCACTCCTCCTGTTCCCCGGCACGTCGATCCCGGTCAGTGACGCCCGCCAGACCGAGGAATTCTTCACGTCCGCTTTTGACCAGTACGGCGGGGTGAACGACGTTGCGAAGCAGATCGCCATCATGGGCGAGGCTCCGGGCACCGTCTGGGCCGATGTCACCTGGTCCTACGCCGGCAGGCCGCCTGAGCGGTTCTGCTACCAGCTTGTCGACTCGGCCCAGGGATACCGGATTGCGGTTCTCACGCTGATGGCCTGAGCAGCTCCGCGCTCACTTCACGGTTAGAAATTAGGTAAGCCTTGCCTATATAGTCAGGCTTGACCTATTAGACAACATTTATGTGATGTATTAGCAGCGCGGAGACCAGAAGTGATTATCAGACTCAAGCCAGGCCTCGGAGCACTCACGGCAGCCCTGCTGTTTGCCCTTACCGGTTGTGGCCAGGCCGCAACGGTCGGCACGGCCGCGGCTGAGAAGCCCGCGACGATCACTGTGGAACACGCGCAGGGGACCACCTCCGACGTTCCGGTCAGCCCTGAGACGGTCTTTACCTTCGACCTCGGCGTGCTGGACACCATGGACGCGCTGGGCGTGGAGCCGGACGGCGTCCCGAAGGCCACCTACCCGGCGGCATTGAAGAAGTACTCCGAGGAACGCTTCACCAAGATCGGCTCAATGAAGGAGCCCGACTTTGAGGCCATCAGCGCGGGCGCCCCGGACCTCATCATCATCTCCGGCCGCACCGCCGGAGCCTATGGGGAACTGAGCAAGATCGCCCCCACCATCGACCTGACACTGGACGCGGCCCAGCCGATGGAGAGCTTCAAGTCCCAGACTGCCACCCTCGGCAAGATCTTCGGGAAGGAAGCCCAGGTCACCGAGAAGCTCGCCGCCATCGAATCGAAGATCAGCGAGACCCAGGCCAAGGCGGCCGGCGCCGGCACGGGCCTGATCGTGCTGACTTCCGGCGGGGAGGTGACGGCCTACGGCGCAGGTTCCCGCTTCGGCATCATCCACGACGTCCTCGGCGTCAAGACCGCCGCCGACATCACGGCGGACGCCTCCCACGGCGAAGCCGTCTCCTTCGAGTTCATTAAGGAAACCAACCCGGACATCCTCTACGTCGTCAACCGCGACAGCGCCACGGGATCCGATGCCACGGCCTCCAACGCCGTCCTGGACAACGACCTGGTGAAGTCCACCAACGCCGGGCAGAACGGCAAGGTCGTCAACCTCGACCCGGCCGGCTGGTACCTCGTCGGCTACGGGTTGAACAACGTCCAGGCGATGATCGACGCCGTCGCCGACACCGTTGCCTGACGCCGGGATAAGACATGACGACGACGACGGCGGCGCGCACCCGCGCCTTCACGACGCGCACTCCGGAACGCCGGGCACCCCGAACTCGCGGCCGCGCCGGCGAATCCGCCGCCCTGGCCGCGGGCGCCGTCGCCGTCCTCATCCTCGCCGTTGCCAGCATGTTCGTCGGCGTCAGCGACATCTCGCTTCCCCGCCTCCTGGTCGATGACCCGGCCGCCTGGGACATCTTCTGGATCTCGCGGGTGCCCCGCACCGTGGCCGTGGTCCTGGCCGGCATGGCGGTGGCGGTCGCGGGGCTGATCATGCAGCTCATGGCCCGCAACCGCTTCGTGGAGCCGTCCACCGTGGGCACCACCGAATCGGCAACCCTGGGCATCCTGGTGGTCACGGTCCTGGCTCCGGGCGCGCCGCTGTTGGCCAAAATGGGGGTCGCGAGTATCTTCGCGGTGCTGGGAACGGCACTTTTCCTGGCCATTCTGCGCAAGCTTCCCACCCGCAACACCATGTTGATTCCGCTCGTGGGGATCATGCTTGGCGGCGTCATCGCGGCGGTCACCACCTTTTTCGCCTACCGCTTCGACCTCCTGCAGACCCTGAGCAACTGGATGCTGGGAGACTTCTCCGGGGTGCTGCGGGGCCGGTACGAGCTGCTCTGGATCGTTGCGCTGCTGACCCTGGTCGGGTTTATCGCCGCCGACCGCTTCACGGTGGCCGGGATGGGCCAGGACTTCACTACGAACCTGGGACTCAACTACGCCCGCACCCTGCGGCTGGGCCTGGTCATCGTCTCGCTGATCTCGGCCGTGGTGGTCACCTCCGTGGGCGCTGTTCCTTTCCTGGGCCTGGTGGTGCCGAATATCGTGTCGCTGATTTTCGGCGACAACCTGAGGCGTGCCGTGCCGTGGACAGCAGTCTTCGGCGCGGGCTTCGTGCTGATCTGCGACATCATCGGCCGCACCATCCGCTACCCGTATGAGGTCCCGGTGGGCATGGTCATGTCCGTCATCGGCGCCGTCCTGTTCCTGGTCCTGCTGTTGAGGAAACGCAATGCCTAGCACCATGCTCGCGGGTCCGGCCGCCCTGGCTCCGGCGGCGCGGCGGCTCAGTGCGCGCCGCCTCCCGCCGTCGGCCGTGCTGATGGTCCTCGCCGCAGCGGCCCTGGCCGCGGTGGCGCTCTTCCTGTTCATCGACCTCAAGGGGAACGTGGGCTACGTACTGCCGCGGCGGGGCGTCAAGGTCGGCGCGATGGTGGTGGTGGCGGCAGCGGTGGGGATCTCCACACTGCTGTTCCAGACCGTCACCTCCAACCGCATCCTGACGCCGTCGATCATGGGCTTCGACTCGCTGTACATCCTGATCCAGACCGGCCTGACCTTCTCGCTCGGCGCCAAGGCCCTGGTGACCGCCCCGCCCCTGGTGCGGTTCGGCGTCGAGGTGGCCCTCATGGTCGGTTTCAGTGCCCTGCTCTACCGGTGGATGTTCACCGGCGCCACCCGCTCGCTGCATTTGCTGCTGCTGGTGGGAATCGTGCTGGGCACCCTGTTCCGGGGCATGTCGTCGCTGCTGCAGCGCCTCATGGAACCGAGCGAATTCATCATCCTGCAGGACCTGTTCTTCGCGAGTTTCAACTCGGTGGATCCCGCGATCCTGGGCATCTCCGCCGTGGTCGTGGCGGCGGGCGGCATCTTCGCCTGGCAGCAGCGGCACAAACTGGACGTCCTGGCGCTGGGCCGGGATCTGGCCATCAACGTCGGCGTGGACCACCGCCGCACCGTGATGGGCGTCCTGGTGGTGTGCTCGCTGCTCGTGGCCGTCTCCACGGCGCTGGTCGGCCCGGTCACGTTCTTCGGGCTCCTCGTGGTCAGCCTGGGCTACCAGTTCTGCCGCGGCTACAGCCACCGCTGGCTCCTGCCCATGGTTTCGCTGCTGGGGATTGTGGCACTGGTGGGCGGCCAGCTGGTCCTGGAGCGCGTTTTTGGCTTCGACACCGCACTGAGCGTCATCATCGAGTTCACCGGCGGCATCCTGTTCCTGTTCCTGCTGCTGAAAGGCGCGCTGAAGTGATGGAGTCCGCCCAGTGATAGAGGTCCGCCAGGTGTCCAAGAGCTACGGGGCCCAAACCGTGCTGGACGATGTCAGCTGCGTCATTCCGCGCGGCGGCATCACGTCCATCATCGGCCCCAACGGCGCCGGGAAATCCACCCTGCTCTCGCTGATCAGCCGGCTTCAGCCGCTCGATTCCGGGTCCGTTGCCGTGGCGGGGCTGGACGTGGAGCGGACCCCCAGCCGCGACCTCGCCAGGACGATGGCCATCCTGCGGCAGGAGAACCACCTGACCATGCGGCTGCGGGTCCGCGACCTGGTGGCCTTTGGCAGGTTCCCGCACTCCGGCGGCCGCCCCACCGTGGAGGACAAGGCCAAGGTGGATGAGGCCATGGCCCACCTCGACCTCGCCCAGATGGCCGACAAGTTCGTGGAGGAACTCTCCGGCGGGCAGCGCCAGCGCGCCTTCATCGCCATGGTGCTGGCGCAGGACACCGAATACCTGCTGCTGGACGAACCGCTCAACAACCTGGACATGAAGCACTCGGTGGAGATGATGCAGCTCCTGCGCCGGCTCGCCGATGAGCTGGACAAGACCGTGGTGCTGGTGGTCCATGACATCAACTTCGCGTCCTGCTATTCGGATACCGTGCTGGCCATGAAGGACGGCCGGCTGCTGCACCAGGGAACACCGGCGGACATCATGCAGCCGGCGGTGCTGCGGGACATCTACGACATCGACATCCGGATCGAGGAAATCGACGGAAACCGGATCGGCGTCTACTTCGCCTAGATCTTCCGGTGGATCGACTTGCAGCTCAGGTAGGCGTTGAGGCCCTCGACGCCGTACTCGGTGCCGAGGCCGGAATCGTGCCGGCCGCCGAACGGTGCGGCGTGGTTGGAGGCGAAGAAGTTGATGCCCACCGAGCCGGTGTCCATCCGGTCCGCCACGGCGAGCGCCGCGTCCGGATCGCCTCCGAACACCAGCCCGCCGAGCCCGAACTCCGTGTTGTTCGCCAGTGCAACGGCCTCATCAGCGTTGGCGCCGGCGTCGTTGTACTTCAGGATGCAGATGACCGGGCCGAAGATCTCCTCACGGGAGATCCGCATGTCCGGGGTGACGTCGGCGAACACGGTGGGTTCCACGAAGTACCCGCCTTCCAGCCCGCCGCCCAGGGATGCCGCGCGCCCGCCGGTGGTGGCGCGGGCGCCTTCGGCCAGTCCGGACTCCACGTACTCCAGCACGGTGCGGTACTGGGATTCCGTGGCGCAGGGCCCGAAGACCGTGTCCGGGTCCAGCGGGTCGCCCTGCTTGCCGGCGGCGATGGTGGAAGTGACCATGTCCACGACTTCCTCGTAGCGGCTGGCGGGGGCCAGGATCCGGGTCGAGATGTAGCAGGTCTGCCCGGTGTTGCGCATCGAGGAGCGGATCAGCACCTTGGACATGGCGTCCAGGTCCGCGTCCGGCAGCACGATCGCGCTGGATTTTCCGCCGAGTTCCAGGGTGACGGGGCGCAGCAGCTCGCCGCAGGCCGCCGCGATCTTCCGGCCCACCGGCGTCGAACCGGTGAACGCCACCTTGTCCACGTCCGGGTGCTTCACCAGCGCGTCTCCCAGCCGGCCGGAACCGGTGACGAGGTTGACGACGCCGGCCGGTACGCCGGCCGCGGCCACCGCGTCGATAATCACCCGGAGCGAGAGCGGGGTGGGCGACGCGGGCTTGATCACCACGGTGCAGCCGGCCAGCAGCGCCGGGGCGAGTTTGATCACCACAAGGTTGATCGGGAAGTTCCACGGCGCAATCAGCGCGCACACGCCGATCGGTTCGCGCCGGACCACGGATTCGCCACCGCCCTTGGGGAAGGCCCGGACGTCCTCGCGCTCCAGGTAGTCGGCAAGGGTGGCAAAGTACCGGAAAATGCCCGCGGCGTTGGCCGCGGCCCCGGCGGATTCGGAGACCGGCGATCCGTTCTCGCGGGTGTTCGTCAGCGAAAGTTCCCCGGCCCGCTTCTCCACTTCCTCGGCAATGCGCAGGAGGTACGCGGCCCGTTCGGAGGGCGCCAGCCGCGGCCACTCGCCGTCGTCGAACGCCCGGCGGGCGGAGCCGACGGCGGCGTCCACGTCTTCGGGCGTGCCGTCCGGGACGGAGCCCCAGACTTCGCCGGTGGCGGGATCGGTGACCGGGTTGCGGCCCGTGCCCCGCGCCGGGGTCCAGGCGCCGTTGAGAAAGACGTCGTCCACATGCGTGTACGGGAGCTTGAGCCCGGCGCGGGCGGCCAGGGCCGGAGCGTCGTGCGTCGCGGCGGTCATCGGATGACCGCCGTCTTGAGCAGGGCGGTGGAGCGGTCCAGGTCTGCGGTGGCCATGTCGTGGGCGGCCTGGGTGATGAGTTCGGGCACGATTTCCGTGGCCAGCCGGTCCGTGTAGGTGGCCGGGTCCATTTTGAACCAGGTGGAGGCCAAGGCAATCCCGGCCTGGTCGAAGCGCCACAGCCGGTCGGCGTCGCGCATCAACGCGTCCTCCAGCGACTGGGCCCCCGGGCGGGTGTCATGGCCGTCGATGATCACGCAGACCCGCTCGATAAATTCCGGGGAGTAGCCCAGGCCCGGGAGTACCCGGCGGGCCACGTCGCAGCCCTGTTTCTCGTGTTCGTAGCGGATGGCGGCCTTGCGCCAATCCCCCGCGAAGCCCTCGGAGATGATGCGGGATTCGTCCACATGGGCCCAGCCGGTGTCGTGCAGCAGGGTGGCCACCCGGACCAGTTCGGCGTCGGCGTCGGGGTAGGCGCGGCAGAGCCGCTCGGCGAAGGCGAGCGAGATCGGCAGGTGGATGTCATTGCCGCGGGTGCGGGTCTCGTGCACCACGGCCCGCCACAGCCCGTCGAGGTCCTCGAGCGCCGCCGGGGTGGTGGCGATCGGGGCGGTGTCCACCGGTCCCGGTGCCGGAACCGGCCGGACCGGGTACGCGGCGGCGAAGTCCGCAACCGCGGAATCAACAGCCGCCGGGTTGTCGGAAACCGGGTTCGCGGTGACGGCCTCGGCAACCGGGGTCTTGGGGGTGGTCATAGTGCTCCTTCGGGTGGGGCCGGCTCACTGTCTGAGTGGAGTTAGCTGTCCGTGGTGATCGTCTTTAAGGGTGTGGCCGGGTCCGCGGCGGCGTCGGCGGGGATGTTCTGGCCTTTGGCGAGGGCGTTTTTCACGGCCATGAAGTCCAGCGGGGCGTTGACGCAGTCCGCGGCGATGACCTGGCCCTGGCGGTAGTAGAGGACGCTGAATTTGCCGCGTTCCTCGTCCCTCCGCAGCACAGTCCGGTCGTAGCCGTTGCAGAGTCCGGCGATCTGGAGTTTGAGGTCGGCCTGGTTGGACCAGAACCACGGGATGCCGGCGTATTCCTCGCGCCGGCCGGTGAGCGAGTAGGCGGCCACCTTGGCGTGTTCGATCGCGTTGTTGACGCTTTCGAGCCGGATCCGCTCGCCGGGTTCGGATCCGGGCACCGGGTTGGGCATGTTGGCGCAGTCGCCGATCGCCACCGTGGTTCCGTCGGAGGCCAGCGCGAAGCGGTCCACCACGATTCCGTTGTCCACGGCGAGGCCGAGCTGTTCGGCCAGTTGCGTGTTGGGGATGACCCCGATGCCTACCAGCACGATCTGCGCGGGCAGCACGGTGCCGTCCTGGAGTTCGACGCCCGCGACGGCACGGCGGCCGTCGCCTGTGGCGCGGTCCGCGGTGAAGCGTTTGGCGCTCGTGTTGAGCCGGATGTCCAGACCGCGGGCGCGGTGGGCCTGCAGGAAGTAGCCGGCGGTTTCCTCGCCGACGGCGCGGCCCACCAGCCGCGGACCAAATTCCAGCACGGTGACGTTCTTGCCCATCTTCTGCAGGCTGGAGGCGGCTTCGAGGCCGATGAACCCGCCACCGATCACCACAACATCCTGCGCGTCCCCCACTCGGGCCTTGAGCGCCAGGGCGTCGTCGGCGTTGCGCAGGTAGAGCACGCCGTCGAGGTCACCGCCGTCGATCTCCAGTTTCCGGGCGCGGGCGCCCACGGTGAGGGCGAGGCGCTTAAAGGGGAACTGCCTGCCCGAGGAGGCATGCGCGACCCCCGAGCCGTCCGCTTCCTTGTCGATCCTGACGATGTATTCGCCCTTGACCAGCTCCACGTTGTGGTCGGCCCAGTAGTCGTTGGAGCGGAAGATCAGGGATTCGCTCTCCACTGTGCCCTGCAGGAACTCCTTGGACAGGGCCGGGCGCTGGTAGGGGCGGTGGTCCTCGTCGCCGAGCAGGGTGATGTGCTCGTCGAAGCCGAGCGCCCGCAGGGAAACGGCGAGCTGGACGCCGGACTGGCTGGCGCCGATGATCAGCAGGCCGGTGCGGGTGGTGCCCTCCGGCTGCGCCGCGGCGCCGGCGGACGGCTGCTCGGCCGCGGCAACTTGGGTGCCCATCACTACACCTGGGTTTCCGGGGTGGTGACGAACAGTTCGAGCTCGTCCGTCAGGCGGAGCTGGCAGGACAGCCGCGAGTTGTCCTCGCGGTCCACGGCGGTGCCGTAGAGCATCTCGTCCTCCATGTCCTCCATCGCCGGGAGTTTCGAGAGGCAGTCCTCGCGGACAAAGACGTGGCAGGTGGCGCAGGACAGCGAACCTCCGCATTCGGCCACGATGCCGGGGACGCCGTTGCGCACTGCGGTTTCCATGACGGAGTCGCCGGGATTGCCCCGGACGTCGCGGACGTCGCCCTCGGCGTCGGTGAAATGAACCGTTGGCACTGGTTCTCCTTGGGGTTGAAGTCGGAAAGTTGGCAAAGCGGGCAGAGTCAGATGAACTGGCGGCCGCCGTCGACCACCATGGTCTGCCCCGAGTAATAGGAACTGTCCGGCCCGGCCAGGAAGAGCGCCGCGCCCACAATGTCCTCCGGCTGGCTGGCCCGCTTGATCGCTCCGCGATCCACACCGTAGTTCTCGGCGTTCTCCATGAGCCCGTAGCTGGCCTCGGTGAGGGTGAAGCCGGGGGCGATCGCGTTGACCGTGATCCCCCGCCGGCCCAGTTCCTTGGCCATCACCCGGGTCAGGGCCACCACGCCGCCCTTGGAGGCGACGTAGTGCAGCCACTGCTCCGAGCCGCTGAAGATCGTGGCGCTGGAGAGGTTGATGACGCGCCCGCCCTCGGGCAGGTAGGGGCTGGCGGCCCGGGTCACGAGCCACGGACCCTTGAGGTTCACGTTCATCACCAGGTCCCATTCGGCCGGATCGATGTCCTCGAAGGGGCTGCGGGTCACCCCCGCGTACACCGCGGCGTTGTTCAGCACGACGTCGATGCTCCCGTTGCCGAAGTCCGCGCAGCTTTTCGCGAGGGCCTCGGTGGAGCCGACGCTCGTGACGTCGGCGTGGAAGGCGGCCGCCTCAGCCCCGGTGTCGAGGACCAGTTTGGCTGTTTCCTCCGCACCGTCGAGGTTCACGTCCGCCACCGCCACGCGGTAGCCACGGCGGCCGAAGCCGAGCGCGAATGCCCGGCCCAGTCCGCCGGCGGCACCGGTGATCAGGACGGTGCGGGCGGGTTGGACCGCCTGTCCGGCCGGTCCCGGCTGGCCGGCACCGGCATATTCCTCAGCAGGCATATTCGGGTCAGACATGGCTGTGGCTGTGCGCACTGTGACTGTGGGCCCCCGGCCCCGCGACCTGCAGCTCCGGTTCCTCAGCGTCGAGAATCTGGACGGTGCCCCTGGTCCCGTCCACCCGCAGCCGCTGGCCGGTCTTGATCGTGGTCGAGGCCGAGCCGGTGCCGGTCACGGCCGGGAGGCCGTACTCGCGGCAGACGATCGCGGCGTGGCTCATCATGCCGCCGATGTCCGTGACCGTGGCCTTGATCTTGCCGAAGATCGGACCCCAGGACGGTGCCGTGACGGTGGCCACCAGGATCTCCCCCTGCTGCACCTCGGAGAGCTGGTCCGCGTCGGTGACCACGCGGGCCAGGCCTTCGACGACGCCGGGCGAGGCTGCCATGCCGCGCAGGCCGCCGCCTTCCACCGCTTCGCCGGCACCCAGCCACTGCTGGACCTGCTCGGTGGTGATGCCCCAGAGCATCCGGGTGAAGGGCTCGGTGATGATCTCCGGCGGGGTGTTCAGCGCCGGGGCGGGCCGGGCGGTCTTGAGCGCGTCCACGATCCCGCGGCGGCGTTCGATCTCCTCCGGCCAGTAGTCCGGGCCGATCGGTTTGGCGCCGACGCCCCAGCCGGTGACCAGGTCGAAGAGCGCGTCGCGGACCTCGTTGCGTCCCAGGTAGAGCAGGTCGTCCGGTTCGGTCCAGAAACCCTCGGCCTGCATCATGCGGCTGAGTTCGCGGATCTTGCGCCAGAAGACGCCCATGGTCCAGTGCTCGATGTAGAAATTGTGGTTTTCCACGTACGGGTAGGCGGTGGCGGCGAGCCCGCGCTTGGCGTCGAACAGCGCCTGGTTTTCGCCTTCCAGCAGGTCGCGGTATTCCTCGATGATGCGGTCGCGTTCAATGATCAGGGCCTCGATCGGGCGCATGATTTCCTGGCCCTCGTCCACGCGGCGGATGTAGTCCGCGATGTAGCCGAGCGGGATTTCCTGGTGTTCGTTCCAGTACTTGTCGTGGCCGTAGAAGCCGTTGCCCACGGTGAAGTTGAACCACGGGTCCTTGGCGGCTTCGTATTGGGCCGTCCAGCGGTCCCCGCCGGGGGCGGCGGCGATGGCAGCCAGGGTGGCGCCGACGTCGTCCGTGTTGCCGAAATGCGCCCGGAGCCGGAGTTCGACGGCGAGCTTTGCGAGCTGCTTGAGCTCGTCATCGGGCCTGAAGAGTTCCATGTCCACGCCCTGCACCATGGTGGCGATGGACTGGTCAGGGATGTTGGGGAAGACCTGCTTGCAGAAGTTGAAGAAGTCCAGGTAGGCGATGTAGCCGAGGTTGAGGAACTCGAAGTGGTACTGCCAGTTCTGGTACGCCAGCTGGATCAGGCGGTCGTAGCTCTCCAGCAGCTTCTCGGAGCCGTCCTTGCCCTTGCCGGAGAGGATGTCCTCCATCGGGACCACGTCCGGGAGCTTCGGGAAGGAGATGGTTTCCATCTCGTCGATGGTGCCCTTGACCTTGACGTGCCACTGCTTGAGGAGCTGGTCCCAGTTCTGGAAGTAGTGGCCCACCCGCTGCTCGAACAAGGGCACACGCGCGGCGATCTGGTCCTCCGGCACCGGGATCGGCGACATGTAGAGGTAGCCGAGGTGGACGCGGAACTCGATGCCGTTGGCGTTGGGGATCATCAGGTGCCGGGCGTTGTACTGGCCCAGGCATTTGACCGCGAATTCGCCGCCGATGGTCTCGAAGGGCTTGAACACGGTGGGCCAGTGCTGGCTGTCGCAGAACCAGAACTTCGCGTCCTCCTGCTCCTTGAGTTTGTCCTGGAAGACCAGGTAGTAGGGATAGATCTTTTCCCAGCCCTCGGCGCCGGCGGGGACCGGAAGCTCGGAGGGTTTGGGGAAGGATTTCAGGGACATGGCGGTCCTTTCAATACGGGCTCGGCGTTGAGCCTGGGTGACAGAGCGGACGAGCGGGTCAAAATTTCCTAGAAGGTGGGCTTCAGCAGCGAGGCGGTGATGCTTCCGAGGTTGAAGCCGGACGCGGTCGACGGCGCCGGCCCGGCCGCCGTCGGCGTCGTGGAACCGGGTGCGGGCGCAGCGGGCGCGGGGCTGAGTCCGCTGAAGTAACCGCCGGCGGCCGCCGAGGACGGGACAACCGGTTTCGAGGAGTGGACGGTTTCCGGGCGGGACTGCAGCAGGAGCAGGTTTTCGCCGTCGGGCAGGTCCGTGTCGAGGGCCCATTCGATGTCCTGCGGGCACTTATAGTGCTTCTCGGCGCGCTTGGCCATCTGCGCGACAGCGGTGAGTTCGGCGTCGGTGAGGCTGCGGCGGCCGCGGCGTTCGGCGTCGACCTCACGCTCGACGAGGCCGCGGACCCCCGCGACCGGGATCAGTTCGGCGTGCTTGTCGCCGAGGTGTTCGTTGATGACGGTCAGGGTGACCTTGTCCAGCATGATGTTGTCCGGGGTGACCTGGCCGGAGACCACCATCTCGCCGACCCCGTAGGAGGAGTCGATGGTGATTTTGGAGCGGTCGCCGTTGGTGGGGTCCATGGTGATTGCGACGCCGGAGACGCGGGCGTTGACCATCTTCTGCACCACGACGGCCATCGACAGGCCCTCGTTGGGGATGTTGTTCTTGAGCCGGTAGATGATGGCGCGGGAGGTGAAGAGTGAGGCCCAGCACTGCCGGATGTGTTCGGTGACGGCCTTGACGCCGTCGAGCCAGAGGTAGGTGTCCTGCTGGCCGGCGAAGGAGGCGTCCGGCAGGTCTTCGGCGGTGGCGCTGGAGCGGACGGCTACCGGGACGGGTGCGTCGAAGCGGGACATCAGGGACTCGTAGGCCCCCACGGTGAGCTCGCGCATGGTCTGCGGCACCGCCCGGGAGCAGATGTCCTCGCGGATGGCGGCGGAGACCTTGTCCACCTGGCCCATGTCCTCGGGGTCCAGATCGGCGAGGAGCTGGTGGATGTGCCGGGTGATGCCGGCCTCCTCCATGAAGGCGTCGAACTGGGCGGTGGTGACCACGAAGCCGGGCGGGACGGGCATGCCGGCGGAGGTCATGGTGACCAGCGAGGCGCCCTTGCCGCCGAGGTTCTCGAGCTTCGGCTCGATGCCGCCGTCGAAGAACTGGATGTATTCATTGCTTTGCATATTTCTCAGGCCTTCCAGCTGACGGGGACGGTCTCGGGGACGCGGAAGGAGAGGTTTTCGCGGAAGGTGATGGCTTCCGGCTTCTCCAGCTGCAGTTCCGGGGCGAGCCGGGCCACTTCCTCGAGGGCGATTTTGGCCTGGAGCTTGGCGAGCATATTGCCCAGGCAGTAGTGGATGCCGAATCCGAAGGAGAGGTGCTCGCGGGCGTTGGGGCGGGTGATGTCGAAGTCCTCGCCGGCGTTGAACTTGTCCTCGTCGCGGTTGGCGGAGCCCATCAGGAGCAGCAGCTGCGCGCCCTTTTCGATCGCGACGCCGCCGACTTCGGTGTCTTTGAGGGCCTTGCGCCGCCAGCCCACGATCGAGCCGGCGTAGCGCAGGACCTCGTCGATGGCGGCGGGGATCTTCTTGGGGTCCTCGACGAGCTGCTTCCACTGCTCGGGGCGGGCCAGGAGTTCGCGGAGGGCGTTGGAGATCAGCGTGGTGGTGGTCTCGTGGCCGGCGAAGAGCAGGCTGTAGAGGACTGAGGCGATCTCGTGGTCGGAGATCTCGGCGCCCTCCTGCTGCGACTTCACCAGGTCCGCGGTGAGGTTGTCGCCGCCTTCCTCGTGGGCCACCTTGACCAGGCGGAGGCATTCCTGCCAGTACTCGACCAGGTTGTGGGCGTGCGGGATCTGTTCCTTGTCGCTGAGGTCGCCCCAGGTCATCGCGGCACGGGAATCGCTCCAGCGCTTGAAGGTGTCCACCTGGGAGACGTCCGCGCCGATCAGGGTGAGGATGGTGATGGTCGGGACGTCGTAGGCGAGGTCTTTGACCATGTCGCCGCGGTGTTCCGGCCGGGCCAGCATCCTTTCGAGCAGTTCGACGACGTTCTGCCGGATGAAGGGTTCCAGCGCCTTGTAGCGGCGGGGCGTGAAGGCCTTCTGGACCACGGCGCGGATGCGGGTGTGCTCCGGCGGGCGGCGGGCGGACAGGCCGGAGTAGGCGGTGAAGCCGCCGTCTTCCATGATCTTCTTCGCAGCGGCGCCGCGTTCGCGGACCGGGGCCTGGGCATTTTCGCTGGAGAAGGTCTCCCAGTCCTCGAAGACGGCCTTGATGTCGTCATAGCGGGAGACGACATAAAGGCCGACCCGCTCGTCGAACATAACGGGCTGCTCGGCCCGAAGTTCGGCGTAGGCGGGGAAGGGATCCTTCATCTGGAACGGCTCGTAGCCGTGGTGCCCGGCGGGGGCTTCGGCGCCGTGGCCAAAGGGACAGCGGCCGGCCGTTTCAGTCGACGATGACATCTGGGCTCCTTGGTTTTCGGTCCTGCCGGCAGCGTCAGTGCATGCCGGGGGTTCTTATTTCCCAGTGTGGCCCCGATCACTCCCGGAGGGCAGGGCTTTCTTCCGCTGAGTGGAAGCCAGTTGTTTCCGCCTTGCGGCAGTGCGGCTGCTGGCCGCGGTCCGGGGACCGCGCCTGCTCAGTCCGTGCCGGCGACGTGGCTTCCCAGCAGCGTTTCCAGCGGGATCCGGGCCGTGGCGCGCTCAATCTGGGCGGCGATGCCCCGCAGGACCGGCAGGTGCCGGGTCATCGTGGCGGCCTGGCTGGTGGGCAGTACCAGGCCGATCGAGGCGCCGATCCTGCCGGTGTGGAAGACGGGCACCGCGATTGAGCAGGAGCCCAGCCGGACCTCCTCCAGTGTGGTGGCGTAGCCCTGTTCACGGAACTGGGTCAGCTCGGCGGCCAGCTTTTTGGGGTCCACGTGGGTGTGGGCGGTGTGCCGTTCCAGCTGCCGGTTCAGGTACGCATCCCGGACCCAGTCTTCCTCGAAAGCCAGGATGACCTTCCCGACGGCGGTCGCGTGCATGGGCAGCCGGCCCCCGACCCGGCCGGCGCGGGGTACCCGCTTGGACCCGTAGACGCGGTCGATGTAGAGCACCTCGTGGCCGGCCCTGACCGCCAGATGGGCGGTTTCGCCGGTGAGCGAGAAAAGGTCCTGGATGTAGGGCCGGGCCGCGTCGCGGAGCTGCCGCCCGGTGTTCTGGGCCAGCTCCCAGAGCCGTATGCCCAGCTGGTAGCGGCCGTTCGGCTCGCGGGAGAGGAATCCCCAGTCGGTGAGCTCGTTAACCAGGCGGTGGGCGGTGCTCAGTGGCAGCCCGGATTTTACGGCGATATCGGTCAGGCTCAGGGCACCCCGGGACTTCTCGAAGGCCTCGAGGATGGCGAGGACCTTCGAGGTTACGGTCCTGCCGGGTTCACGGCTGCCGCCGGCCATCCTGACCTCCTTGTCGCGGGCTTGTTGCGGGCGCTGGACGCGTTCCTTCGCGTCACAAGACCCGGCCGCCGCCCGGATTCGAGTCTAGTCCGCAGCCATCGTCGGCGCGGCAAGGCTAGTCTTCAATAGACTCGCCCGTCAGGTACCGCCGGGCCGCACAACAGAAACCAGGCACATATGATCCTGACCCCCGGGGGCTTTGAGTCCACCGCCCGGTCCTACGTCCTGCGGGGCGCCCTCCTGAGCGACGGTGCGTGTGCCTCGGACTCCGTGGTGGCGGTGACGCGTGGCCGGATTGCATACGCAGGACCCGCCAGCGGCTACGATGCGGCGCATTTTCCCGCTGCGCAGGAAATCCCGCTGCCGCACGGCAGCTTTCTTCTGCCCGGGCTTGTGGACCTCCACTGCCATGGTGCTGCCGGCGGCGGATTCCCGACCGGTGACGACGCGGCCTGCCGGGAGGTGGTGGACTTCCTGCACCGCAACGGGACCACCACGCTGCTGGCCAGCCTCGTCACAGCCTCCGGCGACGAGCTGCTGCGGTCGCTCGGCGTTCTCAAGGCGCTGGCCGCCGACGGGCTCATCGCGGGCATCCACTCCGAAGGGCCATTCCTCTCGCACGCCCGCTGCGGCGCGCAGAACCCGCGCTGGCTCCGGGACCCCGATCCTGACCTGCTCCGGCACATGCTGGAGGCAGCCGGCGGGACCCTGAAGACGATGACCTACGCTCCCGAGCTTCCGGGCGCCGGCGAGCTGGTCCGAATGCTCACGGAGCACGGCGTCACCCCCTCGCTGGGCCATACCGATGCCGATGCCCGGACCACAGCCGCCTCCCTGTCGAACGCCGCGGACCTGATCGGCAGCGCCCCGGGAAGTTTCGGACCGCAGGCCAGGCCCACGGTGACCCACTTGTTCAACGGCATGCCGCCGTTGCACCACCGGAGTCCCGGGCCGGTCGCAGCCTGCCTGCGGCTGGCCTCCGCCGGGTCCGTCGTCGTCGAACTCATCGGTGACGGGGTCCACCTGGACGCGGAGACAATCCGGATGGTCTTTGACCTGGTCGGAGCCGGGAACATCGCGCTGGTGACGGACTCAATGGCGGCCACGGGCCTGCCCGACGGCGACTACGTGCTGGGCCCCTCCGACGTTGTGGTGCGAGGCGGCGTGGCCACCTTGCAGAGCAACGGCGCCCTCGCCGGAGGAACGGCCACCCTGCTGGGGGTTGTCCGCAAGACCATCGCTGCAGGGGTCAGCCCGGCCGATGCCGTCATGGCCGCAACCCTGGTCCCCGCCCGCGTCCTGGGCCTGGAAACCGAAATCGGCAGCCTCCGCCCCGGAATGCGGGCCGACATCATCGCCGTCGACCAGCATTTCGAACTGGCCGCCGCCCTGCGCGACGGGCAGATCCTGGGCTTCCCGGACTGCTGACTTATAGACGCACCGGATGACCGCCAAACAAGCAACGCGGGGTCACTTGGCGCCCATCCCGAGGCCTCGGATGGGCGATAAGTGACCCCGCGTTGGGGTTGTGGGCAGTCAGGTCAGGCGGAAACCCGCTCCGCAACACTGGGCTGGGCTACGCGAACCGGCGGCACGCCGTCGCCGTCCTGGCCGTACAGCCAGTCGTTGTACCGGAAGTCGTTGTCCTTCCGGCTCTTGAAGAGGAGGTTGCGCAGCGTCCGGGCCAGTCCGGAGACGTGCCAGGATTCGCCCCAGACGCGGGCGGTGCGCTGCACCCGGGCCGTGCGGCCGGCGCGGAGGTTGTTGAATTCCCTGATCGCCCCGTCCCAGGCTTCCGGGTGGACGCCGTCGGCGGTGAAGACGGTGCCGTTGCTGACGTCCTGCAGCACGGCGGCGTCCTCGAGGGCCTGGCAGGCGCCCTGGGCGAGGTACTGGAGCATCGGGTGCGCGGCGTCGCCCATCAGCACCATCCGGCCGGCGACCCAGTTTTCGATCGGGTCGCGGTCGTACATCGGCCAGCGGATGCCGGTGGCCAGATTCTTGAGTGCTTCCTGGACGGCCGGGACGCAATCCTTGTAGGCAGCCTCAAGCTCGTCCACTCCGCCGTACTGCTCTTCGCCGCGCTCAAAAGAGGCGGACTTGAAGACGGCGACGGTGTTCAGCAGCTCGCCCTTCCGCAGCGGGTACTGCACGAGGTGGCAGTCCGGGCCGAGGTAGACGATGACGTCCTCGAGATCGGTCTTGGGCGTGTCTTCGGTGATCGGCACGGTGCCTCGGTAGGCGACATAGGCCGACGGGACCGGCTCGTCATCGGCCACGAGCGGACGCAGGGTGGACTTGAGTCCGTCGGCGCCGATCACGACGTCGGCCTCGTAGTCCACTCCGGCTGCGGTGTGGGCCACGCCGCGCCCGTTGACGGTTTCGACGCTCTCCACCATGACGTCGTTGACCAGCGTGACGCCGGCCGCCTCGCAGCCCTCGAGCAGGACCCGGTGCAGGTCGCTGCGGTGGATCACGACGTACGGGGCGCCGTAGCGGTCCGCGAATTCCCCGTTCAGGGTCTGGCGCGTCAGCTCCTCGCCGGTGACGGCGTCGCGGAAGACCAGGTGCTTGGGCTGGACACCAATTTCCAGTGCCTTTTCCAGCAGTCCCCAGCGCTGGAGGACGCGGGAGGCGTTGGGGGCCATCTGCAGCCCCGCGCCGACCTCGCCGAATTCGGGGGCACGTTCCACGAGGGTGACGTTGGCGCCGTTTTCACGCAGTGCGAGGGCTCCGGCCAGTCCGGCCATTCCCCCTCCGATGACGAGGACTTCGGTGGACGTGGCGTGCTCAGACATTGCTTGCTCCTTGGGAGATTGAGGGGGAGATTGAGGATTTTGATTTGAGTTTGAGGCCGACGGCGGCGAGCAGGACCGCGGCGATGGCGGCTGCACCGGCAAAGGCGAGGAAGTTGGAATTGACGCCCAGCCCGGCGGCCAGCAGGAGCCCACCGACCTGGGGTGCGGCGACGGCGCCGATGCGGCCCGTCCCCAGCGCCCAGCCCAGCGCGGTTCCCCGCAGGTGTCCGGGATAGTGGCTCGCGACGGCGGCGATGATGAGGCACTGCGTGCCGTGGGTACCGACGCCGGCGAGGACGAGCATGAGATACACGACGGTGACCGACGGTCCTGTCACCAGCACCATCAGGGCGCCGGCGGCGACGGCGGCGGCGGCAATGGCGGTCGGCACCGGGCCGAACCGGGTCCCGGCCCAGGCGGTGATGACCGAGCCGGCCACGGCACCCAGGTTGAGGGCCAGGGCGAAGGTCAGGGCGGACCCCAAGTTGTAGCCGGCCAGCTGCATAAGGTTGGGCAGCCAGGTGCCCAACCCGTACCAGGCGAACAGCGTGGCGATGGTCGCCGTGGCGAACAGCAGGCTGACCCCCAGGTACGGGGCGCGGAGGAGGGAGGAGAAACCGGACGGTTCCTTGACCGGGTTGGCCTTGCCGGCTGCCTTGCGGGCGGCCTTGTCAGCTGCGCTGACCGGGGCCAGGGTCTCGGGAAGGTATTTCAGTCCAAGCGGCACCACGATCACCAGGGCCAGCACGGCCACGAGGAACATGGACTGCCAACCGTAGGCGGGGATCAGCTGGATGCCGACGAGGGCGGCGATGGATCCGCCGATCGGAACACCGGACATCATCAGGGTGGCAATGGTGGAGCGCCATTTGGTGGGGACCAGTTCGGCAACGAGGGCGTTCGCCGAGGGCACCAGGCCGCCGAGCCCGATGCCGGCGAGGAGCCGCAGGGCGCCGAAGACGGCGGCGTTGGGGGCGAAGGCGCACAGGACGGTGAAGATCGAGAACACGATGGCGCAGCCCAGGATGGTGCGGCGGCGGCCCCACGAGTCGGCCATGCGGCCGGCGAAGATCGCCCCGATCATCATGCCGAGGAAGGCCATGGACCCGATGGTTCCGGCGGTGGCCTTGGTCAGGCCCCAGCCGGTCTCGGAGATCAGGGAGGACTGGACGGTGCCGTAGACGATGAGGTCGTAGCCATCGAAGACCACCAAAAGCCAGCAGACGAAGACGGCGAGTGCCGAGCCTTTGGAGAACCGTGACGCGGGCCCATCAGCGGTGGGGGCAGGAGCCCCAGGCGCAGACCGGTGCGGCGCTGCAGCGGAAGGTGTGTGATTCATGCCACTAACTGTCCTAGCGGCCGCAGGTGAACCACAATACAATTCTGATGTGCAGAACAAGCCAGCGTCCAAGTCGGCCCGGAAGCCCGTGCAGAAGCGGCCGACCTACTCCATCGAGGCGGTCGACAACGCGCTGCAGCTCCTGCAGCTGCTCCGCGACGGCGGGACGCTGCGGCTCAAGGACGCCGCCGAGGAGCTGGGGGTTGCCCCGTCCACCGCGCACCGCCTCCTGGCCATGCTGGTCTACCGGGGTTTCGCCGTACAGGACGAGACCCGCCGCTATGTGCCCGGTCCGGCCATGGGCGTCGGGCCGGCCGGCCTGAGCTGGACCAGGCTGCTCCGCTCGCTCGCCCAGCCGCACATGGAGCTGCTCTCCGCGCAGCTCAACGAGACGGTCAACCTCATGGTGCGGGTGGGGACGAAAGTGCGCTTCCTGGCCACGGTGGAAGGAAACAATGTATTGCGGGTGGGTGACCGGCAGGGGACCGTGATGCCCGCCAACAAAACCTCCGGCGGCAAGGCCATGCTCGCCGAGCTGGAAACCCATATGATCGAACAGCTCTTCCGCAGCAACAACGCGGAGATTGGCGGGGACACCATTCCGGCGACGGAGTACCCCACGTTCCTGCGCGAGCTTGAAGCCATCCGCAACAACGGCTTCGCGGCCAATTTCGAGGGCACCGAGGATGGTGTGAGCGCCCTTGGAATGGCCCTGCACAACCGGCACGGGCACGTGGTCGGCGCGCTCAGCGTCGCCACTCCAGCGACCCGCTTCCGCAGGGTGTTCGACGGCGGCCTCGTCCCGGCCCTGCGGGAAACCTGCCGGCAGTTGGAGATCGATATCGCGGCCAATCCCGCCGAGCCGGACTAGGCACCCGGCCGCGCGCCCGGCGCGGCTGCGGCGGAGCGCGCGGCAGGTACGCGGGGGGCCGGTCAAACAATTCTGACCAGCAGAATATGTTGGGGGTCACACTGCCGCCTCCGTAGAGTCGAACTACGCCAAAGAATTGTTCTGACCTACCGAGGAGGCCCACGTGTCCATCAGCGCCGAGAACACGACTCACGAATCAGTGGCCGCAGGGCACACTGCTCCGGAGCCCACGCCCGAGGAAGCCGCCCAGCTGCAGGAGCTGTACCGGGATTTTGACCGGGAGAACCTGATCCCGCTCTGGACCGAGATCGCTGACCTGATGCCGATGGTTCCGACGCCCAGGGCGGTGCCCCACATCT